>NZ_VEPX01000003.1:0-389791 GCF_006349665.1 Bacillus sp. CD3-5 | reverse complement strand
TTATGTTGTTTTTATTAGCTAAAATCAAAAAAGATTCCAGAGTGTTGGGAACCCTAAAGGGTTTCCCAACACTCTGGTAGCTCTTTAGAGCTATTTTTTTATTTTTATCCCGAAAAATAATCAGTGGGAAAGAACAAAACCGCCACTGATTAAAATTTCACTTTATATGAAGAAATAAATCATAAAATGATTAGCACTTCTGTGCATAATGGATTACAATAGAAGTGTGAAGAAAATGAGAAATTCTACGAAAATGTATTAAAAAGAAAGCGTAAACATGTTATGATATCAGTATCAGATGTCTGACATCTGACTTAGAAAAAACTAGAAATGTTTTTGCGTCGTTTCAAGGTAAACGAAATAGGTTAGAGAATGATTTAAAGAAGTACTGTTTGATAATGAGAACGAAAGATAATTCTTATGGAGAACAGTTTCACTTTATAGCGTTTTGAACATACTACAAGAAGTAGAACTGAACTTATAGGAGGTCGCAGTTATGAATAAATATAAACGTATATTCCTAGTCGTTATGGACTCTGTTGGAATCGGTGAAGCACCAGATGCTGAACAATTTGGTGATTTAGGATCTGATACAATTGGTCACATTGCTGAACATATGAATGGGTTACAAATGCCTAACATGGTGAAATTAGGTCTTGGTAACATTCGTGAAATGAAAGGCATCTCTAAAGTAGAAAAACCACTTGGATATTATACAAAAATGCAAGAAAAATCTACTGGTAAAGATACAATGACAGGCCACTGGGAAATCATGGGTCTTTACATTGATACACCATTCCAAGTGTTCCCAGAAGGATTCCCAAAAGAATTACTTGATGAATTAGAAGAAAAAACAGGCCGTAAAATCATCGGTAATAAACCAGCTTCTGGAACTGAAATTCTTGATGAACTTGGTCAAGAACAAATGGAAACAGGCTCTTTAATTGTTTACACTTCTGCTGATAGCGTACTACAAATCGCAGCACACGAAGAAGTAGTGCCGCTTGATGAGTTATATAAAATTTGTAAAATTGCACGTGAATTAACGTTAGATGAGAAGTACATGGTAGGCCGTGTTATTGCTCGTCCATTCGTTGGTGAGCCTGGAAACTTTACACGTACACCGAACCGTCATGACTATGCATTAAAACCATTCGGCCGTACAGTAATGAATGAATTAAAAGATAGTGATTATGATGTGATTGCTATCGGTAAAATCTCTGACATCTATGATGGTGAAGGGGTAACTGAATCACTTCGTACGAAGTCTAACATGGATGGAATGGATAAGCTTGTAGATACATTAAATATGGACTTTACAGGTCTTAGCTTCTTAAACTTAGTTGACTTTGATGCATTATTCGGTCACCGTCGTGATCCACAAGGATACGGAGAAGCTCTGCAAGAATATGATGCACGTCTTCCAGAAGTATTCGAAAAACTAAAAGAAGATGATCTATTATTAATTACAGCAGACCACGGTAATGACCCAGTGCATCATGGTACTGATCATACACGTGAATATGTACCGTTATTAGCATATAGCCCAAGCATGAAAGAAGGCGGAAAAGAGTTACCACTTCGTCAAACATTTGCTGATATTGGTGCAACTGTAGCAGAAAACTTCGGTGTGAAAATGCCAGAATACGGAACAAGCTTCTTAAACGAGCTAAAGAAATAGGGGGATAAACAAATGAATCGTGAACTTATTACAAAATCAGCTTCATATTTAAAAGAGAAATTTCAAGAGACACCACAAGTAGGACTAATCCTTGGATCTGGACTAGGTGTATTAGCAGATGAAATCGAGAATGCAGTAACAGTACCTTACAGTGAAATCCCTGAATTCCCAGTTTCCACTGTAGAAGGCCATGCAGGTCAACTAGTATTCGGTACACTTCAAGGTGTAACGGTAGTAGCAATGCAAGGACGTTTCCACTTCTATGAAGGATACGATATGCAAAAAGTAACATTCCCAGTTCGTGTTATGAAAGAACTAGGGGTAGAAACAGTTGTTGTAACAAATGCAGCTGGTGGTGTAAATACATCATTCGAACCAGGCGATCTTATGTTAATTTCAGATCACATTAACTTCATGGGTACAAATCCATTAATCGGACCAAATGATTCTGAAATGGGTGTACGTTTCCCTGATATGTCTACATCATATACAGTAGAGCTTCGCGAAATGGCGAAACAAGTTGCAGCAGACTTAAATATTAAAGTACAAGAAGGGGTATACGTTGGAATGACAGGTCCTGTATATGAAACACCTGCTGAAATTCGTATGCTTCGTACACTTGGTGGAGATGCAGTTGGTATGTCAACAGTACCTGAAGTAATTGTAGCGCGTCACGCTGGTATGAAAGTACTTGGTATTTCTTGTATTTCAAATATGGCAGCTGGTATTTTAGATCAGCCACTTCACCACGATGAAGTAATCGAAACGACAGAACGTGTTAAAGCTAACTTCTTAGCATTAGTAAAAGCAATCGTAAAACAAATGAAGGGGTGACCTCACAATGAGAATGGTGGACCTAATTGCAAAAAAACGTGACGGACATGCATTAACGACAGAAGAAATTAACTTTATTGTTGAAGGATATACAAATGGTGATATTCCTGATTATCAAGTAAGTTCACTTGCAATGGCAATTTTCTTCCAAGATATGAACGATCAAGAACGTGCAGATTTAACGATGGCAATGGTAAATAGCGGTGATACAATCGACTTATCAGCTATTGAAGGAGTAAAAGTAGATAAGCACTCGACAGGTGGCGTTGGTGATACAACAACACTTGTATTAGGTCCATTAGTAGCCGCTTTAGGTGTACCGGTTGCAAAAATGTCTGGACGTGGTCTAGGACATACTGGTGGTACAATTGATAAATTAGAAGCAGTTCCAGGATTCCATGTTGAAATCGAAAATGATGAATTCATGCGTCTTGTAAATGAAAATAAAATCGCAGTTATTGGTCAAAGTGGAAACTTAACACCTGCGGATAAAAAATTGTATGCACTTCGTGATGTAACGGCAACAGTAAACTCAATTCCGCTTATTGCAAGCTCAATTATGAGTAAAAAAATTGCTGCTGGTGCAGATGCAATTGTTCTTGATGTAAAAACTGGAGCAGGTGCATTTATGAAAACAGATGAAGATGCAAAACGTTTAGCAGAAGCAATGGTGCGCATTGGTAATAACGTTGGTCGTAATACGATGGCTGTTATTTCTGATATGAGTCAACCACTTGGTGAGGCGATTGGTAACGCACTTGAAGTACAAGAAGCAATTGATACATTACAAGGTAAAGGACCGAAAGATTTAGAAGAGTTATGTTTAACGCTTGGAAGTCAAATGGTATACCTTGCTGGACAAGCTTCATCTCTAGAAGATGCACGTGAGAAATTAATTGAAGTAATGAACAACGGTAAGGCACTAGAATCATTTAAAACGTTCTTATCAGCGCAAGGCGGCGATGCATCTGTTGTTGATGATCCTTCTAAATTACCACAAGCACAATTTAAAATTGAAGTGGAAGCGAAGGAAGACGGTTATGTATCAGAAATCGTTGCAGATGAAATCGGAACAGCAGCAATGCTTTTAGGAGCAGGACGTGCGACGAAGGAATCTGAAATTGATTTAGCAGTTGGCTTAATGCTTCGTAAAAAAGTAGGGGACAGCGTGAAAAAAGGTGAATCACTTGTTACCATTTACGCAAACCGTGAAAATGTAGAAGACGTAAAAGCAAAAATTTATGAGAACATGAAGATCTCTAAAGAGCATGTAGATGCACCAACATTAGTGCACGGCATCGTTACTGAATAATAAAGAAGGGCCAGGGAGTATTTCTCCTTGGCTTTTTTTACTATTTTTTGTTTATAATAATAATGGGTGAAAATATGATTAGAATTTGTGCAATAACAAAAACAGATGAAGTATTATATGATGTTTCGCTAGAGGAAACAAAGAAAGACCATATTGTATGGTATTGGCTAGATTTATATAAGCCAACGAAAGAAGAGTATACATACATTTTGCAAGATCATTTTAAGTTCCATCCCCTTGCAATTGAAGACTGCATAGAATATGTACAAAGGCCAAAAGTTGATTTTTATGATGGATATAACTTTTTAGTTCTTCATGCATTTGGTGAGGATGGATTAGAACCGCACGAGATTGATTTATTTATTAGTGATCGTTATATTGTTTCTTTCCACTTTTCTCATAACAATGCAATTGAAAGAGTATGGAAAACGCTTGGAGAAAAGAAGCGTATTAAAAATAGTCCCCTGCACGTAGCACATACAATTATCGATCAAATTGTAGATGACTATTTTGCGCCTGTATATTACATTGAGGATCATTTAAATGCAATTGATGATAATTTAACGGGTGAAACGGCAGGAAGTGTACTAGAAGAAGTATTTGATATACGTGCAGATTTATCGAAGTTAAGACGTACAATTATTCCGATGCGTGATTTATTGTATCGTATTTTAAATTCGACTCGTTTTTACGGTATAAGTGATCATGAAATTTATTTTAAAGATATACATGATCATTTGCTTAAATTGACCGAAATGATTGAAGCAAGCCGGGAGTTAACAGCAGATATTCGAGATAGCTATTTTTCATTAAACTCGCATCATATGAATAACATTATGAAAACATTAACTGTATTCTCGACTATTTTCATGCCATTAACATTTATTGCGGGAGTATATGGAATGAACTTTACGCATATGCCAGAGCTCGGTGGACAATATAGTTATTTTATTTGTTTACTTATTATGGCACTAATTGGCGGCGGCATGATGGCTTGGTTTTATAAAAAAGGATGGTTTAAGTAAAAAACACCGAGGGAAAATTCCTCGGTGTTTTTACTTAACCAATAGCATGTAATACGAACATGGCTAAGAATAAGCATGTAATGATATACATAGACGGTGCGACTTCTTTACGCTTTCCAAGAGCAACTTTTAAGATAGGATAAGCAATAAATCCGAACGCAATGCCATCAGCGATACTATATGTGAGCGGGATCATGACGATAATTAAGAACGCTGGGAATCCTTCTGAAAAATCGTTCAGAGGAATTTGTTGAATGCTTGTAATCATCAGGCCGCCAATAATAATTAAGATTGGTGCAATGGCACTATCAGGAATTAGTTTGACAAACGGAAGTGCAAACAGTGATGCAAAGAATAACAACCCTGTAACGATAGACGTCAGACCTGTCTTTCCGCCTGCAGTAATACCTGCGGCACTCTCTACTGTTGATACGGTAGGGCTTGTGCCAAATAGACCACATGTCATTGCTGAAATTGCATTGGCTTGGTAAGCACGTGGGAATTTACGGTCATCTTCTAATAAACCGTGCAGAAGTCCCATGTTCTCAAAAATAAGCACCATGCTTAAGGAGAATGTTGCAATCCAAAATGGTAAGGAAGAAAGTTTGCCAAATGACATAGCCCCAAACACATCGCCGTAACTCGCGAATGAGAATGAACTATTTCCGATTTGACTTGTATCAACAAGGCCAAACAGCCATGCAATACCAGTTCCTATTGCAATCGTCCATAAAAAGTTTCCACGTACGTTACGAATAAATAATACGAGTGCAACGATAAGAGTAAGCACGGTCGCAAGAACGACAGGGCTACTTAATTTACCCATTGCAACAGCAGTATTTGGATTCGAAACGACTAAACCACCTTTTTGCAATCCGATAAATGCTAAAAATAATCCGATGCCGACAGTGATAGCTTCCTTTAGTGACTTTGGAATCGATACTGAAAGCACGCGAGCGATTGGTGTAAACGCAGCAATTGCAAAAATAATACCAGAGATGAAGACAGCTGCTAATGCTTCCTGCCAAGTTAATCCGAGCGTATGCACAGCAGTGTACGTGAAGAATGCATTTACACCCATACCAGGGACAAGAATAGCAGGTGCATTTGCCCAAAATGCCATGAGCAGACATCCGACAAATGAACTGAAAACAGTTGCTAAAATTCCAGCTTCAAGAGGAATGCCAGCATCGGATAAAATGGATGCATTTACAATCATAATATATACGATCGTAAAAAATGACGTAACTCCAGCTAAAACTTCTTGTTTTGGTGATGTTTCGTGTAAACCTAATTTAAATGTTCTTTCAAGTATTCCTTTCATGTTAAACCTTCTTTTTCATATCCCTCTCCCACCCGTGATATCTCTTTCGTAAGAGCTCACCGTCCTTTATTATATCAGAACATCATGTTTTTACAACAAGGAAAATGATAACGTTTACTTATAAATGAAATTATTTATAAATACGTAAAAATCGCCCGTATTGTAGAAATGATTTCTAATTCTCCCGATTGAATGGGAGGAGCTGCTTGTGCATGTAAAGTAGCATAGGACGCGACTTCCCTTGGTAATTGAGCAGATTCTTCAACGAATGAGAGTGGAACAGGATTAATGTTTAAATTGTATGTACTCGCAATAGCACGAGCTTTTTCTACAGCTTGTTGCAGAGCTTGAATGAGAGCTTGCTCATAATATTTATTTGGGTGAGATATTCGAAACCGTAAACCTTTTGCTACGTTTGCTCCATTTGAAACGGCTATATCATATACTTCCCCTGCTTTTTGTACATTTAAAACGGTAATTTCATACAAATGTTCCACCCGATATCCTTGTAGTAATGCTTTATCATTTATATATTCGTATTGAGGCGTAATCGTATATGAAATGGTTTCTATATTTTTTTCGGCGATACCAAGCTGTTTAAGTGCATCCAGCAATTGTTTTGATTGTACTGCATTTTCTTCTTGCGCTTGTTTCACATTTTTACTATCAGTTCGAATGCCAAGTGTTAGTATAACGACATTTGGTTTCGCTTTAACAACACCTTCACCTTGTACAGTAATAGTCGCTTCTTTACCAGTATTAGCTGTGCGTACATTGTGTAAATAAGGATTCATTCCACCTTGCATCTTCCATCACCATCCTTTTTATATGTATATGTGTGAACAAAAAAGAAATTTGTATGAAAAAGTTACATAAATGGGAATGTTAAAGAAAGAAAGCATATACAACGAGGGTATTTATAGATTATAATATGTGTAAATATGATAAAAAAGGGACGAGGCTAGTGAACGAAAAAAGAGAAACACTGATTTTAGAGTTATCCGGATCATTTCGAAAGATGATACGTTTATTACAAAATGATATTAATACACGTTTTGCAGAACATATGCCATATAATGAATTTTCTGTATTACGCGCATTATTTTTAAACAGTCCACAGATGGCTTCGCAAATTGCGAGTGAAGTAAACGTAACCTCCAGTCATATTACAGCTGTTACAGATCGTCTTGTACGAAAAGGATTAGTAGAAAGAAAACGTTCCAATTCAGATCGTCGTATCGTGTACTTAGAAATTACAGAACACGGAAGAGAAGTAACTGAAAAACTAGAAGCTGTACGAAAAGAATATTATAAAGAGAAATTTAAAGGTTGGAGCGACCAAGAAATAGAAATGGTGTTAGAGCTATTTGGCCGCGTATTATAATAAATGAGGATAGGGAGCGACAGCTTTCCTATCCTTTTTCTTTTGAATAAAAACATTTTGAAACTCCGATACTTTAATTAAAAGATCGGAGGAAAGATTATGAAATATATTGCTGCACTTACCATTTTATTTGGTGGTTTTTTCTATTTTCAAACATTCACGTACGCAGATACGCCTATCCAAGTGGTGCGAAAAGAAGTGAAGTACATTGAAAACGATAATACAGTCTTATATTCAAAATTATGGGTTCGTTCTATGCAAAACACAGTATTATTCCACCATAGCGATAATATTCGTAATCAGGACACATTACGTAATGTAACAAGTTCATCGCTTGTTAAAGCGAAGCAACTATCTTTTCAGAAAGCAGCACTCTATATACCGAGACTATCGCAATACGTATCAAAAATAGGAAAAGAAAATATTCAAGTGTACTACATTGCGATTCACTATAATGTGAAAAAAGAAAATGCATATCAATTAGATGGCATGAACTATTTTCTACAAGTATTTGTGAAAGAGCGTGGGGAATGGAAAATTGCTGAAAGTGTAGTTGCACCGACAGAGCAGATTGTGCAAAATGGTGATGGATTTGGGATGAAAGAAGAGATGGTGTATGGGGATAGGAGAGAGAATGTGAAATAGCCTCCTCAATAAGAGGAGGCTATTTTATTTAAAATTCCAAGAGACTTTCCATTTTAATATTTTAGGTAGGAAGAAATACGTAATGAAACTAGTTACTAAAAATCCGATGTAAAAGCTGGACAATGAGTGCGCTCGACTTAGTATTAAACCTCCAACGATCCCACCAAAGAAAATAGCGCATGCCATTACTAACTTTTGTAACTTTGGATATAATAGATAGTTACCATTTCGCTCATTGATTGAACGAGCATATAAATATATACCGAGTGGTAATAAAAGAATAATATGTGCAATAGGTCCAATCAATGTTTTTGCCGGTGGAATTTTTGTAAAGTTTGGTTCGTTATGACGTACTCCATTTTGATCAGTATAAGCGCTCTGTGGATCATAATTAAAGTAAATACGAAAATCTTCTGCTGGGCTAGAGATACGTATGTTTTCCATCACATCATGTATAAGACTGTTGTCTTCATGAAATTCAGTGTTTGAGTGAACAGCAATGACTCCGGAGATAAGTGATGGAAGTAAAGCTGGAAAGATTAATATAGCTGTAGTGAGAAATCCTTGCGATATAATATTCCCTGTCATTGTACCTACACATAAGGTAATTGTATAAATAGCGATTAATACAATTAACATGTATATAAAATAACTATGAAAGGGAGAGAATACTTGATATTTATTATGAAAAGTTAACTTTTTCATAATAGCAAATAGCCCCCAGTTTAAAATGACAACTGCGACGATATTACAGATTCCAAATAACCACTTTGTTATATAAAGGTGCGAACGTTTAAAGGGCATGGACCATAACAAGTCGCTAGCGTTATTTTGTCTTTCCCATCCAATTAACGTACAAGCTAGAACGATAAGTACACTACCTAACAGCAGAACAGGATCTAGAAGTGTTAAATCAAAATGGTAATGATATACATAGTTCCACTTTTTATTGTCATTTAGAAATTGTTGCTCTTGAATAGAAGTCATATAGTATTGATATGACAAAGTATAGAAGCTGACGAGCCAAAATAACCATACAACATATTTACTTTGTTGATACGTTCTTAGCCACAGTGCTTTTTGAAACATAGGATCTCTCCTTTAAAAAACTTTATAATTTGTTAGGCGTGATAATATAACATAAGTAATGATTCCGGTTAGAAACAAACCGATATAGTAACTAGGTAAGAAATTAAAATGGTTTATTTTATAGCCGCCTAGTAATGCAAAGTAAATGGTTGAGCCCCATATCCATATCGGTAAACTCTTTTGGAACATAAATATCTTCTGAGTGTTTTCATTTGGTGATCTTGTATATAAATATGTTCCAAGTAGTAAGTAAACTAATGTATAAAAAATCGGGACTAACATTGATTTGGCTGAATAATATATATGAGATGCTGGATCTCTTAAAGCAGTTGGATTGTTCTCGATTTCACGGGATTCCGGATTATAGTAATAATTGATAGAAAAATGACTAATTGGTGCAGCTGTATTTGTTTTTTGATTGATTTCATAAAGTTGTCGATATAAGTTTTCATTTTTAATATTTGCAGCGTATAAATGGTTAGTTGTAAAAGTGTATAGTAATGTAATAAATGTAACCCCTGCTAGTAACCATGGAATACAAAAAATAATCTGCGAAACGATGCTTCCAGTAAAAGTACCGATACATAAGGCAGCTGTATAGACTGCAACATAAGAAACTATCGCATAAAGAAAGTATCGATGAAACGGACTAAAAGATTGATAATCAAAATGAATAGTGGTTCTATAAATAACATACATAAGAACCCAATTGAAAAGTAATGAGCCCACAATACAAAATGAACCGAAAGCCCATTTAGATAAGAAAACATCTTTTCTTTTAAATGGCATTGTCATAAGTAGTGTATTAGATTGGTAGCTGCGTTCCCATCCTATCAATAAGCAGGCTAAAGCGATAATAAGAACAGTTAACCAAAAACTATTACTTTCTCCTGAAGAAAAAATATAAAAATAATAATACTGTTTCCCTTTTTCTTGTAATTCATAATACGCATCAAGTTGTTGCTGAGCACTTCTATAGTAGCCAAAAGGTAACAAGTAAAGCGAACTAAAGAAGAATAGTAACACAGCATATTTCCCGCGCTTCCAATTCCACATCCACAACGCCTTATGAAACATACCCATCCTCCTCCAGTGTCGTAACGAAGACATCTTCAAGTGACATTGTTAATTCTTCAATGAGTATAGGTTGTTCTTTATAAAACTTTTCCAGTGTTGTAGCCACATTTCCTTCAATTAAGATGGTATATACTTTTCCTGTTTGATTTAATATTTTAATATTGCTCAAGTTTTCTAGTTTTTGAGGTAGTGAACGTTCGTAAGCAACTTGTATTTTAGCAAATCGTGATTTTGCATCGTCTAGTGATGTAATCGACGAGATAGTATGGCCTTTTAATATAATAATTGTATCTGCAATTTGTTCCACTTCATCTAAATGGTGAGTTGAGATGAAAATGGTAATCTCTTTTTCTGCAACTTCTCCAACGAGAAACTGTAAAATCTGTCTTTTTACGATAGGATCAAGTCCATTTGTCGGTTCATCTAAAATAATATATTCTGCCTTTGTAGAAACGGCTAAAATGATAGCAAGCAGTGCTTTCATTCCTTTTGAATAGCTACGAATTCTTTTGTTTGGTAAGTTAAAACGTTCCAACAGTTCATAGAAATATGCTTCATCAAATACGGTATAAACTGCTTTATAAAACTTTACAATTTCTTTTACCGCATAGCCGTTCAGTATGTTAGTAGAATCCGGAACATATACGATTTTTTGCTTTACTTCAGGACACTGATGAATGTTTGTATCTTCATATGTAACAGTCCCTGCATCAGGGTCTAAAATACCGACCATCGTTCGTAATAAAGTTGTTTTCCCCGCACCGTTTCTTCCGAGTAGTCCGGTAATACTTCCTCTTTGTAATGTAAAAGAAACATCATCTAAAATCGTTTGATTATCAATCGTTTTCTTGAGGCTTGTCACTTTCAGCATCCGCATTTCCTCCAATCTCTTTGTAGTATGAATCTATCCAATCATGAATTTTATCTTTCGTAACACCAAGATAAGAGGCTTCTAATAGTAATTGATGAAATTGCTTTTCAACCATAGCGATTTTCCTTTCGTCTAATGTTGGGGTGATCGATTGGGATACAAATGTTCCTTTTCCTCGTAATGTTTCAATAATCCCTTGTCGCTCTAATTCTTGATACGCTTTACTCACTGTATTTGGATTTATAACGAGTAAAGAAGCGAGTTCGCGTACAGAAGGTAGTTTGTCACTTGGAGCTAACATGTTTTTCAATACGAGTTCTTTTATATTTTGAACAATTTGTTCCCATATCGGAGTGTTGCTTCTTGGATCAAGTTGAATGTGCAAGAGCAATGTCTCCTTTCTGGCTTGTATTAAGTGTACTACTATGCGTAATACACTTAATACAATAAAGGTGAGTAATGTATTTGTCAACTGAAAATGTTAGAAAAATATGGTATTAAAAAACGGTGAATTGGAAAAAATAGGTTTGATATAGAATGGAGGGTTAGTCATGAAGCGAGTTTTTGGAATACTTGTTTGTTTCATGTTATTGCTTTCTGGTACTTCAGTTAGTTTCGCACAATCTGAGAAGACGAAGCAGGAGAAAACAGAAGAAACAACGCCGAAGTTAGCGGAACAAGCGTCATCAGCAATTGTAATTGAACAAGATACAGGTAAAGTTTTGTTTGATAAAAATCCAAATGAGAAGTTACCACCTGCTAGTATGACGAAGATTATGACAATGCTATTAATTATGGAACAAGTTGAAAAAGGAAAACTAAAACTGACCGATAAAGTGAGAGCAAGTGAGCATGCAGCTTCAATGGGTGGATCACAAATCTTTTTAGAGCCTGGAGAAGAGATGACCGTAAATGAAATGCTAAAGGGTATTGCAATTGCATCTGGAAATGATGCGTCTGTTGCAGTAGCGGAGCATATCGCTGGTTCAGAAGAAGGTTTTGTAAATATGATGAACAAAAAAGCGAAAGATTTAGGACTGAAAAATACTCATTTTCAAAATCCAACAGGTCTTCCGGCTAAAGACCATTATTCCACAGCAAATGATATGGCTATAATGGCGAAAGAATTGATGAAGTACCCACTTATTCGCAAATACACAGGAAAATACGAAGACTATTTACGTGAAGATACGGATAAGAAGTTTTGGCTCGTTAATACGAATAAGTTAGTGCGTTTTTATCCTGGAGTAGATGGTGTAAAAACGGGCTTTACGACAGAAGCAAAATATTGTTTAACAGCGTCGGCTGAAAAGAATGGGATGCGTGTTATTTCAGTTGTTATGGGAGCACCTACATCAAAAGAACGGAACAATCAAGTAACGAAGCTTCTTGACTACGCATTTGGTCAATATATGACAAAGAAATTGTATACACGAGGCGAAAAAATTAAGACTGTCCAAGTAGGAAAAGGGAAGAAAGAAAAAATAGATTTAGTTGCGTCAGACAATGTATCTCTTCTTATGAAGAAGGGCGAAAATATGGACAAGGTAAAGCAAGAAGTAATTGCTGAAAAGAAAGTGAAAGCGCCGATTAAAAAGGGCGATGCGCTTGGTACACTTGTTATAAAAAAAGATCAAGATGTTTTATTAAAACAAACAATTGTAGCAAAAGAAGATGTTGCTGCAGCGAGCTGGTGGGAGTTATTTAAAAGAAGTTTTGGGATGTTTTCAACATCAAAATAGCGGCAAACATTTTGCCGCTTTTCTATTCGTATGTAAGTAAATAATTGCTGAATGGTTTCACTTTATGGCGAAATAGTTCTTCTTTTGTCAGTAGGAAGGATTCTTATGTTGTATCACGAAAATCTTTATGTATGTAAATGAGTAAAGTTTGAGCATAAGGAGGAAATCGTGTGAGTCTTTCCATGCAATTAGAAGTAAAACGTGACGTCCTATGTGTGAGGCTAGCGGGTGAATTAGATCATCATACTGCTGAAGAGTTGCGAACGAAAGTAACAGATATGATTGAGACACATGGTGTTCATCATATTGTTTTGAGCCTAGAGAACTTATCGTTTATGGATAGTTCTGGTTTAGGTGTTATATTAGGCCGATATAAGCATGTAAAGGGATTAGGTGGAGAGATGGTTGTTTGTGCAATTTCACCGCCTGTTAAACGTTTATTTGAAATGTCGGGCTTATTTAAAATTGTTCGCTTAGAAGAAAGTGAAGCGCATGCGCTCGCGACGTTGGGGGTGGCATAAATGAGAAATGAAATGAACCTTCAATTTTCAGCATTAAGTCAAAATGAATCGTTCGCTCGCGTTACAGTAGCTGCTTTCATTGCACAACTAGATCCTACGATGGAAGAACTTACAGAGATTAAAACAGTTGTGTCAGAAGCGGTTACGAATGCAATTATTCATGGGTACGAAGGAAATGCAGAAGGTGTTGTTTATATTTCTGTAATTTTGGAAGAAGCAATGGTGAAACTCACGATTCGAGATGAAGGGATTGGCATCTTTAATTTAGATGAAGCGAGACAACCCCTTTTTACAACTAAACCTGAATTAGAGCGTTCCGGAATGGGATTTACTATCATGGAAAATTTTATGGATGAAGTAGAAGTTATTTCAAACGAATCTTTCGGGACAACAATCCATTTGACAAAATACTTATCAAATAGTAACGCTCTATGCAATTAAGGAGAATAGCCTATGGACATAGAGGTCAAAAATGAGAAGAAGAAACCTCAGTTAAAGGACCACGAGCTAAAAGCGTTAATTCAAAAAAGTCAAGATGGAGATCAACAAGCAAGAGATACAATTGTTCAAAGTAATATGCGTCTCGTATGGTCGGTTGTGCAACGTTTTCTTAATCGCGGATACGAACCAGACGATTTGTTTCAAATTGGATGTATTGGACTCTTAAAATCGGTAGATAAATTTGATTTATCTTTCGACGTGAAATTTTCAACATATGCAGTTCCCATGATTATTGGCGAAATACAACGATTTTTACGTGATGATGGATCAGTGAAAGTAAGTAGGTCTTTAAAAGAAACAGGAAACAAAATTCGAAAGATGAGAGATGAGCTTTCGAAAGAATTCGGAAGGGCTCCAACGATTAATGAAGTAGCTGAAGCGTTAGAACTAACGCCAGAGGAAGTGGTTCTGGCGCAAGAAGCGAGTCGTGCCCCTTCATCCATACATGAAACGGTGTATGAAAACGACGGAGATCCAATTACTATTTTAGATCAAATTGCAGATCAATCTGAAACGAAATGGTTTGATAAAATTGCTTTAAAAGAAGCAATTAGAGAATTAGATGAGAGAGAGCGTTTAATTGTATATTTACGCTATTATAAAGACCAAACTCAATCAGAAGTAGCAGAGCGAATAGGGATTTCTCAAGTGCAAGTTTCAAGACTTGAAAAGAAAATATTAAAACAGATGAAAGATCGAATAGATGAATAGTTATCTATTCGATCTTTTTTTATGACTTTAATAGGAGGAGATTGTAAACTTTCTTAAAATTAACAGAATTTATTGATAATTTAGTAAATTTAAAATATAATCCAATTATGAACTTGTCACAAAGGGGGAAGGAAATATGGAAACGAGGCAACAATGGGGAACGAGGGCTGGATTCATTTTTGCAGCGGTCGGCTCTGCCGTTGGATTAGGAAACATATGGCGTTTTCCTTATACGGCGTATGAAAATGGAGGAGGCGCATTCTTTTTACCGTACTTATTCGCATTATTAACGACTGGTATTTCATTATTGGCGTTTGAATTTGCTCTTGGGCATCGTCACCGTGGTTCAGCGCCACTTACGTTCTTTCGTATTCATCCGCGTGCTGAATTCATCGGATGGTGGCAAATGTGTGTAACGTTTATCGTTTCAACATATTATGCAGTAATTATTGCTTGGTCTATTTCTTATACGTATTTTGCAATTACTGGCGCATGGGGGAAAGACACGGAATCATTTTTATTTAAAGAGTATTTACATGTTGCAGATAAACCGGGACAGTTTGGAGGGCTCGTACCGGAAGTATTAATTCCACTAGCTCTCGTTTGGATTATTGTGCTTGGTGTTGCTTTTAAAGGAGTTAAAAAAGGAATCGAAGTTGTGAACCGTATTTTCATCCCTTTACTAGTTGTTATGTTCCTTATTATCGTAGTTCGTGCAGTGACGATGGAAGGTGCGATGCAAGGATTAGATGCATTCTTTAAACCAGATTGGAGTCGTATTTTTGACGGAAAAGTATGGCTTGCTGCTTACGGTCAAATCTTCTTTAGCTTATCTTTAGCATTTGGAATTATGATTACGTATTCTAGTTATTTACCGAAAAACTCAGATACAACAAATAACGCTTTTATTACTGGATTTGCAAACTCAGGATTTGAATTATTAGCAGGGATTGGGGTCTTTGCGGCTCTTGGATTTATGGCAAATAATATGGGAGTACCAGTTGATAAAGTGGCAAGTGCTGGTGTAGGGCTTGCGTTCGTAGTATTCCCGCAAATTATTAATGAATTACCGATGTCACCTTTATTTGGCGTATTATTTTTCTTATCATTAACGGTTGCCGGAATTACATCCCTCATCTCGCTTGCGGAAGTATGTTTTGCTGCTGTATCTGAAAAGTTCAGCTTAAGTCGCCAGAAAACAATTGGAATTATGGGGACGCTTCTCGTACTCGTTTCTCTCGTTTTTGCGACACGTGGCGGGCTTATGTTCCTAGATGTTGTGGATTACTTCGCTAATAACTTCGGATTAATTACGATTGCTCTAGCGGAAGTAGTTACGATAGGACTCATTTTACGTCGTTTACCAGTTTATCAAAATCACGCAAACTTCGTATCTGATATTAAGTTAGGGACGTTTTGGAGGGTGAGTTTACTCGTTATTACTCCGCTTATGTTAGGGTACATGTTAATTGATGGTACAATCCAAAATATTAAAAAGAACTATGGAGGTTACTCAACGGAGTTTGTCGTAACATATGGTTGGTCAATTGCAGCAGCGTTCCTTATCATTGCGCTAATCATTAGTTTAAAGAAATGGAATGCACAAATACATTCAGATTCTGCTAAGCTTGAAAAAGAATGGAAAGATCGAGGTGTTTCATAATGAGTGGATCAGCGATTATGATGATGGTTATTGGAATAGTAGTCATTTGGGGAGGGCTCGCATTAAGCATTGCAAATTTATTTAAGAAAAAAGCATAAACTAAAAAACATCTGTACCGAAATGGTACAGATGTTTTTTTATGAAAAAATTGTATTAGAAAAAAATTGAATAACCATACTACAACTACGAGGAAGAGTGAAGAGGTGAATGGAAATTGGAACAAACAATTTATATTAAAATGCGTAATCGATTAAAAGTTTCTCCTACGTATGAAGTAAAGCTGGGAGATGTTGCTCAACTTGCCGGAGATGCTGCAGTAGTTCAGTCGTTACAGGATGAGGTAATTTATAAAATTACAGCGCGTGATAAAACGCATGTTGTAATTGATGTTATGAAAATAATTGAGATTATTAGGCGAAAAACCGCTCATATACAAATTAATTTACTCGGTTCTGGACAAACTCTTGTTGAAATTATATATGAAAAAAAGAAAGTACATCCGATTTTTTTCGGACTTGTATGGTTGTTACTTTTCATTGGAGCAGCCCTTGCCATTATATATTTTCATGAAGATGTAAGCATGCAACAAGTGCACCAACGGTTATATTACATGATTACGGGAGAATTTAAGGCGCAACCACTTTTATTTCAAATTCCTTATTCATTAGGTCTTGGGCTAGGCATGGTTTTATTTTTTAATCATGTATTTCAAAAGCGTATTAATGAAGAGCCGAGTCCGTTAGAAGTGGAGATGTTCCAATACCAGCAATCACTTGACCAATATGTAATTGTTCATGAAAACAAGGATAATATGAAACAACTTACCGATGATTGAGTCTGGATTCGTTATTTTAATTGCTTTAGCAGGAGGAATTGCTGTAGGTAGCGGATATGTTGCGTTTTTAGCTGTACTTGGTATAATCCCTCGTCTAGCTCAATTAACGAGAAGTGGAAAGCACATTCAATATTTTGAGTGGGCAGTTATTGCAGGTACATTAACAGGAGCTTGGTGTAGTTTGAAAAATATTACATTTCAAACATCGCAATATTGGCTTGTTATATTAGGAATATTTTGTGGCACATTCATTGGAATGCTCGCTGCCGCATTAACGGAAGTGTTAAATGTTCTACCTATTTTAGCGAAACGAGTAGGGGTAGAGGGGAAGATTGTTGTTTTACTCGTTGCTCTTGTACTTGGAAAAGTAATAGGCTCGTTGTTTCACTGGATTTATTTCGTAAAGTAGGAGGCAATATATAAATGACAGGGCGAAAACTAAAGGACGATTACGTAAATAAAGTGAAGGAGTACCATCCGAAGCCAAATTATTTTATAAATTGTGTTAAGGCATTTTTTGTAGGTGGATTCATTTGTACAATCGGAGAAGTATTGATGAAATTTTATATACATTATTTTCATTTTAGTGAACAAGAGGCAGGAAATCCAACAGTCGCAACTCTTGTACTATTATCGGCGATTTTAACAGGTTGTGGTGTATATGATAAAATCGGTCAATTTGCTGGAGCAGGTTCGGCCGTACCTGTTACGGGATTTGCGAATTCTATGGCAAGTGCTGCGCTAGAGCATAAGAGTGAAGGAATTGTACTTGGGGTTGCTACAAACATGTTTAAGCTAGCGGGAAGTGTAATCGTTTTTGGTGTTGTCGGGGCGTACATTATTGGGTTAATAAGATATACTTTTAAAATTTTTATGTCTTAAAGGAGGGGCTAGTATGAGGTTGACAGGAAAACAAACGTGGGTATTTCAAAATGATATTTATGTGAATGCAACCGGTACTGCCGTCGGTCCAAAAGAAGCTGAAGGCCCTCTTGGAAAGGAATTTGATATTTCATATGATGATTTACATTGCGGAGAGGAAAACTGGGAGCTTGCGGAACGAAGATTAATGTCAGATTCTATTCAACAAGTCATGCAAAAAGCAAATGTAGAAACATCACAAATTGATTTCTTTTTAGCGGGTGACTTATTAAATCAAACAGTAACAGCAAATTACGTTGCGCGTAAGTGGGGAATTCCCTTTTTAGGCATGTTTAGTGCTTGTGCGACCTCGATGGAGACTTTAGCGGTCGGATCAGCCTTTATAGATGGTGGATTCGCAAATCGTGTTTTAGCGACGGTAAGTAGTCATAATGCAACAGCTGAAAGACAGTTTCGTTATCCAACAGAGTATGGGGGACAAAAACCAGGAACAGCAAATTCCACTGTTACAGGTGCGGGATCCATATTAATTAGTAAAGAAAAAAGTGCCATTAAAATTACGTCGGCTACGATTGGAAAAGTACAAGATTTAGGAATTGCGAACCCTTTAGATATGGGATCGGCGATGGCGCCGGCTGCAGCTCATACAATTCAGCAGCATTTTGAAGATTTGAAGAGAAGTGCCAATGATTATGATGTGATTGTTACCGGTGATTTATCTGCTATTGGGACACCGATCGCGAAACAACTGTTACTGGAAGAAGGTTATGATATTGGGCATATATATAATGATTGCGGATTAATGATTTATGATTCGGGTCAAGAAGAAGTATTTGCAGGTGGTAGTGGTTGTGCTTGTTCAGCTGTTGTCACATATGGTCATTTATTAAGCGAGATGCAAAAAGGGAATTTACAACGAATTTTTGTCGTTGCTACTGGCGCGTTATTAAGCCCGATGATGATGCAGCAGAAAGAAACAATTCCAACAATTGCACATGGTGTCGTATTTGAGAGAGTGAAGGGAGAGTGAATTGTGGATTTTATATATGCATTTCTTGTAGGAGGCGCTATTTGTCTAGTTGGACAAGTATTGTTAGATTTTGCAAAGTTAACACCAGCTCATTTAATGGCTACCTTTGTGGTGATAGGAGCAGTTTTAGATGGATTTGGATTGTACGATAAGCTTATAAAGTTTGCTGGTGCTGGGGCGACAGTTCCTATTACAAGTTTTGGACATTCCCTATTACACGGGGCAATGCATGCGGCAGAAAAACATGGATATATAGGGATTGGTATGGGTATGTTTAGTTTAACATCTGCAGGTATTTCTGCAGCAATATTATTTTCATTTTTTATAGCACTTATATGTAAACCGAAAGGATAAATCAAATGAGACGAAGGGTTGTTTTGGTCACAGATGGAGATGAATATGCAAAGCGAACAATTGAGCTTTTAACGAAGGAATTTGGGGGAAGGTGTATTTCAGCATCACAAAGCAATCCAACCAAATTGACAGGGAAGAAAGTTGTTGAGCTTATTATGCAAACGCCATATGACCCTGTATTTGTCATGTTTGATGACAGTGGATTTATTGGAGAAGGATCTGGTGAAAAAGCTTTAAAATATGTAGCCACGCATAAACAAATTGATGTACTTGGGATTTTAGCGGTAGCGTCTAATACACATCATTGGGAATGGGCACGTGTAGATGTAAGCGTGGATCGAAACGGGAATTTAACGGAATATGGCGTTGATAAGTTTGGACTCCCAGATGGTGAAATTGGCAGAATTAGTGGAGATACAATTTATTGTTTAGATGATTTGAATGTTCCTGTCATTGTTGGAATTGGTGATATTGGTAAGATGTGTGGAAATGATGAATGGGAGAGAGGCTCACCAATTACGAAAAAAGCAATTCAGTTAATTTTGGAAAGGAGTGGGTTTTATGACGAAGCCTAAAAAAATAGATATCCCTATTTCAACTTTCATAAGTGACAATGAAAATTATTTAAAACAAACGGTTGGATTAGGCGTTACATTTGATGTTGGTATTCGTAAATTTCAAATTTTGAATAAAGAAATTGCTGTGTTATTCGTAAATGGACTTTGTGATACGAATTATATTATTCCTATTTTAGAAGAAGCTGTGGATACGAATGAAATAAGGGATGTTGAAGAAGATACAGTAAAGCTTTTAGAGAATCGTTTAATTCATCAGCAAGTAAGTAAAGTGAAAACGATGGATGAAGTAATGGTTCAAGCGTTATCAGGGCTTATTATTATATTTGTGGAAGGCGAAACAGAAGCGTTTGCGATAGATGTTCGTAGCTACCCAGGACGAACACCGACAGAGCCAGATACTGAAAAAGTAGTACGCGGTGCGAGAGATGGATTTGTTGAAAATATCGTTGTAAATACAGCGTTAATTCGTAGAAGAATTCGAGATCCACGTCTTCGAAATGAAATTATTCGAGTAGGGGATCGATCGCAAACGGATATTTGTATTACATATGTACAAGATGTTGCAAATCCAGATTTAGTAAAGATTATAAAACAAGAATTAAATAACATCGATGTCGATGGCATTACGATGGCGGATAAAACAGTGGAAGAATTTGTTGTAAAGCAAAGCTATAACCCATTCCCGCTTATTCGATATACAGAAAGACCGGATGTAGCAGCAAATCATTTATTAGAAGGACATGTTCTAGTACTAGTTGATACATCACCGAGTGCTATGATTACGCCAACAACATATTTTCATCATTTACAGCATGCAGAAGAGTTTAGACAAAATCCAGCTGTCGGAACATTTTTACGTTGGGTACGCTTTTTAGGTGTCTTATTCTCCTTGTTTTTACTACCGTTTTGGTTAGTGTTTGTATTTGATCCAACTCTTTTACCAGAAAATCTTGCTTTTATTGGACCGACTAAGATGACACATTTACCAATTTTATTACAGGTGATAATGGCAGAAGTAGGGCTTGAATTTTTAAGGATGGCAGCCATTCATACTCCAACGCCGTTATCATCTGCAGCAGGATTAATTTCTGCCATATTAATTGGTCAAATAGCAATTGATGTAGGTTTGTTTGTACCAGAAGTTATTTTGTATGTAGCAGTTTCTATGATCGGGGCATATGCAACACCGAGTTATGAATTAGGACTTGGAAATAAGGTTGGAAAATTGTTTGTTATTATTTTGACAGGTCTCTTTCATGAGATGGGATTTGTAATTGGTATGACGATATTGATTTTATTTTTAACGTCTATAAAAAGTTTGCAAACCCCTTATTTATGGCCGTTTTTACCATTTGATTGGGGCGCATTAACAAAAATTCTACTCCGTCCGACGATGTCTAGTTTAAAAGTACGACCAAGTATTGTAAGACCTCAAAATGTAAAAAGACAAAAATAAACGGGATTATACACCCGTTTATTTTTTTAGCAAAAATTTATTGTTTTTTAACAAAAATCAAACATTTTTTGTGTACACTTAGAGTAGATATTGTGTATGGAAGGGGAAGAGGACATGATTAAATTATTTGTAAGTGATTTAGACGACACGCTCGTTTACAATGTAAATCATATGCAAAAAGAAGATGAACGTGCAATTTGTTGGTTAGCTGAAAAAGGGACAAATATTTGTTTTGCCTCAGGCCGCTTTACTCATCGAATTGATGAAGTCGTAAATAGGTTTGCATTCCCATATTACACAACTGGCTTAAATGGAGCGACAATGTTACTTCCGGATGGGAATTTATTTTATGAATCGAGTTTTGAAAATACGGTTGCCCAGGAAATATATCGATATATACATAAAAAAGGACTAGCGGATATTGTTTGTGCAAATGAGCAGCGATATACAAAAAGGAAGAATGAACATCACCATAATTTTGAAGCGTATATGGGCGTGCATATCGCTGAAATTGAAGCGTTAGAAGAGGAATTTGGTAAAACTGTACATCCTGCGAAATTGTTTGTTTTTGGGGAAGAAGAGACAATTGAAGCATTAGATCAAGAATTACGAGATACATTTCAGAACGAAGCGGAAGTTTTTATGTCTGGTAAACGCTATGTTGACATTATGCCAAGGGGAGTAAGTAAAGGGAGTGCTTTAAGACGACTAATGGAACATTTGCAAATTGAAGCAAATGAAGTTGCATGCATTGGAGATTCTTTCAATGATATTTCTATGTTTGAAGTAACCCCGCATTCATTTACTCTGCACCATGCTCATCCATATGTGAAGGAGAAAGCGAATCATATTGTTCGTTCGGTTGAAGAAGCTATTATGAAATTGCCGTTACTTGTATAAAAAAGAAGCTCGCTACTAGCGAGCTTCTTTTTACTTGAATAACGATTTAACAAAATCAATGATACTTGAGAAGAAATCTTTCACTTTATCTAGGAAACTTTGCCCTTCTTCAGATCCTAAAAAGGCAGAAACGTGTTCTTTTGCTTTATTTAACTGACTGCCAACTTGATTCCAATCAATGTTAAGATTTTTCATTTTATCAAATAGAGCAACTAAGTTATCTAACTGTTCATCCGTTAATGTAATACCAAGTTGATCCGCAATTTTTTTAATTAATGAACGTAAATCTTCAGTCGTTTTTGGCTGCTCTTTGGCAATTTCTTCTTTAATTTTCGCAACAAGTTGAACTGCTTTTTCTTCACCAATTTTATCGCCGAGCTGGGATGTTTGCACCATTTCTTCATTGGCTACTTTTTTTACTTCCTCAGGAATTGCTTTGTTTGATGTTGTTTCATAGGCTTTCATTAAACCAGTTAAAGCAGCAGTTCCAGAAACTTTAAATGGTGCAGTAATTTGAATTTCTGCATCTTTCACACCTGCTGTAATAAGTGCGTTTGTGTACATTGCATCTGTTATTGAATTAATGTTTTTTGAACGTACAATGAGACCAGAACCTGGCTTTGTGTATGTGATCATAGAAGAGGAAATTGCTCTCGTACCAATTTGCGCTTTTGGAACAATCCCTTCTAGAAATTTATGTTCTTCCGCATTAGACACAGTAATAATTGTAGCATCTTTTGGTGCTTTCATTTCTTTTAACAGATCTTGTTTTTGTTGTTCAGACAAGTTTTCTCCTAGTGTAACAATTGATTCTCCTTCGATGATGTCTGCAAACGAAGCTGTTGGCATAATAAATACTGCTACAGCTAATAGCAGAGCTAGTAATTTCGTTTTCACGAAAAATCGCTCCCTTTCTCTTTCTAAAATTTTCGGGCAACACAGTTATTATAGTATATATTTCTTATTTGTCACCTAGCTTTTTCCACATTTCAAAAAAGAAGTATGTAGATTGTCGGATTCTTTTTGTTTCTAGTCATGAATGTGGTAATATAGTGCTGAGATAGTTGAAAGGAGACATATACGTATGAAAACTTTAGGATACATAGTAATGGAAAATGGTGAAAAAATCGATTTGGAATTTTTCCCAGAAGAGGCACCAAAAACAGTAGAAAACTTTAAAAAACTAGCAGAGCAAGGATTTTATGATGGTGTGACATTCCACCGCGTTATTCCTGGCTTCGTAAGCCAAGGTGGAGACCCAACAGGAACAGGTGCGGGTGGCCCAGGTTACTCTATCCCATGTGAAACTGATGGAAATCCTCATAGACACCTTGTAGGATCACTTTCTATGGCTCATGCTGGCCGTAACACAGGCGGTAGCCAATTCTTTATCGTTCATGAGCCACAGCCACACTTAGATGGTGTACATACTGTATTCGGTAAAGTAACAAGCGGTATTGAAACAGTATTAAACATGCGTCAAGGTGATGTAATGAAAGAAGTTAAAGTTTGGGAAGAATAAGTGAATGAGAAAAGAGAGCTATTGCTCTCTTTTTTTAATAGGAATGGGTATTTCGTTTACGGTACATGATACAAGTAGTAATGTGATTGTAGTGAAAATAAGTCGCTTATGAGAACAAAATATTAACAAATTACATAGAATACATTAGATTACACATTTCAATAAAAGTTGTTTATTACATTCATTTTGCTAGAATTCATCTGCTCTAAGGTGATGAATAGTGAAGTGATAATGAGCGGTGGATGTTTCTTTTCACTTTCATATAACAGTGTTTCTTCTTTTATCTACTTAACAAAAATAGTAATGAAACGTATATTTGACTTTCTTCTTTTCGCTTTGTATGATTATCAAGTTGTTTTAAGCTCTTCTCACTCTGTTGAAAATATTGTAAAATGAATGTGATATGAAAAGAGTGATTGAGGGGATTTAATAGTTTGTAACTTTTGTAAGAAGGGATAAGGGTTATGTTAATTCGTTTTAAAAAAAGTTATGAAAAGATTGCAATGGGGCTTCTTTCATTTATGCCAACTGAAAAAGATGTGAAAACATTACAATTGACTATGAAAGATTATGAAGCAAAGGATGATTGGCAATTGTATTTGTGGAAACAAAACGAAGATTTTGTTGGGATAATGGGGATTGTAAAAAAAGAGAATCAAGTTTTGGAAATTCAGCATTTGAGTGTGAATCCATCTCACCGTCATATGGGTATTGGGACGAAGATGGTTCAAGAGTTAAAGAGTAAATTTCTTGAATTTACAATTTGCGGAAATGAGCAAACAGCAAGTTTTTGCAAAAAGTGTAAAGAGCTTGAACAAAATATACATTCGTGAAAGCAGAGATAAGTAGTTTATTATCTCTGCTTTCTTTTTTGTAATTGTTCGTTTCGTTCAGCGATGACTTCTGTTCGATCACGTAATGTGTGCTTATGTATTATAAATTCATTAGAAGTAGCATTCACGTCTTTCCAAGGAAGGTTTTGTTTCTGACATAATTCTATGCAGTACTTTTCTAATGTTGTATCCGACAATGGTAAAAATAACGGTGTAAAACTTTCTTTTTTCTGGATAGATTGCAATTTATCTTTGAGTAAGAACAGAAGTTGTGCCTCATTTATTCCTAAACGAAGTAAATGTGCACTGTTTTTTTCTAAAATCGTTATGGCGCTTTTCATCATCTTCTCTGCGCCATTCCAGTTAGAGCGTCTGTGATGATATAAAGAAACTGCAATTTGAATGAGGCCGACTAAATAATGATCCCGATTTCCTCTCGGTTTTGTTTTCCAATATTCTTCCAGTATTTCGTGGCATTCAAAATAATCATAATCTCCGTGAAAATGAATTAAAAACTGTATGTATTCCGTAGGATACATTTTCTTCGCCCCTATCTAACGGTTATAAGTATAAGTTTATCATAGAAATATGAACAATAAACGACTAGGGAATTTCTCCCTAGTCGTTTATTGTTCATATTAGCAGAAGCAAGCTGCCCCTACAATAATGAGTAAAATAAACAATACAACAAGTAATGCGAACCCACCGCTAAAACCACAATCAACGTGACCCATAGTTTTTTGACCTCCTACATTGTTCTTACTACACTGTTATCATATGAAGTGGTGGGCATGATGCCATAGGCATAGGTCTATTTTTAATTAAATTTCTTAAAAAGGTTGGATAGAACATGAGTATGCTCTATACTTATGTTGTTATAGAAAAAATGTGGTGGGATGCTTTGTGCAGTATAATTTTAAAGTAGAGGCTTTTGAAGGGCCTTTAGATTTATTGTTACATTTAATACATCGTTATGAAATTGATATATATAATATTCCTGTAGCGGAAATTACAGAGCAATATTTATCTTATGTTCATACGATGAAAGAACTACAATTAGATGTTGCAAGTGAGTATTTAGTAATGGCTGCAACGTTATTACAAATTAAAAGTAAAATGTTGTTGCCGAAACATGAAGAAGATGTACTTGATAACGGTGATGACTTTATAGATGATCCTCGTCAAGAATTGATGGAGAGGTTAATTGAATATAAGAAATATAAGCAAGTTGCTACTGAACTAAAAGAAAGAGAACAAGAAAGAGCACAGCTATATACACGTCCGCCAATTGATTTTACATCGTTGCAACAAGAAGAGGAGACAAGCTTGCCTCTTGATGTTACGTTATATGATATGCTAGCGGCATTTCAAAAATTAATGCGCCGTAAAAAAGCAAAGAAACCTGTGACAACACGTATTACTCGTCAAGAAATACCAATTGAACAGCGTATGACGGATATTTTAAAGCTGTTAGAACTACAAGGTGGTCGTCAAAGTTTTTATGATTTGTTTGTTGATGATGAACGGGAAATCATGGTTGTAACATTTTTAGCGGTTCTTGAGCTTATGAAAAATCAACAAATCGTAATTGAACAAGAACATAATTTTGATGAAATTTTCGTATCAAGCTATACTAAATCTGCATAGAGTTAGTATGGAAAATGGGATAGAAATAGTATATCTCATGCTAGGTTTGAATGTATCGTTTGGAACAAGAGAAAAAATATTGAACCGAACGCATTGATTGTGATTCGGTTTTTTGATGTGTATTTTTATGGAGAAAATAGGAGGAAGGAGCTCGTAAGATGGATAGAACAGAACAGAAATCAATCATTGAAGGGCTTTTATTTGTTTCTGGTGATGAAGGGATTTCTCCTGAACAAATAGCAAAAGTCCTTGAAATTGAAGGAAACGAAGTAATCGATATTTTAGAAGAAATGCAAAAAGAATGTGAAGGTGCACACCGAGGTTTGCAAATTGTACAGTATGCAAAAGTATATCGTTTTGCTACAAAGAAAGAACATGCGTCGTACTATCAAAAACTAATAGATATCCCAACAGCTGCTTCACTCTCTCAGGCTGCGCTAGAAACGTTAGCAATTGTTGCATATCGTCAACCCATTACAAGAACAGAAATGGAAGAGATTAGAGGGGTAAAAACCGATAAGGCGTTACAAACGTTAGTATCACACTTACTTATAAAAGAAATGGGAAGAGCAGAAGGACCTGGGCGTCCGATTTTATATGGAACGACAAAAGAATTTTTAGACACATTTGGATTAAAAACATTAGATGATTTACCTCCGCTTTCTGAAGAAAACGAACAAATGAATGAAGCGGATTTATTTTTCGGTTCTTTACAAGAGATATCGAAATAAAAGCTTAGCATTTTGCTAAGCTTTTTTGTATATCAATTATATACCGTGCCATACTAATTGAAAAAAGGAGACGAGTTATGAGAGGTATACGAAGTGTTTTATTATTAGTTTCAGTTTTGTTATGCTTTTCTTTAAATAGTGCATCTGCCAAAAGGTATATGATGTCTATTCATACCGCGTCTCCTTTACATATGCAGCGGCAACATTTTGGTAAAATGAAAGTGAGTTTCTTAAAAGTTGGACAAGGTGATGCAACACTTATTATATTGCCAAATGGACAAACGATGTTAATTGATGGAGGGCCTTATGAAGCTGGTGAGGTTGTTATCCAAAAACTAATTGAAAAAGGAATTAACCATTTAGATGCTATCGTCAGTACTCATCCGGATATGGATCACATTGGAGGACTCATTCCGATTGTAGAGCAGATGCCGGTATCACTTATATTAGATAGTGGAAAAACATATAGTTCTCTTACTTATCATACGTATCGAAATCATATAAAGAAAAGGGGAATCCCTTTCATTTCAGTAAAAGAGGGACAATACATACCGCTAGATCCGCATGTTTCCATACAAGTATTAAACAATGGGAAGTCCAAAGATGAAAATAATGAATCTTCAATTGTATTAAAGATTCGGTATGGTAAGGCAGATTTTTTACTAATGGGTGATGCTGATGTGCGAACGGAAACTGAAATATTAAAGCAATTTGATGTACATGCAGATGTGTTAAAGGTGGGACATCATGGCTCGTACACTTCAACAAGTGAAAGGTTTATAAAGAAGGTAGAACCACAGTTCGCGATTCTTTCTTATGGTAGCAAAAATCCGTATGGACATCCGCATCAAAGTGTAGTGAGACGATTAAAACAGCATGGTATAATGATGTATGGAACAAATAAGCGTACAGTAGAAATGGAAACAGACGGCGAACATATTACAATTGGGTCTAGCGGATTAATGCCATTACTTAAGTGATTCATACAATAGATGCTACTGTTCCTTTTTGGAAAAAATGAATAACATATATTATAATTGCGAGAGACGTACTAAGTTTCCTTTTTGTTAAACAAAGAGGAAATTTCATTAGAATGTATAGACAACTACTCGTGCATATATTAAGATGGAATTAGGCGAATAAGGTAATAATAACAAGTAGGTATTTCATGGGAAAGGATCGATGAAAATGAAAACGCAAGTTGTCATCAATGCCAAAATTTATACAGGTCAAGAAGTAGTGGAAAACGGATTTATTCGTTACACAGAAACAATTAAAGAAATTGGTTTGATGGCTCAATATGTATCACAAGAAAATGAAGCGGTTTTAGATGCGGCAGGGAAAATTGTGATTCCAGGTATGATTGATGTTCATATTCATGGTGGATACGATATTGATGCGATGGATGCAAATAGCGATGGGTTAGTAACTCTAGGTAAAGAAATGTTAAAAGAAGGAGTTACAACTTACTTCCCAACAACAATGACACAAGCTCCAGAAGCAATCGAAGCAGCACTACATGCTGCGAAGGAAGCGAAAGAAAAAGGAGCACATTTCGAATATATTCACTTAGAAGGACCGTATGTTTCAAAGAAACGTGCAGGTGCACAACCACTTGAACATATTGTTCCTGCGAATATTGAACAATTTAAACAATGGCAGGAAGCAAGTGGAAATTTAATTAAATTAGTAACATATGCACCTGAAGAAGAAGGTGCGTTACAGTTTGAGCAATATCTTGCTGAAACTGGTGTTGTTGGCACAATGGGACATACCGATGCAATTGATGCGCAACTAAAAAATAGAAACATTACACATGCAACGCATTTATACAATCAAATGCGTGGATTACATCACCGTGAACCAGGAGTTGTTGGTCATGTGTTATTAAATCCAGATGTAATGGTTGAAGTAATTACAGATGGTATTCACATTCACCCGGATATGGTGAAATTAGCATATAAATTAAAAGGGCCGAAAAAAGTAAGTGTTATTACTGATGCAATGCGTGCAAAAGGTCTTGAAGATGGATTATATGAGCTTGGCGGACAGCCAGTACATGTAAAAGATGGTAGTGCTCGATTAGAAGATGGAACGTTAGCTGGTAGTATTCTAAAAATGGATCAAGCTTTCCGAAATGTAATTGAATTTACAGGTTGTTCAATCGAAGATGCAGTACTAATGACATCAGTGAACCAAGCAGAAGAGTTTGGATTAAATAATAAAGGTGCATTAGCGGTAGGAAAAGATGCAGACTTTGTTGTGATGAATGAAGATTTACATGTATATGATACGGTTCGTTTAGGAATTCATATGAAGGAAGGGAAGTAATGAAATGAATATTCTTGTTGTAAAAACTCCAGAAGAACTAGCAGAAGCAGGTTATAAATTAATTGAAGAAGTTGTAAAAACAAAAGAAAATCCAACATTAGGAATGGCTACAGGAAGCTCTCCATTAGGTATTTATGCAGAAATGCGAAAAAATAAACTTGATACAAGCCGTGTAACCACTGTAAACTTAGATGAGTACGTAAATTTACCACATGAAGATAAAAACAGCTATCACTATTTCATGCAAGAACAGTTGTTTGATCATCTTCCATTTAAACAAACTTATGTACCAAACGGGATGGCAAGTGATTTAGAGGAAGAGTGCAAACGTTACGAGGGCATTCTAGCTGCTAACCCAGTTGACCTACAGATTCTTGGAATCGGTGAAAACGGTCACATCGGATTTAACGAACCAGGAACACCGTTTAATTCTCCAACAAACATTGTTGAATTAACAGAATCTACACGCCAAGCAAACCTTCGCTTCTTCGAAAAAGAAGAAGATGTGCCAACTCATGCAATTACAATGGGAATTGGAAGCATTATGAAAGCGAAACAAATTCTACTTGTTGCTATGGGTTCTAAAAAGGCAGAAGCTGTTAAAGAATTATTGCAAGGTGCATATAGTGAAGCGTGTCCTGCTACAGTTTTACAACGTCATCCGAATGTAACCGTAATCGCTGATCAAGAAGCTCTATCTTTATGCAGTGAGGCGATTGCTGATGAACATCGACAAGTATTCACCATTTCCGATCTATTATCAGATTCAAGAGTGGGTGAAACAGCTAATTGAGGACGGCGAATGGAAGCCGGGAGATAAAATCCCATCTGAGAATGAACTTTGCGATAAGTTCGAAGTGAGTCGTATGACAATCAGACAGGCGATTAATAATTTAGTGGAACAAGGTTATTTATATCGGAAACGTGGAATCGGTACGTTTGTCCAACTTCCGAAAGTGGAACAAAAATTGCAAGGAATGACAGGATTCACGGAAGATATGATTTCTCGTGGGATGAACCCAAGTAGTCAATTATTAAGTTTCCGCCTAGTTCCAGCTACTGCGAAAATAGCAGACCGGCTGAGAATACAGGAGGGAGAGTCGGTTTATGAAGTGAGGCGTATTCGCTTAGCTGACGATGAACCGATTGCTTTTGAGACGACATATTTGTCGCCAGCTCTTGTAAAAGATATTAACGAAGAAATATTGCAACAATCTTTATATGAACATTTAGAGAAAAAACTGGGCTTCAAACTTGTTAGCGCTACTCAATCAATCGAAGCTTCAATTGCAACGGATAATGAAGCGGAACATCTGCATATTCCTAAAAAGGCGCCAGTGCTTGTAATGCGTCAATGGTCATATTCAGAAGGTGAAGTACCGTTAGAGTATGTGAAATGTATTTATCGTGGAGATCGTTATAAGTTTATTACAAACATCGCACGTAACAAATAATATATTTCAGTTTGTGAAGTACAGTAAATGTCAAATTGTTTAACATGTAAAGAAAAAATACGACTCATCCTTACAAGGAGTGAGTCGTATTTTTATTATGAGCAATTACGTGGTTAACAGCATCTTTAACTGTATTTACCACATAGTGAGCGTGTTCTTTTACTGCGTCATCTGCTTGAGCCATAGCAAAACTGTGAGGAGTTAAAGCAAACATTGGAATATCATTATAAGAATCCCCTATGCAAGCAACTTCCTCTGGTTGTAATTGAAACTCTTTTAATAAAACAGAAATAGCAGAACCTTTACTAATATTAGGTGGCATTACATCTAAGCATTGTTCTGCTGAAATGAACGTACTAACTTTTCCATGAAATTTTTCATCAATTTTTTTCTGAAGGAGTTGCAAGCTCTCCTTTGTTCCACCGACAGAAATTTTATTCGGGAAAATTGTATCATCTATTTTCTGTAATAAATTTGGTTCTTCGACAGAAGTCATCGTTACTTGTTGCTCAAGTTCGTGAATAAACGGTGTTTTTTCTTCAATGTAGTAATTATGTTCATCACTAACATAACGGAAATAAGGCTCTTCATTCGTCATGTGTAACAATTCAGGAAGAATGCTGGAATCAAAAGTTGCAGATAATAGCTGCTTATTTTCATTTGTATATACAAAAACACCATTCACACTAATGCGGTGGAAATTTGTATTTACAGCTTTCATTAAGTCTGCAATTTCATTATCAAGTCGGCCAGAAGCGAAACAAAGAATCACATTTTGTTCAGCAAGACTACGAAGTGCTACAATATCTTGTTCGTCAATTAAACCTCCGTGTTGCATCATTGTACCGTCGATATCACTTACAAACATTTTAATCATGTTGTTATCTCCTTTCTATGTACAGTTGCTCTTACATTATACGCATCATATATAAACATGTCTAAAAAATGAATTTTTATGAAATGGTAGATGTTTTACATTGACGACAAAGAAGAATGTTCTGTAACATAAAAGCAGGCTATTTAAGTACGAGGGTGGTGTTATATGAGTAATTATCTAGAAATTAAAAAAGTTTTAAATAATAATGTCATCATTGCTAGCCATCCTGAACATGAGGAAGTAGTAGTGATTGGTAAAGGAATTGGATTTGGGAAAAAAGCGAAAGATGTATTGGAGCAAGAACAAATTGAAAAAATGTTTGTTCTAAAAAATGAACGTGATCGTGAACAATACAAACTGCTAGTTCCACATGTGAGTGAAAAATTAATTGAATTAATGAATGATATTATGTTCTATATTCAAGAAAAAGCAAAATCTCCATTGAATGAACATATTCATATCGCTTTAACAGATCATATTTCTTTTGCAATTAAGCGTTTAAAACAAGGGTTTACAATTGATAATCCTTTTTTAGTTGAAACGAAAATGCTCTATCCAGAGGAATATAAAATTGCTGAAGGTGTTGTAAACCTTTTAAATTCTCGTTTGCAAATTACATTGCCAGAAGGAGAAATCGGGTTTATTGCACTCCATATTTACAGTTCACTTACAAATTCAGATTTATCTTCAGTTAATCAAAACTCCCGTCTCATTGCACAGCTTGTATCTTTAATTGAGACGAACTTACAAATTACATTAGACCAAGAAAGTATTCACTATTTACGCCTTATTCGTCATCTTCAATATGCTATTGAGAGGGTGAAAAAAGGAGAAAAAGTAGAGGAATCGCAAAGTTTTGCTGATTTATTAAAGGCGGAATATCCTGTCTGTTATAATTTAGCTTGGAAGCTAGTTAAGGTTATGCAAAAAGAATTGCAACTTCCTGTTTATGAAGCAGAGAGTATATATTTAACGATGCACCTGCAGCGCTTAGTGAAGGCAGAGCATGTGTAAAAAGACATATATTTTTGTCGAAAATGAAAACGTTAAAAAAAATCATTGAATCGCTTACAATAGTTATGTATAATAACTATTGCAAAGTTATACAAATTTCGACAAACACATTAAGGTATAAAACGAAAACGTTTGCCTTAATTATAGTGAACTTATACGTAAACCTATTTTTGACACGTGTTACTGATTCGATCAGGCATGAGTGGAGAAAAGTAAGGAATGTAAGCTAGAGAAAGGGATATACTACCCTTTGTATAGCTATCGTTCTATCTTTTTTTCCTCATGTCTTTTTGGCGTTTGTCGGAAGGTATCAATATAGATAAGAGAGGAAGGGTTTCCATGTTTAAGAAGATCTTTGGTGTTCTTCAAAAAGTCGGAAAAGCGTTAATGCTTCCAGTTGCGATTTTACCGGCAGCAGGTATTTTACTTGGATTTGGTAATGCATTTCAAAATCCACAGTTAACAAATGTTATTCCTGCATTAAAAGCAGATTGGTTCGTAATGGTAGCAAAAATTATGGAACAATCTGGTGATATTATTTTCGCTAACCTTGCATTATTATTTGCAGTTGGGGTAGCAATTGGTTTAGCTGGTGGAGACGGAGTAGCTGGTTTAGCAGCGTTCGTTGGCTACTTAATTATGAACAAAACGATGAGTGTGTTCTTAGAAGTAGATAAGCTAGTGAAAGTAACAAGTTCTGGAGCAGACCCAGTAAAAATTGGATTTGCAGATCCAGCGTATGCAAACGTATTAGGAATTCCAACGCTACAAACTGGAGTGTTTGGTGGTATTATCGTCGGGATAGTAGCGGCATATTGCTATAATAAATACTTCAACATTGAATTACCATCATACTTAGGTTTCTTTGCAGGTAAGCGTTTCGTACCGATCGCAACTGCAACATTCTCTTTAATAGTAGGTATTATCATGTGCTTCGTTTGGCCATACATTCAAGGTGGCTTAAACACGTTCTCACATCAAATGATTGATGCAAATAGAACGTTAGCAGCATTTATTTTCGGTTTAATTGAACGTTCATTAATTCCATTTGGATTACATCACATTTTCTATTCACCGTTCTGGTTCGAATTCGGTCAGTATACAAATGCGGCTGGCGAATTAATTCGTGGTGACCAAAAAATCTTTATGGCACAGTTAAAAGACGGTGTAGAATTAACAGCAGGTACATTTACAACTGGTAAGTATCCGTTCATGATGTTCGGTCTTCCAGCAGCAGCTTTAGCAATGTACCATGAAGCACGTCCAGAAAATAAAAAATTAGCAGCTGGTATTTTAGGTTCTGCTGCATTAACATCTTTCTTAACAGGTATTACAGAGCCACTTGAATTTTCATTCTTATTCGTAGCACCAGTATTATTCGGAATTCACGCTGTATTCGCTGGTCTATCATTTATGACAATGCAAATTTTAGGTGTTAAAATTGGTATGACATTCTCTGGTGGTTTAATCGACTTCCTATTATTCGGTGTACTACCAGGCCGTACGGCATGGTGGTGGGTAATTATTGTTGGTCTTGTACTAGCAGTTATTTACTACTTCGGATTCCGATTTGCAATCCGTAAATGGGATTTAAAAACACCTGGCCGTGAAGTTGCAAATGCGAATGAAGGTGCAGGAAAAGCAGAAGCTGGTGAACTTCCTCGTGAAGTATTAGTAGCACTTGGTGGTAAAGAAAACATTGCTTCTTTAGACGCTTGTATTACTCGTTTACGTGTTCAAGTTAACGAACAAAAGAATGTAAATAAAGATCGCTTGAAAGAACTTGGAGCAGCTGGTGTACTTGAAGTTGGAAATAACATTCAAGCTATTTTTGGACCGAAATCTGACACATTAAAATCACAAATTCATGATATTATGTCAGGTCGTACACCTCATGTTGAAAAAGCAGAGCCTGTAAAAGTAGAAGAAGCTCCTCAGAAAGTTGATGAAAACGAAACAATCGTTTCACCAATTGAAGGGAAAATCCTACCAATTACAGAAGTGCCGGATCAAGTATTCTCAGGAAAAATGATGGGAGATGGATTTGCAATTGAGCCAACAGAAGGAACAGTAGTTTCTCCAGTTAATGGTGAAATTGTCAACGTATTCCCTACAAAGCATGCAATTGGTATTCAATCTGAAGGTGGAAAAGAAATTTTAATCCACTTCGGTATTGATACTGTAAAATTAAATGGTGAAGGTTTTGAAGCACTTGTAGCGCAAGGTGACAAAGTGAAACAAGGACAACCATTATTAAAAGTAGATCTTGCATTTGTAAAAGAAAATGCACCATCTATCATTACACCAATTGTATTTACGAATTTACAACAAGGGCAACAAGTCGAATTGAAAAAAGATGGAAATGTTAAGAAGGGCGAAAACGCTATTATTGACATTCAGTAGGAATTTGACGCAAAATGTTTATAATTATAATAGGCGATGTGGTTGACCGAACATCGCCTATTATATACAATAGATGATGTAGTACTCACGTCTATACAACTAAAAAATACTGTAATTTAAAGGAGATAAATTATCATGGAAAAAATCTTTAAAGTAACTAGCGACTCAGGAATTCATGCTCGTCCAGCAACTCTACTTGTAAACACTGCAAGCAAATTTGGTTCTGACATTAACTTAGAGTATAACGGAAAGAACGTTAACTTAAAATCAATCATGGGCGTTATGTCTTTAGGTATTCAACAAGGCGCAGAAATTAAAATCACTGCAAATGGTGATGATGCAGCTCAAGCACTAGCAGCTATCGAAGAAACTATGAAAAACGAAGGATTAGGAGAATAATGACTCTTAACATCCAAGGGATCGCTGCATCAAGTGGGATTGCTATTGCAAAGGCTTTCAGACTTGAAAATCCTGAATTTAACATCGAAAAGAAATCAATTACAAACGAAGCTGCAGAAATTGCACGCTTAGAAGCTGCGCTTGAGAAAGCAAAAACTGAATTAGAAGCTATTAAGGACCACGCTTTTGCTGAGCTAGGTGCTGACAAAGCTGCGATCTTTGAAGCACATTTATTAGTGTTAAATGATCCAGAACTAGTAAACCCAGTAAAAGATAAAGTAAATAGTGAAAAAGTAAATGCTGAATTTGCAATGGATGAAGTTGCATCAATGTTTATTTCTATGTTTGAAAACATGGATAACGAATATATGAAAGAACGTGCTGCGGACATTCGTGACGTAACAAAACGTGTTCTTGCACATTTACTAGGCATTAACTTCTCAAATCCTGGTACAATTTCTGAAGAAGTAATCATTATTGCTGAAGATTTAACACCATCTGATACAGCTCAGTTAAACCGTAAGTATGCAAAAGGTTTTACAACTGATATCGGTGGACGTACATCTCACTCTGCAATTATGGCTCGCTCTATGGAAATTCCAGCTGTTGTTGGTGCGAAAGTTGTTATGGAGAAAATCCAAAACGGCGATATCGTAATCATCGATGGTTTAGATGGAGAAGTAATTGTTAATCCATCAGAAGAAACTCTTCGCTCGTTTGAAGAAAAGAAAGCGAAATTTGAAGAGCAAAAAGCTGAATGGGCAAAATTAAAAGACCAAGCTACTGTAACAAGTGATGGACATCACGTTGAGCTTGTTGCAAATATCGGAACACCAAATGATGTACAAGGTATTATCGATAATGGCGGAGAAGGCGTTGGTTTATACCGTACAGAATTCTTATACATGGGCCGTGATAATCTTCCAACAGAAGAAGAGCAGTTCGAAGCGTATAAAGCAGTTCTTGAAGGTGTAAAAGAAGGTCAACCTGTTGTTGTTCGTACACTTGATATCGGTGGAGATAAAGAGCTTCCATACTTACATTTACCAAAAGAAATGAACCCATTCTTAGGATACCGTGCAATTCGCTTATGTCTTGATGAGCAAGATGTGTTCCGTACACAACTTCGTGCATTACTTCGTGCTAGCGTATACGGTAACTTAAAAATTATGTTCCCAATGATTGCAACTCTTGATGAGTTCCGTCAAGCGAAAGCGATCTTATTAGAAGAGAAAGCAAAACTTGTAGAAGCGGGTACAACTGTTTCTGATTCTATTGAAGTTGGTATGATGGTTGAAATCCCAGCTTCAGCAGTATTAGCAGATCAATTCGCAAAAGAAGTTGATTTCTTCTCTATCGGAACAAACGACTTAATTCAATACACAATGGCTGCAGACCGTATGAACGAACAAGTATCTTACTTATACCAACCATATAACCCATCTATTTTACGTCTTGTAAAAATGGTTATCGATGCTGCTCATAAAGAAGGCAAATGGGCTGGTATGTGTGGTGAGATGGCGGGCGATTCACTTGCTATCCCATTATTATTAGGATTAGGTTTAGATGAGTTCAGTATGAGTGCAACATCTATTCTTCCTGCAAGAACACAACTAAGCAAGTTGTCAAAAGCAGAAATGGAAACATTAGCAGAAAAAGCATTAATGATGTCAACTGCTGAAGAAGTTGTTGAACTAGTTAAAAGTATATAATCAATAAAAAAACCTGAGTCGATTTGAAATCGGTCTCAGGTTTTTTCTATGAGAAAAGTAAAACTTATTTTCTTACTCTTGAAGATAAGGAACAAAATTAGATAGCGACAGCAACGATATCAGCTGGGCATACACGTAAAATACCAGTAAAAGTATTTCGGTTTTGATTGTGCTTATCGTCTTTATTGTTATCTTTGTTATCTTTGTCATTACGAGCTAAAGCAGAGAAAAGAGCAACACCGTTACAGAAACCTTCAAAAATTACATTGTTGAAAGATCCAACACCTTTAACGCTTAATAGAGAAAGCTCTGTTCCAACTGAAATGCTAGCAAGTACGTTACATACAGCTGGTTGTTGTGGTCTAACTACTTCTCTCTCTTTCTCTTTCTCATGATGTCTGCACTCTCTTTCATGATGATGACAGTCTCTAAAGTTATCACAGCATCCAAATGATCCAAACATAATCCTCATCACCCCCTTCACACTTATAATCTATGTAAGTTCGGTAGTGAGTGACTGGACAGAGAGTGGAATTTTTTCTAGGGGAATTTCTCATTTTAAAAGACTAGCTGGGTGTTTATTACGGAATGATGTTTAAAATAGGATAGATATCACAAAAAAGTGTAAAGACCACCGAAATGAATGAAATAGGTAGCCTTTACACTTTTTTGCTTTTATATAAAACGATGATATATACAGGAAGAGCTAACAGTAGCGGTACAATGGATCGTGCAGTATGTTTTTCTGATTCTAATTGGAATGCTTCTTCTTTTGGAAATTGTAAAACTGAAATATTTGCAGCATCGCCAATAAAATATAGAAGCAGTACAGTTACTATGTAACATAAAAGTGCAATAAAGCTTCCGTATGAACTCAATGAAAATCCCTCTCTTGTTATCTATTTGTTATCATTGTATCATAATTGTAACAAAAACACACGGTTATATTTCGATACTTTAACAAAATTCGACACGAAACGTCATTTATATGTATGCGAATAGCATGAAATTTACTGTTTTTTATGTGTGGATGTCGAATCATACATTTTAGTATTACGGATGTGTGACAGAATAAAAAAAGAAACGAAGGTAATGAAATTACCTTCGTTTCTTTTTTATTCGTATGAAAGGGCAGTAAGACCCTCACACTGATTCAAGTTTCACTTTATTATTTTGCCCATTCACTCACTTGTTCTACGCTCATTCGTGGTGCAGGATGGCCTTTTAAAGTTGATTCCCCAATTGTAATAAGCATAATTGGTACGTAGCGAGATGAAACATTGAATTCTTCTGTAAGTGCTTGTGGGTTGAAACCACCAATCGCACAAGTATCCCAGCCAGTTGCTTTAGCTGCAAGCATAAGTTGCATTGCTGCTAAAGATGCATTTGAAAAGGCTGCATCTCTTGGGAATTGCTCACGGGCATATGCAGACTCAATATTTTTAGCTAAGCGTTCTTTTGCTTCTTCTTTCATAAATCCTTGTTCTACAATTGGACCATAAACGGGTTCAACGTTTTTATAAGCTTCTAAATCACCTAAAATAGCGACTACAGCAGAAGCATCAAGAATTTGTTGTTGGTTATAAGCAATTGGATGTAATCGTTTCTGTACATCTTCACCTTGGAATACAAGGAATTTCCAATGCTGTAAATTCCAAGCAGAAGGTGCTTGAGCAGCTCCCTTTAAAATCTCGTGTAACTCTGTAGATGAAATTTCTTTCTCTGGGTTGAATGCACGTGTAGATGTGCGTTCATATAAAACATTAAAAAAGTTTTCGTTTGTCATTATATATCCTCCAAATTACATATCAAATTATGAAAAAAATACATGTAATATATTCTACTTACATTTTGTAAGTTGTCGAATTTAAGAATATAATATCTTTATTTTAATTGTCAAGTTTTCAAGCGGAAGCTAGGGCATTCATACAAACGATACAATTCCTATAATCATACACTAAAAAAGGAATTTATAGAGTGAAAAAGCAAAGATAACATTCTCAATTAGCTTGTTAACATGTATCCCTCACTCATTAAAGTTTTTAGAGAACAGTTTTTTATAAAATGTTTGTGAGGAATTCTGTAGAACAAGATATATGAAGTGAGTGAAGACTAGTGATGAACATACTACATTTTTTATTAGAGAATACGGTTTTCCAAAATGTATTACAAGATCTTCAGTTAAATGTCCTTTATATAGAAAATGGATGCACACATCAACAAACGATAGAAAATATCCATCCAAAATGTATGTTTATAGCAAATAGTTTTGAAGAAGGAGAAGTATTATTTCAGAGGACTAAACCACATATTGTAATTATGTATGTAACAGATTTTTCTCAAATAAAATATATAAAGAATATGTATAATCCACAGAGTACATTTATTGTCATTTGGGATCAACAAATAACAAGCGAGTTTGCAGAGGTGCTTACGTTAGGAATACGTAATATTGTGATAGCCCCTGTGACTCCGCAAATGGTGTTAGAGGAAGTAAATAAAAGTTTATATCAGCTTTCTTTAGTGCGGCAAGTAAGTTTGCAACAAGAACTACTTCAAACGATGTTTGATTTTCGAAATGATCTATTATTTATAGTAGAAGACGATGAGATTGTTGATTGTAATACAAATTTTTTAGAGTTTTTCGGATATGAAAATTTGTTTGCTTATCGTGAGCAACATTTAGTATTTGCTGAACATCTTATTAGAGAAAATGGATACTATTCAACAACTCATGATATAACATGGTTAGATGATACATTATCATATGATAGACGAATTAAGATGTCCAACTATGAAGGGGAAGTGTCAACTTTTTTATTGCGTGCGACACCATTGCCAGAAGATTTATCAAGATTTATTGTGAAGTGTACAGAGATTACCGAATTAGATGAAATCTATCAAGAACAAGAAAGACTTGCTATGATAGATTCGTTAACAGAGATTTATAATCGTTTGAAATTCCAACAAATACTCGAGGCAGAATGGGATAATGCGATGCGTAATAATGAAAACATAGCACTTATTTTATTTGATATAGATAATTTTAAAGCAGTAAATGACACGTATGGCCATGATTTTGGTGACTTAGCATTAATTGAGCTTGCAGAGCTCATGAAATCTAAAGTGGAGCAGCAACATGTATTTGCTAGGTGGGGAGGAGAAGAATTTATTATTTTAGTAACGAATACAGTAGAAAAAGAAGCATTTCAAGTTGCGGAATCATTACGATTTTTCATTGAAACAAAGCAATTCTCAGGAATTTCGAAATTAACAGCGAGCTTTGGAGTTGCATTATATGAAAAAGGGATTACAAGAGAAGAATTAATGCAACGAGCGGATATTGCATTATATGAAGCGAAAAAAAATGGGAAAAATCAAGTGTGTGTATATAGAAAAGAAAAAAAGTGATTTTTCGCAACAAATTGTTGCGATTTTTTTTTATTACTTGATAATAGAGTGTAGGGGGGATTTTGAACGAAGGAATTATGGAGGAACAAAATGATAAAAAAAATAATGATGATAGTTTCAATATGTGCAGTAGTTTGTGGAGGAGTATACTATTTTCTCTATAATTCTAATATAAAGGAAAATAAAGAATTAACAACTAAGGTGAATCCTGCTGTTGAATCAGAAGTACAAGAGAATATAGAAGAAGAAAAAAAAGAAAAGCAAATTGATTACGCTAGCATATCTCAAAAATTAGATCAATATTTAGTCGGAAAGCAATTCAATGGAACAGTTTTGGTAACAGACAAAGAGCATGTTATATTGAATAAAGGATATGGGTATGCTGATGTTCAAAATAAAATAGAAAATACGCCTCACACAAAATATCGTATCGGTTCTATTACGAAAACAGTTGTGGCTACATCTATTTTACAACTGCAGGATCAAGGTAAGCTAAATATTCAAGATAATGTAAATAAATATATTCCTTCATTTCCGGAGAATAAAAATATTACGTTATATCATTTATTAACGCATACCTCTGGTTTACCTGAACACGCAAAAGGCAATGTTAATGCTGCTTCCCGTTTACAGTTAATGAATTGGATTGGACGTCAAAATTTAGAATTTCCTGCAGGAACAGGTTGGAGATATACAGATTATAATTATATGGTGCTTGCCTATATAATAGAACATATATCGAAAAAACCTTTAGGAGATTATATAAAAGAAAATATATTTACAAAAGCAGATATGCATGAATCTGGTATGGGAAATATGGTACCTGGAGATAAAAATTTTACAAAGGGTTATGTGAAAAAAAATCAAGAGCTTGTACCAGCGCAGAAGGTAGGCATGGATTGGCTATATGGTTGTGGTGAGATGTATACGACAGTTGGAGATATGAAGAAATTAGACGAAGCAATTATAAATGGAAAACTTCTTTCTGAACAAAGTATACAAGCGATGTTTTCACCTTCAACAGAACGAAAATATGCATTTAGTTTTTACATATATCCGGATTATTTTCATAATCATGGTGTACTATCTGGTTGGAACACTTTCAATAATTTTAATAAAGAAAAAGGGATTTTTGTTATTTTATTTTCAAATGTGAAAAATAGTATGGATGATGACTTCAATAAAGATTTCCGAAAGATGGTAAGTGATTTATTAGAACAAAGGGGATGAGAAAATGAAACATAAAAATGTATCAATTGGTTTCATTGGTATTGGTGTAATGGGAAAAAGTATGGTGCGTCATTTCATGCAAGACGGTCATACAGTATATATATATAATAGAACAAAATCGAAAACAGACTCTTTAGTGCAAGATGGTGCAAATTGGTGTGATACACCGAAAGAGTTAGTAAAGCAAGTTGATGTTGTAATGACTATGGTTGGGTATCCACATGATGTAGAAGAAGTGTACTTTGGGATAGATGGAATTTTGGAGAATGCAAATGAAGGCACGATTGCAATTGATTTCACGACATCTACACCAACATTGGCAAAACGTATTAATGAAACTGGTAAAAGTAAGAATGTATATACGTTAGATGCACCTGTATCTGGAGGAGACGTTGGTGCGAAAGAAGCAAGACTCGCAATTATGGTCGGTGGAGAGAAAGAAATATATGATAGATGTTTACCGTTATTTGAAAAACTAGGAACAAATATTCAGTTGCAAGGGCCTGCTGGAAGTGGACAACATACAAAAATGTGCAATCAAATTGCGATTGCTTCTAATATGATTGGAGTATGTGAAGCTGTTGCTTATGCGAAAAAGGCTGGATTAGATCCTGATAAAGTATTGGAGAGTATTTCAACGGGAGCAGCAGGTAGCTGGTCATTAAGTAATTTAGCTCCTCGAATGTTAAAGGGAGATTTTGAACCAGGTTTTTATGTAAAGCATTTTATGAAAGATATGAAGATCGCGTTAGATGAGGCTGAAAGATTACAATTACCAGTACCAGGTTTAAGTTTGGCGAAGGAATTGTATGAAGAGCTAATAAAAGATGGGGAAGAAAATAGCGGAACACAAGTGTTATACAAAAAATATGTAAGGGGGTAAATGAGATGGATCTTCAAAAATTTGATGAGATGATTGATACTGTACAAAGAGCAACATGTATACAAATTAATGAAAAACAAAAAGAAGCTTTTAAACAAAAATATGATTTTGAACCGAATTTCGAATATGGAAGAGATGAGAAAGGGCATTATGTTATTCGAACTTCAAAAAAGATGCTAGAAGAAATGGAATTTTATTTGGCATTGAAATATGATCGAGATGGAGTTGACCTTTACATGGAAGCGGAGATTGATGGTATATATCATGTATCTGTTAGCTATAGTGAAGACGCTTTGCACCTACAAGAATTGTTTCAATTTCTAGAAGAAAAAAAATAAAAGTCCTCATTTGAGGACTTTTATTTTTAATTTTGTAATTATAAGCTAGAAGCCCGGCGGCATCGTTCAATTGGGAATGGAATAACTTGCGCGATGTGATTAGGACCGAATTGTTTTGTACGAGCATGGCGTACTATATAAAATGCACAGAGAATTGAAACAGGAATAGCACCGAATAAACCAAAAAGTAAAGCGCTTACACAAGATGCAACAAAACCTAAAACACCAACTTCTAACTCTTCCATAATAGCTCCTAGAATAATAGGAAGTGCTCCACACGTAACCCCTAGTATAAGTGCGATAAGTAAACTCATGATTCTCCCCCTCTGTTTGCGATTTTCTTTTCCTTCTTAGTTAATTGTAGTATATCATACATAAAACAGAATTTTCAGAAAAAGTTCAAAAAAAGTTCAATAAATGTTCAAAAAGTCTTAATAAATATACTTGAAAAATTGAAGGGAGAGATTGTACTGAAAAGAAGGAATAATACGGTTAGAACCATAAAAAATCAGGCTTATTTCAAAATGAAATAAGCCTGTTCCATAGGAGGATGTATATATGTAGAGTGAATAAAAGGTTGGAAAAGGGGGTCCAAGGCCTTTTATTCAACTAACTACCTTAATAGATTGGAACCCAGCCTTCAGTTGTAACAAAAATACGAATAGCTACAACTTGACGATCATCTTGCAAGGTAAAATAATGTCTTGCATTTTCAGGAACAGATATGAGATCGCCTGGCTCAAGTTCAACGTCAAAGAATATCCCATCTTTCCCTTCAATGGCAAAGATGCCATGCCCACTAACAATAAAGCGAACTTCATCATCAGTATGATGGTGTTCTTTTTGAAAATTAATTAATAATTCGTCAAGGTTAGGTGTGCTATTTGAAAGTGAAATTACATCATGTGCTTTATAACCTCGGCGTGCTGAAACATCAGCAATTTCTTTTGAAAACACAGCTAATATTTCAGCTTTGTTTTCATCTGTTAATGAGTAATTTTCTTTTAAATGAGTAGGAAGTTTGGAAATATTCCATTTCTCATATAAAACGCCTTCCTCTTGTAGAAATTTTGATACTTCCACTTCATTTTCAATGCGAGTATTTATTTCATGAATACGAATTTGCGCCATTAGAAACGCCTCCTTGAATTGATAATAGTTTTATATGAAATTGGAATAAAAACTCATAAGCTTCTAATCTTTTCTTTGCATCAAAGCTATCTCGGCCCCATACGGTAATACCATGGTTACGGATTAATACTGCCCCCGAATCTCCTTGTATATGCTTGCGGAAGTTTTCTCCAAGCGTTGGGATATGAGCATGGTTTTCGATAATAGGAATGTGAATTGTTGCATCTTCTTCCCAAATATCGAGAGCTTTAATAATTTCTTGATTTTGAAGTGTGACTGCATCACTATATAAATTTGTGATAACATTGTTATCGGTTGTATGAACATGAAGGACGCACCCGGCATTCGTATTGTTATAAATATGTGTATGCAAGATTGTTTCTGCTGAAGGGCGTAATTCAGTCTCTAATACGGGAACACCTAGATGATCTACTAATAGAAAATCATCTGGAGTCGTTTTTGTTTTATCTTTACCACTTGCTGTAATGAGAAAAGTGAGTGGTTCATGACTAACCTTTATAGAAATATTACCACTCGTTGCTGGAAACCAATTTCGTGTCGTTAATTCTTTTTTTATCTCGCTTAAGTCATACCATTGACGAAAAAGTTGTTTCATAATTTCACCTCCAACAAATGTTTTAATTCAGCTTGAACATCGTGAAATGTTTCAAATGGTGTATAAGAAATATGATTTTCCTCACATTTTGTAATAAGGAAATCACGAGCGAACACTTTATCCGCTTGTTTCGCAGCTTGTAAATCAGTAATTGAATCTCCAATTACAATATGGAAGTCATTCGTATCACTTAATTTACGGATGAGTGATGATTTACATAATCCGCAATGATTTTGACAATGATGATCACAAGGATGAGGCCAATTCACCGTAATGTATTCATTTGAAAAATCTGTTTTATTACAGTAAATTTGCTCTTTCGAAATGAGTCCTTGTAAGAGTGGATAGACGAAGAAATCCATTCCACCTGATATAACATAAAAGGAAATATTATTTTCATTTACAAATTGTATAAATTCATGAAAACCATTACGGATTTCAGCAGTCTCTATTAAAAATTGAATAATTTCATCGTGCAGATTAGTAGGTATGAATTGAAATAATTGAGAAACACCTTCTTGAATAGATAGCTCTTGTGATAAAATTCTATTCTTTACTTCTTCAGCTTCTGGTGGTGCGAATTTTTCCATAATGGACATAATGTTATCATTATTTGTAATCGTGCCATCGAAATCACAAAATATTTGAATACTCATAATTTCACCTCATGAGAGGGATTTCCCCATATTTGTAGTGCGCTATGCAAATTTATGTCATCTACTTCATGGAGTGGTTTATTTTGCAAAGTAGCATCAATTGCAGCACGGAAAGCTTTACCGCCGCCCTGCGCCCCATTTGGATGTCCATGTATTCCGCCACCAGCATTAATCACAACATCTTTACCGAAATCTCGTACAATAAAGGGAACGAAACCAGGGTGAATACCAGCAGACGGAACAGAAAAGCTCTTCTTGAAACATGCATCGTCTTCAGTTAAATATTTTGAGATAGCAAGAGCTTCCTCTTTTTCTAGCGCAACACTTCCGTATGGAGATGGGAATAATGAAAAGTCAGCCCCAGCATAACGGAGTAGCTTTCCGAGTAATAATGGAGATGAAACTCCATATAACTTAGATGCAGAATAAGCACCACTTACAGCAGGGTGTGCCATAATAGGAACTGGGATTTCATCATCTTCTGCAAGTGATTGTAGTACATCTAGTCCGTAAGAGAATACGTTAAATAATAGAATATCGGCTCCAGCTTGCACTGCACGTTTCGCATTTTCTTTTAAATCAAAAGTTCGTCCTGTTAAATTTACGGCATATAACGTTTTATGTCCGTACGTTTCATATACGGATTGTAAAACTTCTTTTCCAGATATGATGCGTTTCGTAAGTGGTGTTAATGCATTTTCAAATAATATTTCATCATCTTTTACGATATCTACACCACCAATTGCTTGATCGCGTAATTGCGTTTTTAAATACCCAATATTTCGTCCAATCATTCCTTTAAAAATACTCATTAAAAGGGGACGATCATGTACTTGTAAAAGATTTCGAATACCATCTATCCCGAATTTTGGACCAGGAAACTGTTTTTTTAACTCGTCTGAAAAAGTTAAGTCAATTAATTTTACTTCGCCATCAAGTGATAGCTTTCCGAATGTAGTTGTTAAAATTGCTGGTAAATCTGGACTGAAATTTAATAACGGATATTCAATTTTAATAATTCCGCGTTTTACTTTTTTACGTAAATACGAATTGGTATGTTCATGTGCAGCTAATTCCTCAACATGAATGACGTTGCCTTTATGTTGTTTTAATTGTTCTTGCAATAAATGTGGCAAATGTGTCCAAGAGCCAATTGTTAAACCGAGTGCAATTTGCTCAGCTTTTTTTTCTAAGTTATGTGAATCATCATGGATTAAATATGTCGCTATAATTCCGCTCATTGTTATAACCTCCTAGTTAAATAAAAAAACCTCTCAGCTAAGGAGAGGTTTTTTTACAACCAGCTCCTTATCTGTCAGCGTAATGCTGCGAGAATTAGCACCGTGTCTACAATTGTAGATCGGTTGCCGGGTTTCGTCGGGCTCGTCCCTCCACCTGCTCTTGATAAGAAGTATTTAGAAATGTTTAAATTTTTAAGATAACTGAATTTTGTCAGATATTTTTCATGTTGTCAATTACTTTTTGAAAAAATTTAATTTATCAATTCGATGAATGGCTTCTCTTAACCTATCTTCTGTATGTAAGAGACCAACACGGACATACCCTTCGCCATGCTCACCAAATCCAACACCAGGAGCAACTGCGACATGTGCTTTTTCTAGTAAAATATTAGAAAATTGCTCAGAAGTATATCCTTTTGGAACAGGAAGCCATGCAAAAAATGATCCTGTTGGAATGTCTACATTCCAACCAATTGAGTGACAAGCTGAAATAAGAGCGTTTCTTCGAGATTCATAACTATTTACAAGGTCTATTACGCAAGACTGCGAACTTAATAGTGCTTCGCGGGCAGCATCTTGAACTGCACCAAAAATACTAACATACATATGATCTTGTAATAAGTTAATGGTTTCAATGACACTTTCATTCCCTACTGCAAAAGCGATACGCCACCCAGCCATATTGAAAGTTTTCGATAGAGTATAAATTTCAATTCCTGTATCTTTAGCACCGTCTGCTTGTAAGAAACTAACTGGCTTTTGACCATCGAACCCTATAGCACCATAGGCAAAATCATGAACAACTAATATATTGTGTTTATTGGCAAAATGAATTGTTTCATCAAAAAAATCTTTTGATGCAGTAGCACCTGTAGGGTTATTTGGGTAGTTTAAAAACATTAATTTTGCACGCTCGGCAATAGATTCATCAATTTTTGTATAATCTGGTAAAAACTTATTTTCTGCAATAAGCGGCATTGTTTCAAATTGTGCTTTCGCTAAAGCAACTCCTGATAAATAATCTGGATAGCCTGGATCGGGAACGAGAATTGTATCACCAGGGTTTGTAAAGCAAACTGGTAATTCTACTAATCCAGCCTTTCCACCAAACAATATAGCAACTTCAGTTTTCGGATTTACTACTACATCATATTCACGTTGATAGAATGTTGCCACGGCTTCTTTTAAGCTTTCATGTCCGCGAAATGGCGGATATTTATGATGAATGGTCTTTTCTGCAGCATCTTGCAAAGCTTTTACGATATGCTGCGGTGTTGGTTGATCTGGATTACCTTGACCTAGATTAATAACATCGTGACCAGCTGCTACAACTTTGTTAACTTTTGCAACAAGTGAAGCGAAAAATTGTGTTGGCAATGATGTTACTATCTCAGAAGGTTGAAATGATTTCATACTTTCCACCTCTTTTGAAAGTTGTTACAATTCTAGTGACAAATGATATAATCTTTCCAGTATTTTGTAAAGAAAAAAATAAGAATGGGGCTGAAAAAATGAAAGTCGCATGTATTCAAATGGATATTGTCTTTGGAGATGTAGAAAAAAATATTGAGAATGCTAAAAATAAAATAAGTGAAGCGATGAAGGAAAGACCAGATGTCATCGTCTTACCAGAACTATGGACAACAGGTTATGATTTAACGAGACTCTCTGAAATTGCAGATAGGGATGGATTGGAAACGAAAGAAAAGTTGATAGAATGGTCGAAACAATATGGTGTACATATTGTTGGTGGTTCTATAGCAAAGCAAACGGAACAAGGTGTTACAAATACAATGTATGTTGTAACAAATAAAGGAGAACTAGTCAATGAATATAGTAAAGTGCATTTATTTCAGCTTATGGATGAACATAAATATTTAATCGCTGGAAATCGTACTGGTGAATTTAAGTTAGATGATGTAGAGTGCGCCGGCACCATTTGCTATGATATTCGTTTTCCGGAGTGGATGCGCGTTCATACTGCTAAAGGTGCAAAAGTTTTATTTGTTGTAGCTGAATGGCCATTAGTTCGTTTAGCGCATTGGCGTTTACTATTACAAGCAAGAGCAGTTGAAAATCAGTGTTATGTTGTAGCGTGTAATAGGGCAGGGAAGGATCCGAATAATGAGTTTGCTGGCCATTCTTTAATTGTCGATCCTTGGGGTGAAGTTGTTGTAGAAGCGAATGAAGAAGAATCAATTCTATTTGGAGAGCTTACATTCGAGAAAATTAAAGAAGTACGCAAAGGAATTCCAGTTTTTGCAGATCGACGTCCAGAATTATACAAATAAAATGTTGACAAGTGATTTTTATTCTTGGTATAGTCTTCAACATAAAGTTAAAAATTCTAAAAAATTATACAACTCTTATCAAGAGCAGGTGGAGGGATTTGGCCCGATGAAGCCCAGCAACCGACCGTAATACCATTGTGAAATGGGGCGTTTATGACGCCAAAAGGCACGGTGCTAATTCCAGCAGAAAGTAAAACTTTCTGGCAGATAAGAGGGGAGAAGATAAACTTCAAACCTCTTTCTTAGTGGAAAGAGGTTTTTCTGTGTTAGAAAAACCTCTGAATTAAAAAAAGGGGGAGAAGACGATGGGATATTATTCATTAACAGAAGTAACCGCTGTACAATATGCGAAAGAACATGGCTATTTTGAAAAGAAAGCAAATGTAGTTTGTCATGAAATTGGGGATGGAAATTTAAATTACGTGTTCAAATTAGATGATGGAGAGAAGTCTATTATAATAAAACAAGCATTACCATATGCGAAAGTAGTTGGTGAGAGCTGGCCGTTGTCTATAAAAAGAGCGACGATTGAAAGTAAGGCGCTGCAAATTTTTGCAAAGTATGTGCCGGAATATGTGCCGGTAGTGTATAGTCATGATGAAGAATTAGCGGTAACAATCATAGAAGACTTATCCAAATTAACTATTACAAGAAAAGGATTAATAGATGGAGAAGAGTATCCACTTCTATCCCAGCATATCGGTCGTTTTCTAGCGAATGTTTTATTTTATACTTCAGATTTTGGTTTACAGTCAGAAGAGAAAAGGGTACTAGAAGGTACATTTGTAAATCCAGACCTTTGCAAAATTACAGAAGATTTAGTGTTTACAGATCCATTTGGGCATTACGATACGAATGATTATGAGTCGGAGTTACAATTGGCTGTAGATGAACTATGGAGTGATAAAACTTTAAAACTAAAAGTAGCGCAATATAAATATAAATTTTTAACGAGAAAAGAGGCACTCATTCATGGAGATTTACATACTGGAAGTATTTTTTCATCACCTTCTAAAACGAAAGTGATTGACCCAGAATTTGCAACGTACGGTCCATTTGGATTTGACATCGGGCAATTTATTGCAAATCTATTATTAAATGCTCTATCTAGAGAGGAAGAACAGAGAAGTGTGCTATTTTTCCATATTGAGAAAACATGGAGCTATTTCGTAGACACTTTTACGAAGTTATGGATTGGAGAAGGTGTAGAAGCATATACGAAAGAGAAACAATGGTTGCCGATTATTTTGCAAAATATTTTTACGGATGTGGTCGGATTTGCTGGATGTGAGCTTATCCGAAGAACAATTGGCTTAGCACATGTAGCTGATTTAGATGAAATAGCAAATAAAGAAAAGAGAATTCAAGCCAAGAAACAAGCTTTATCCTTAGGTAAAGAACTAATAAAATATGAATCTAAAAACGCTGATATTCAACTGTTCCGAACATTATTTCAACAGACAGTTTCTGGAGGGGTAAAAGCATGAGTACAGTTGTTACGATTCCGAGGTCTGTCAGTTGGAAAGGTGATGCCATTGCAGTATTAAATCAAACAAAGCTGCCGCATAGCACAGAATACAAAACATTAACGACGATTGAAGAGGTATGGAAAAGTATTGTCATGCTAGAAGTAAGAGGAGCACCTGCAATTGGAATTGTAGCTGCATTTGGCTTGGCGCTTGCATCAAAAAAATATACTACTTTACATATTGAAGAATTTCAAAAGAAGTTTAATAGAGACTGTAACTATTTAGGGACGTCACGCCCAACAGCAGTCAATTTATTTTGGGCAATCAATCGTATGAGAGAATCTATTCAAGAAATTACTACAATAAAAGAAGCGCAAAAAATATTAGAAGAAGAAGCGCTTCGTATTCAGCAAAAAGATGAAGCGGTATGCCGAAGTATTGGAGAACATGCATTAACATGCTTTAAAGACGGTGATAACATTTTAACAATTTGTAACGCTGGCAGTATTGCAACTGCTAGATATGGTACTGCATTAGCACCGTTTTATATTGGGAAAGAAAAAGGTGTACATTTACATGCATATGCATGTGAAACGAGACCGGTTTTACAAGGCGGTCGCTTAACGACCTGGGAATTAAAACAGGCAGGTATCGATGTAACACTTATTACAGATAATACGGCAGCTCATGCTATTCAAACGAAAGAAATCAACGCAATTATTGTAGGAGCGGACCGAATTGTCGCAAATGGGGATACAGCAAATAAAATCGGAACGATGAATTTAGCTATATTAGCAAAGTATTTCGATATCCCGTTCTACGTTGCAGCTCCACTATCTACATTTGATATTACGAAACAAACAGGTGCAGAAATTATTATTGAAGAAAGAGATGAAACAGAAGTTACGAAAATTTTTGGGAAACAGGTGGCACCAGTTGGAACTACTGTTTATAATCCTGCATTTGATGTAACACCGAATGAATTAATTACAGGTATTATTACTGAGCAAGGTATTATACGCGGGGATTATAAACGGGAAATTGCATCATTATTTGAAAAACAAGCTAATACATAATAGCTTGTTTTTTTATGCCTAAATGTGTTCTTTTTTCTTATTTATATAATGAAAGGAGGAGAAAAAGATGGAAGAGTGGATCAAGATGATAGGTAATGTAGGGTTTCCAATTGTTGTAACATTATATTTACTCCACCGTATTGAAAGTAAATTAGATGGGGTAATTGTTGCAATAGAGAAGTTGCCACGGCAATTACTACAGTATGATGATCCTCGCAATAAAAAATAAAGTTTGCTCTTCGTGAGCAAACTTTATTTTTTATTGAGCAGTATAACCACCATCGATAACGACAGCTTGACCAGTTATACCTTTTGCTTTTTCGCTCGCTAAAAACATCGCATAATCAGCAATCTCTTGTACTTGTAATAAGCGTTTTTGTGGGACAAGTGGATAAATGACATCCTCTAACACATTTTCAAGTGGTACATTTCGTGTCGTAGCTAAATCTTGTAGTTGATTGCGTACAAGAGGTGTATCGACATAGCCTGGACAAAGCGCGTTAACGGTAATTCCATGAGTAGCGCCTTCTAAAGCGGCAACTTTTGTTAATCCAATTACACCATGTTTCGCGCTATTGTAGGCGGATTTCCCTGCAAATCCAACGAGGCCATTAATGGATGCGACATTAATAATACGACCATACTTTTGCTTTTTCATGATTGGGAAGGCATGCTTTATTGCTATAAAAGGAGCGATTTGCATAATTTTAATTAGTAGCTCGAATTTTTCGGTCGGAAAATCTTCAATTGGTGAAACGTGTTGCATGCCTGCGTTATTAATTAATATGTCTAATGAACCGAAATGAGTAACAGTTTGGGAAATTGCAGCTTTAATTTCTTCTTCGGATGTAACATCACATTTTAAGCCGATAGCTTGAAAGCCTTCTTTTTGCAATTGTTCAGCAGCTTCTTTTGCACGTTCTTCAAGACGATCGGTAATAACGACTTTTGCACCTTCTTTTGCAAAAGCGTTTCCCATTTCATATCCAATACCACTTGCAGCACCTGTTAAAAAAACAACTCGATTTGTAACCATGATGAAAAACATCCCTTCGTAATAAAGTTCTCATATTGCTCTATTTAGAGAGTGGATAATGAAAATCCTGCAAAGATTTGGAAAAATATTGTTAGCTATCTTGTTTTGCAAAATAGTCTCTGCTATACTATTTTGTAAAGCAAGATACTTACGCTTATCTATCTTGTAAAACAAGATAGTAGGAGGATTTGAATTATGTCGACAAGTCAAATGCTGAAAGGGATTTTAGAAGGATGCTTACTTGCTATTATTTCTGAAGGTGAAATATACGGTTATGAAATGAGTGAGAAGCTAGCAAAGTATGGCTTTACAATGGCGAGTGAGGGAAGTATTTATCCGTTATTAATACGAATGCAAAAGGAAGGATTCATAAAAAGTGTAATGAAGGAATCCCCATCTGGTCCAAAACGGAAGTATTACACGTTAACAGAAGATGGCGAAGATGCACTGGATGAATTTATGGATCGCTGGGAAGCGATGCAAAGTAGTGTGGAACGTCTACTTGAAGGGAAGGAGAGAAGAAGATAATGTTATCAAATGAAGCACGAAAATTTTTATTAGATATGAGATTGTTTTTGGCTACAAAGAGTGTGAAAGAAAGCGATATGGAAAGCTTTATTGAAGACGCAGAACTTCATTTAATAGAAGGTGAGAGTGATGGGAAAAGTGTAGAAGAAATTTTCGGAAGCTCACCGAAAGAATATGCAAATGAACTTGTAAAAGTGATGGAAAAGGATAGACAGGAAACGTGGAAGCAAATTGGTTTTACAGTAATGAATATCGTATCGTTTTGGATTATTGCTTCTATCCTAATAGTGAATAACGGATTATTACAGATGTCACTTATTCAGGGCGTGGGGTATAGTTTGTCATTGATTTTAGTTGTCATAGGTCCTAATTTTCTACTGCGCAAAATGACCTTTGTAACAAGTTTTACAAAAACTTGGTTTGCTATGTGGTCGTTAGTCATAATCGCACCAATGTTTCTAATAGGGGCTGTAACGATATTAGATGTGATTTATCCTACAAAAATGTTTATATTCACCCAAATGCAAAGTTATATATTAGCTGGTAGTATTTTCATCATTACAGTTGCAATAAATATATATTTTAATGGATGGTTTAAAAACTTATATTTAATCATCCCGCTTTCTATTATGTTAGTGTTTAAAACATTTACATCAGAAGACCTTGTTCCAATGCTATTTCAGATTATATGTTTATACGGAAGTTTATTTATTTTAATTTTCCTTGAAATTATGATGAAGACGAATAGAAGAGAAACGGTTTAATAAGGGAGGGGTTATTATGAAGATTTCTAAAGAAGGAGAAAAGTTTTTAATCGATACGAAAGTATATTTAATAACAAAAGGAATTAAAGAAGAAGATGTGGACGCTTTTTTAGAAGATGCAGAGCTTCATTTAATTGAAGGTGAGAAAGAGGGAAAGACGGTAAGTGATATATTTGGTGATTCACCAAAAGAGTATGCGGAAGAATTAGCGAAAGAGATGGAGAAGGATAAAGGCGGAAGTATAAAGACTATTTTAGGAATGATAATTGGAATAGGGGGATATTGGTTACTTACAAATATTTTATTTGAAAGCCCAAATCATGAATTTACATTAACGAATGTACAATTAATTGGATACCCAATTGTTTTAATGATTACTATTGTAGGAATTATATTTGCTTTTAAAATGTCATCATTTAAGAATAAAATAAAAGAATTTAGCATTATTTATGTAGCAGCATTGCTACCGATTTTATTACTAGTATTATTAATGTTTATGAATAAATGGTATGGGACACCTGTATTACAATTAACGACTATACAAAGTTATATACTAGCTGGAGTTATCTTGCTAGTACTGTTAATTGGAGAAGCATACATACTTGGCTGGATTGGGATATTAACTGTTATTGTCCCGCTATTCATTATGTTTGTATTTAAAGAATTAGGGAAGAACAACCCATATTGGGGAATGCTAGAGCCGTTACTTCTGTACGGAAGTTTATATGTATTAATGAGATGGTCTTTGAAAATTGAGGAGAAAAAAACTGTAAGCTAGCTTTATATTAATAGCGAACGAACTGAATTTTTTATTAAGAGGAGAACAAATATGCAAAGTATATTTCTAGGTATATTGTCTATTACATTTTTAGGTTTAACGATTTTTGGGCTATATACTACCTTTTCGAAAAAGGTACACGATGACTATTTCGATACTTTATTAGATGACACATCAGGTTATGTTTTGTTCTTCGGTTTAATAGGTAAAGGGCTGCTCTGGATATGCAAAAAATTATTTCCAAAGAAATATTATATAGAGATTTTTAGAGTAATTGTATTTATGTTTAGTTATATATTTGCATCCGTTGCAGCCGAAATTTGGTTTATTGATTGGAATCTATTGTTTTAAACAGTAACAAAATCGTTACTGTTTTTTTCTTTGCAATAAAGAGCTTTGTAAAGAGAGAGCTTTTTGTTCGTTCGTTAATAGAGACTGAATATGGACATTTTCAGGGCGAGGGACGATCGGATACATAAGATTTGTTGGAGAAGGATGGTGCTCCGAGCCAGTTGGGGAATGAGGATCTGCGTGAGTAAGTTTTCCATGAACACGTCTTGTAAATAAAATATGACCAATTTCATGAGCGAGCGTATATATATTTTTCATAGGAGCAGCCGAGTTTGTTAAAACGATATACCCTGTAAGTTGCTGTTGTTTTGCTAAAGAGTAGGCACAGGCAATTACTGCTGTTTCTTTGAAATAATCACTGCCAATATAACAAATGTAAAGGTCGCATTCAGGAGCTTCATTTACACAAGTTTGAAAAAAGGATGCTAATTTTTCCTGACTTTGAATAGAATCTTTATAACTAATTTCACGGTCAGAAAAACGGAAGAGTTCATTTAAAACAATTACTTCTTGAATTTGAAAGGTAATCGGGTGCCAAATTGACTCTGCAACTGCTAAATCTTTTGCAATACGGTCATCAGAAATATCGGCGCCTGGCGTAATGCAAATACACATATTGACGTATGGATCCATAAGGAACACCTCAACTGAAAAAATTCTTTCTATAATATATGTTGGGAAAAGATCCTATGTATGGATAAACGCCTTGTTTATTACAAGTCGAAAAAATTTCATAGTTCTATAACATGGTTTGGCTGTCTTTTTGATATAGTAAAGGAAAGGGGGAGAATATATGTATACATTAAAAATCGTTTCAGACAGAGAAGCACTGTATCAATTTGCAAGTTATGTAAGAGTTGTACAAGGGGTGGAAGATGTATATGTAGAGGTGGGAGAACCTTTATATGAACATCCTTTAATGAAATTTTATGTACATATTAAGCTTGAGGAAACATATGAGCAACATAAAGCGTTACAAGAAATAGCAAGATTAGTAGAATTAGGGCGTTTTACATATGTCCATTATCGTAATGATGAAATAGAAGAAGCTTTTGAAGCTGTAAAATATGAAAGTTTTAAGAAATAAAGGTGAAAAAAGGGAGCGAAAGCTTCCTTTTTTTCTTTAAAATTACATCAACAAAAGGAGAAAAATTTTGTTATGATAAGGGAGGGTGAGGAAAGGAGAGTTTACATATTGGGGTATATTGAAGAGTTACGCAAAGTCGTTGGTACAAGGCCGCTTATTCTAGTAGGATCAGCAATTATTATCTTAAATGATAATCAAGAAGTATTGCTTCAATATCGTTCAGATACATATGATTGGGGTGTACCTGGTGGAGCGATGGAGCTAGGAGAAACGACAGAAGAAACTGCTCGTAGAGAACTATTTGAAGAGACGGGACTAAATGCGAAAATTATGCAATTTATCGGGGTTCTTTCGGGAAAAGAAGTGTACTTCCAATATCCAAATGGAGATGAAATTTTTAATGTCATTCATCTGTATCAGGGACATCATGTGAGCGGGGAATTAAGGCTTGACCATGAAGGATTACAGCTTCAATATTTTCCAGTAGATAAGTTACCGAATTTGAATAAAACAACAGAGAAAATTTTACAAAAATTTCTATATGCATTAACAGAATAGAAGGTTAATTCCTTCTATTTTTATTATATTAAATATTTTGATTTTTTAGTATGTTTATAGTATGATAGGTGTAGACATACATCTTATGGAATTTCACCTAAAAACTGACTAGGGTACATAAGAGAGGGGCAAGTGCAAAATGCATAATGTTGTTATTACAGCTGCAGTTCGTTCGCCAATTGGAACTTTTGGGGGAGCGCTAAAAAATGTAACGCCAGTAGAATTAGCTGTTCCTGTACTTCAGGAAGCTGTAAAACGAGGCGGGGTAGAACCACACGAAGTTGATGAAGTGATTTTAGGTCATTGTATTCAAAGAACTGATGAAGCAAATACGGCGAGAACGGCTGCATTATCGGCAGGGTTTCCTGACACAGTTACAGGTTATACAATCCAACGCCAATGTTCTTCAGGTATGCAAGCAATTATGTCGGCTGCAATGCAAATTCAATTAGGTGTAAGTGAAGTTGTCGTTGCAGGTGGAGTAGAAGCAATGAGTTCAAGCCCTTATGCATTAAAACAACACCGCTGGGGACAACGCCTACAACACGGAGAAATTCGTGATACGGTGTGGGAAGTATTAGAAGATCCAATTCATCATATTATGATGGGGGAAACAGCGGAAAATTTAGTTGAACAATATGAAATTACAAGAGAGGAACAAGATGAAGTTGCGCTTCGCAGTCATACATTGGCATTGAAGGCAATCGAGTCTGGATATTTTGACGATCAAATTGTTCCTATTACAATAAAAGAACGTAGAAAAGAAGTAGTATTTTCGAAGGATGAACATCCACGTGCTGACATTACAGCAGAAAAATTAGCAGGATTAAAACCAGCTTTCCGTAAAGGCGGATCTGTAACGGCAGGGAATGCATCTGGCCTGAATGACGGAAGCGCGGTTCTAGTATTAATGAGCGAAGAAAAAGCGAAAGAAAAAGGCTTACAACCGTTAGCTAGAATTGTTGGATATTCAGTAGCTGGAGTAGATCCAAAAATTATGGGGATTGGACCAGCACCAGCAATTCGTAAAGGATTAGAAAAAGTAGATTGGTCATTAGAAGATGCAGATTTACTGGAAATTAATGAAGCTTTCGCTGCGCAATACTTAGCTGTAGAGAAAGAACTAGGTTTAGATCGTGAAAAAGTGAATGTAAACGGTAGTGGTGTAGGACTTGGACATCCAATCGGTTGTACAGGAGCTCGTATTACTGTAAGTTTAATTCATGAATTGAAGAGACGCGGGTTAGAAAAAGGAATTGCCTCTCTATGCGTCGGCGGCGGTATTGGGGTAGCATTATTTATAGAAGCACTATAAAAAGAAGCAGCAATCGCTGCTTCTTTTTATTAAGAATCAAATAAATGATGAAATAATCGATCACGATTTTCAAAGAAAAGTTTCGTCGTTTGGTAATGCTCGGTGTCTTCTAAGGCGGACTCGTGAATTCCTTCTTGTGTTAAAGAGTATATGGTGGATTCAGGATAAGCCATTAAAATTGGAGAATGCGTTGCGATAACAAATTGTGAACCTTGTTCCGCTAGTTCATGCATTCGAATGAGCATAGAAAGTTGTCTCATTGGTGATAGAGCGGCCTCGGGCTCATCTAAAATGTATAAGCCTTGTCCTGAAAAACGATTCATAAATAAGGAGAAAAATGACTCACCGTGTGATTGGGCGTGTAGTGAAGTACCACCATATGAGTCAATAATTGGATTTCCACGTGCTTCTGAATCGGCATCCATTTCATCAATATAAGAAGCAACGTTATAAAATGATTCGGCACGAAGAAAGAAACCGTCATTTGGTGTATTGAAACTTTTGGAAATTCGAAGGTATTCATGTAAAGATGAATGGGAATCGTTTGTACTAAAACGGAAGTTTTTCGTTCCACCTTCTGCATTAAATCCTAAAGCAATTGCAATCGCTTCGAGTAATGTTGACTTCCCCGTTCCATTTTCTCCAATAATGAATGTTACATTTGGATGGAAAGCTAGTGATTGTAATGTTCGAATAGCGGGTAAACAGTAAGGGTATGCGGAGAAACTAGGGATATTTTCTTTTTTTAATGTGACATTTTGTAAAAAGGGTACATCAATCAATATAGAAACCTCAATTCATAACGGATTTTGATTCTAAAAAAGCAGCAAATACAAGGGTAAGACAACTTGCAAATAGTATTGTATATTGAAGTGCGCAAAAGCCAAGACCTTCCCAGCTGAAAATCATTCTCTTCCATATGAAAATAAAAAGAGTGCTTATAAAACCAACGAGAGCAGGTATATATTTTATAATTTTGTAGTGCTTCCATAGATAGAAGCCAATGTATGTACTTAAAAACAAGGTAAACAGAACAAGAAAAAAGACAAGTGTTAATGACACGTGAACTCCCTCCTTATTTTCTGAATATTTATGTGGATTATATCATTTAAACTATCATATTCCAATGTGAAAATAAATATTGCATGGAGATTATTCATGTCGTTATGATAGATAGTATGTAATCTATTGTAATTCTGAAAAGGAGCTAAAACATGCCGTTTACATTTGCACATCCAGCAGCAGTTCTTCCTTTTGCAAAAAAGTATTCTCAACATATTTCAGTAACGGCTCTTATATTAGGTAGTATGGCGCCTGACTTTGAATATTTCCTACACTTTAGACCGTATGGTGTAATTGGGCATACGTGGCTTGGATTCTTATATTTTAATTTACCACTCGTATTTTTATTAGCATACATATATCATTACATTTTAAAAAAGCCGTTTATAACACATTTACCTAAACCATTTGCTGGCTACTATACATATGCAGTAGATGAGAGGTGGGGGCTTTACACAAGGAAAGATTTCTTTGTATTTTGTTATTCAGCATTATTCGGTATGTTAACGCATGTTGTTTGGGATGCATTCACTCATAAGACAGGCTATTTTGTTATGAAAATACCATTATTGCAAAGAGAATGGTACGGTATCTCTGTTTATAAATATATGCAACATGGAAGTACATGTATTGGTTTTCTGTTATTAGTATACGTTTTATGGAAGTGTAGAAATGAAATGGGTAAAGACCTTATTTTAGCTTCGGAAAAAATAAAATATTGGATTTCGATAATTGTTGTGGCAGCTATTATATTTATCGTGCACGCGTTCGTAGATCCCTATTTTCATATTTTCCAAATAGGGGGTATAATAGTATCTGGACTGACAAGTTCGTTTTGTGGACTTCTTATTGTTTCTATAGTTTACAAAGCAAGGGACTAATTTTATATTCATGAATGATAGTGTTAGGAGAAATTAAATGATGAAAGCATGGAAAAGTATTTTTATTTTATGTAGTTTTCTTCTTATGTTAAGTGGTTGCTTCCATCAAGAAGAAAAGAAAGTTGAACCGAAGAAGAAAGAATCTATTCCTGAAACAAAAGAATATGGTGGACGTGAGCTGAAAAAAGTAGGACAAAAAGTGAAAGAAACTGGATGGGGTACTTTTAAGTTAGAGCAGATTCATTCAGTAAATCAAACATTTGAAGTAGCACCAATGAAAATTCACGTACAAGATGTGAAAGTAATCTCTTTATCACAGATGAGTAAAGATGCAAAAAATACATTAAAAGTATATACGGCATTAACTCCTGAAGAAGTAAAGCGTAGATTAGGAGATAAAGTAAGTCAAGAAGATGCAGAGTTATATGCATCGCTAAGTGGAACAGAGATTAGTGATACGATTCGTTACGTTGAAATTACATATAAGGTGGAAAATAGCGGGAATAAAAATATACAATTTTTCTCTATGAATGATGTTGCGATTAATGATAAACAACATTTTAAAGTAGCAACGCAAAACTTTTTATATGATGAAGATACGCTCGTTGGTACAAAAAATGTATCAAGGGAAGACTATAAGCCTGGTGAAACAAGAGATGGTATTATCGGCCTAATACTTGATGATGGAAAAGAAAAGGTAAAGGATATTAAATTTACAACAGATAATGTAATCGCAGCAAATACAGAAACGCAAGATGTTGTAAAAGAGCCACAAACTTTTAACATCTCACTTTCTGAGTAAGTTGTTTTTAAATATATGCAAGAAAAAACAGTCAGCGCTCAAACTATTATGCTGACTGTTTTTTCTGTTCTTCTATGTATGAATCTACACTTTGAAAAGGTACCTTAATTTTAAACGCATCTTTTTGTTCATGAAATTGTTTTTCATTATAGGGGCCAAAACGTTTATTATGCTTTACGTCAATAATCCAATAATGCTCGCTTTTTTTATTTGCAATTGCTGCGTCAGGATTATTAGGATCTGACTTTTCCTCAGTTTGTTTTGCAATAATGTATTTATCATCCCAGGCTATGTCTGTAATTTTTGCAGGAATGTATTGTGTGGCATATACAGCATCTTGCGTGGGGAAAAGTTCAAATGCATTTCCAGAAGTACGTATGAGTTCGTATTCATCGTTAATCGTATATGTTATATGATTTGTATTTCCAGCACAACCGGCTAATAGGAATGCGACGAATAGGATTATCCATTTTTTCAATATGGGAACCTCCTTTACAATGCTGTTGTAACACATTGTACAAGAAAAGTAAGAGAAACGCTAGTTTACAATGTTTTTTAGAAGTGGTACGATGAGACGGGTAAAGAAGGATATGAAGGAGTCGACATAAAAATGAAGTTAAAGATGCATCGTCCAGCGCTTGTAATGAACCGCATAGGTGCTTCCCTAATTGACATGTTTTTAATCTCGGTTATGTATGGTGCAGTAGTAGCTGTTATGACTGGAAATTATAGTGCTATTTTTAATCGCTTTAATATTAGTTTTGGCGATTATAGATATGATCTTGCAGTAGTTTTTATATTAATGGCGATATATTTTATTTTGCTACCCTTTATTTGGAACGGTGTAACACTTGGTAAAAAGGTAACGAGAATAAAATTAATTTCATTGAAGAGTGAAAAGTTAACATTACAAACATTAACGATTCGATTTTTTGTATTGTTATTACCGAACATATTACTGCTTGGAATTCCGATATTATGTAACGTATATATGATGTTATTCCGCAAAGATAATTGTGGTTTTCAGGATTTAATTACAAAAACGAAAGTGATAAGTCTTGTATAACAAAAAGAGACCTTTTTATATAAAAAGGTCTCTTTTTGTTATACAAATATATTTTAATGGATATATAATAGGGAAAAGTTAATCTATATCATTTTCGAATTTAATAGATTGAAAATTAAGAAAATGTTATAATGATGAAAATAATATGTTTATATAATAAGGGGGAAATTGAAATGACTGGAGGTAGCGTAATCTTTTGGGGGATTTTAATTTTCATCGGTTTAGTTTTCGATCAGCGTAATAGTAAGAAAAAAGAAGGAGTAAAAAAGTAACCGTTTACAAATGAATAAGTAACTTTTCTTGCTTGCAGACTAATCTCATAAAGGAGTATACTGAATGACGGTAAGACTTATAGAAGGGGTAATGAAAATGAAGCTTGCAGGAAAAGTTGCTATCGTAACTGGCGGTGGCATCGGTATTGGACGTAATACAGCTCTTTTGTTGGCTAAACAAGGCGCAAAAGTAATTGTGACGGACATTGATCAAGAAAGTGGACAAGCAACAGTGGAGGAAATTACGAATCTAGGCGGAGAAGCACTTTTTGTATCCTATAATATGGAAAAACAAGGAGATTGGCAACGCGTAATCAGCATTACTTTGAATGCATTTAGTCGCATTGATATGCTTTTTCAAAATGCTGGTTTATATAAAATAGATTCTATATTTTCACGCCAACAAGAGAACGATTCCAATGTACTTTGTATTAATGACGTATGGATAGAGATAAAACAATTAACGTCATCTTTTATGAAACAGCAAGAAGAAGTGGTGCTAAGTGACTTACCGATTTTCGGTATTATTAGCACGAAAGGACAATCATTTCATACAGTAGAAGCCCTCGTATAATAGTGAAAACCGCCCTCAATATATGTGGACGGTTTTTTTGTATGAAAATTATTTTTTAACGAATGCGTTGTTCGTTTTGACTATCAAAGAAATGCGCTTTATTCATATCAAATGCTAGTTTAATTTGGTCACCAGGTGAAAATGTATGTCTTGCATCAACACGTGCTGCAAAATCTTGATTTCCAAGTTTCATATATAAAATAGATTCAGCACCTAATAACTCAGCAACTTCAATTTTTGTTGTGAAGGCAGTAGATTGTGAAGCTTCTAAAAATAATAGTTCATCATGAATGTCCTCAGGACGAATACCTAAAACAATGTCTTTATTTACATAGCCTTGTTCACGTAATATCTTCATTTTTCCTTCAGTTACTTTAATTTTTGCAGCATTGTCTATAACGAAATCGGTTTCAGTTAATTTACCACGGAAGAAATTCATCGCTGGAGAGCCGATAAATCCACCAACAAAAATGTTTTCAGGTGTTTCATATACTTCTTTTGGAGTACCGATTTGTTGAATTTTTCCGTCTTTCATAACAACAAGACGAGAAGCCATTGTCATCGCTTCAGTTTGATCATGCGTTACATAAATTGTTGTCGTACCAAGGCGGTGGTGTAACTTAGAAATTTCTGAGCGCATTGCAACACGTAATTTAGCGTCTAAGTTAGATAATGGCTCATCCATTAAGAACACTTTCGCGTCTCGAACGATTGCTCTCCCTAACGCAACACGTTGACGTTGTCCACCAGATAATGCTTTCGGTTTTCTATCTAAATATTGTTCCAGTCCTAAAATTTTTGCTGCATCTTTTACACGACGATCAATTTCATCTTTTGGTATTTTTCTAAGTTTTAATCCAAATGCCATATTATCATACACACTCATATGTGGATATAGGGCATAGTTTTGGAAGACCATTGCGATATCACGGTCTTTTGGAGGGACATCATTCATTAGCTTACCATCAATTGAAAACTCTCCTTTTGAAATATCTTCAAGTCCAGCCACCATTCGTAATGTTGTAGATTTTCCGCATCCAGAAGGACCGACAAATACGATAAATTCTTTATCTTGAATGTGTAAATTGAAGTCTGTTACAGCTGTTACGTTATTATCATATATTTTATAAATGTTTTCTAATTTCAGTTCTGCCATGGTATTTCCCCCTAGAAATAATTATGCAAACGTTTTCTTTGAGTTCATTATAAACGAATAGATTCAAAAAATAAACAAAAAAATAAAACGTTTTCATGAATTGGAAGAATATTAGTAAATTTCGTATGTTTTCTTAGAAAAATAAGAATAAAAGTTGTAAGCGCTATTTTAAATTAAGATGGAATCTGTTATCATTCATTAATGAAAACGTTTGCGCCTTGGGAAAAGAGAAAATTGAATTATGAATGAAATGGGGTAGCATAATGGAAAAACAGTGGTGGAAAGAAAGCGTAGTATATCAAATTTATCCTCGTAGCTTTATGGATAGCAACGGTGATGGCATCGGGGATCTTCGCGGTATTATTTCAAAGTTAGATTACTTAAAAGAATTAGGGATTGATGTAATTTGGTTATCACCAGTCTATGAATCTCCAAATGATGATAATGGTTATGATATAAGTGATTATTGTAAAATTATGAATGAGTTCGGCACAATGGAAGATTGGGATGAGCTATTACATGAAATGCATGAACGTAATATGAAACTTATGATGGACTTAGTTGTTAATCATACTTCTGATGAACATAATTGGTTTATTGAATCACGTAAATCAAAAGATAATAAATATAGAGATTACTATATATGGCGTCCTGGAAAAGAAGGAAAAGAGCCGAATAACTGGGGAGCAGCGTTTAGCGGATCTGCATGGCAGTATGATGAAATGACAGATGAATATTATTTACATCTGTTTTCTAAAAAACAGCCAGATTTAAATTGGGATAATGAAAAGGTAAGACAAGATGTTTATGAAATGATGAAGTTTTGGTTAGAAAAAGGAATTGATGGCTTCCGTATGGATGTTATTAATTTTATTTCTAAAGAAGAGGGATTACCAGCTGTTGAAACAGAAGAAGAGGGGTATGTTTCAGGTCATAAGTATTTTATGAACGGTCCAAACATTCATAAATATTTACATGAAATGAATGAAGAAGTATTGTCTCATTATGATATTATGACGGTTGGTGAAATGCCTGGTGTAACGACAGAAGAAGCGAAATTGTATACCGGGGAAGAACGAAAAGAACTGCAGATGGTATTCCAATTTGAACATATGGATTTAGACTCAGGAGAAGGCGGAAAATGGGATGTAAAACCATGTTCACTTCTTACTTTAAAAGAGAATTTAACGAAGTGGCAAAAAGCATTAGAACATACAGGCTGGAATAGTCTGTATTGGAATAACCATGATCAGCCTCGTGTTGTATCTCGTTTTGGTAATGATGGAATGTATCGCATTGAATCTGCGAAAATGTTAGCGACGGTGCTTCATATGATGAAAGGAACACCTTATATTTATCAAGGCGAAGAAATCGGAATGACAAATGTTCGATTTGAATCGATTGATGAATATCGAGATATTGAAACATTAAATATGTATAAGGAAAAAGTGATAGAGCGCGGTGAAAATATAGATAAAGTGATGCAGTCTATTTATATAAAAGGCAGAGATAATGCTAGAACACCGATGCAGTGGGATGATAAAGATCATGCTGGATTCACAACAGGTGAGCCCTGGATTACGGTAAACCCTAACTATAAAGAAATCAATGTGAAACAAGCGATCCAAAATAAAGATTCAATTTTTTATTATTATAAAAAATTAATTGAGTTACGCAAAAATAACGAAATAGTTGTGTATGGATCATATGATTTAATATTGGAGAATAATCCATCTATTTTTGCATACGTAAGAACGTATGGAGAAGAAAAACTTCTTGTTATTGCAAACTTTACTGCGGAAGAATGTGTATTTGAATTGCCTGAGGACATTAGTTATAGTGAAGCAGAGTTATTTATACACAATTACGACGTAGAGAATGGACCGATAGATAACATGACATTACGTCCGTATGAAGCAATCGTGTTCAAATTGAAATAAGAAAAATCCTTATACCACTTTGGTATAAGGATTTTTTTGGTTACCATTTTAATATGGAGAATCCATATGGAGGAAGTGTAACTTGTAATACACTTGCTTCCGCTGAAAATTCTTCGTTTGTATAAATATTAATGATTTTCTTTCCAGTAACATGGAGAGGCAGTGAAGCTGTAATATCACTATTAGTCGGATTTAAAACGAAAAAGATAGTTTCATCTTCATATGTTTTTGTGTAAGAAATATAATTATGTTCATCATTTGCTTCAATAAATTGGAAAGTACCATGTCCTCCAAATGCTTTATATTGCTTTCGTAACGAAATTAATGTTTGTACATGTGTAAATAATAGATGATCTTGTTCTTTCGTATCCCAAACCATACATTTGCGGCAATCAGGGTCCATACCGCCATCCATACCAATTTCGTCTCCATAATAAATACAAGGAGAGCCGATGAAAGAAAGGTGGAATACATAAAGTAACTTTAACTTATTTTTATCTCCGTTACATGTTGTCAATATTCTTGGTGTATCATGGCTGTCTAATAAATGAAATGCTGCTTCATTTACATTCATAGAGTAGGAATGTAGAGATTCTATAATTTGTTTCATAAATTCATTTGCCTTAATGGAATTGTTAGCAAAGTAAGACAGTAGAGCGTTTGTAACAGGGTAGCTCATTACAGCATCAAATTGATCCCCTTGTAGCCAAGGAAGTGCATCATGCCAAATTTCACCTAAAATATATACTTCAGGATTTAATGCTTTTATCTCACTTCGGAATTCTCTCCAAAAGTTATGGTCGACTTCATTTGCTACATCAAGGCGCCAACCGTCTATATTGAATTCTTTTACCCAATAACGCCCTACTTCAAGTAAGTATTCTTTTACATCCGGGTGTGCTGTGTTTAATTTCGGCATATACGGTGTAAACGCGAAAGTATCATAATTCGGGAGTGGCTCAGTTCTAATTGGGAACTCATGAATATGGAACCAATCTTTATATGCTGACTGTTCACCATTTTCTAGTACGTCTTGAAATTTATCGAAAAAGTATCCGCTGTGATTGAATACGGCATCGAGCATTACTTTTATACCGTGTGTATGACATGCCTCAACGAGTTCTTTGAATGTTTCTTTTGTGCCAAATTGAGGATCGATTTCCATGTAGTCAATTGTGTCATATTTATGGTTTGAATGTGCTTTGAAAATAGGTGTGAAATATATTCCCGAAATTCCAAGCTTAACAAGGTAATCGAGGTTTTGTATAATACCAGCAAAATCTCCGCCGAAAAAATTAGTTGGAGTTGGTTCAGCGCTTCCCCAAGGAAGGGTGTTTTCTGGATTCAACGTATGATCTCCATTAGCGAACCGTTCTGGGAAAATTTGATACCAAACAGTATCTTTAATCCAGGAAGGTGCTTTGAATACATCATTTGCATGAATAAATGGAAAACAGAAAAAGTTACCAACGTCATCATTTGGAATGCTAGAAAAAAATCCACGTTCTGCATAAATAAGCGTTTCTGTCTCTGCTTTTAATTCAAATCCATAACGTAAGCGCTTAAATTTTGGCTCGATGGAAATGGACCAATAATCAAATAATGCAGTAGAACCAGTTTTTTTCATCGGTGCACTTGAAGAAATCCACTTCCCGTCTGTCCATTCATAAGGATCACCATAAATAAGATTGGTGCTTTGAACATCGTCTCTTTTCGTACGTATTCGGATATGAATCGTTTTTTCATCGTAAGCGTATGCGTAATTATCTTTTGGCCTATGATAGATGGCGTCTTTAAGCATATAAAAAATCCCCCTTTACTATCTCTATGCATATTGTTCCCTTAAGTATAATAATAAAGCATATGTTGCAAACGATTGCTTTTTGCATAGCTTTAATATTGCTTATAAGAGTAGTATTCATTTCATATAAAGTCAATCTATAAAGAGTGTAGTAATAATATTTTAAAAATTAATATTTGCAAAATGAATAAAAGAATGTATAATGATAGACAAATAGCGCAAACGTTTTCATAGATTGAGATATCGTTTGCGCTTCTATTAAACTATTCAATGCAAACGTTTTCAATTAGTAAGGTACATATACAATTCAGGGAGGTTTTTGGGATGAAGAAAGCATTATCATTATTAACGGTTTCAGCATTATCAATTGGTATGTTATCTGCATGTGGACCGAAAGATTCAGGGAAAAAAGAAGAAAGTAAAGCAAAGAAAGATTACGATCTACTCGTTTGGGAAGATGATAAAAAAGGTGTTGGTTTAGAACCAGCAGTGAAAAGCTTTGAGGAAAAATATAAAGTAAAAGTAAAAGTTGTTGAAATGCAAATGACAGATCAAGTGAAGAAGTTACGCCTTGATGGACCAGCGGGGACGGGACCAGATGTTGTAACATTGCCACATGATCAAATCGGAAATGCAGTAACAGAAGGTTTACTTTCTGAAGTGAAAGCTGATGATGCTGTAAAGAGTAAATTTACTGATTCATCAATAGAAGCACAGACATATAACGGAAAATTATATGGTTTACCAAAAGCAATTGAGACACCAGTCTTTATTTACAATAAAAAACTAATGCCAAAAGCGCCAGAAACGATGGACGAGCTGTTTAACTTCTCAAAAGAATTTACGAAAGATGGCAAGTACGGATTTTTAGCATTAGGAGATAACTTCTACTTTGCTAATGCATTCATGGCAGGTATGGGTGGTTATGTGTTTGGTGAAAAAGATGGAAAGCCAAATGCAAGTGATGTTGGATTAAATAATAGCGGAGCAGTACAAGGTGCTGAGTATCTTCAAAAATGGTACAAAGAAAAGTTATTCCCGAAAGGTATTATCGGTGAATCTGGTGGACCTGCTGCTGATGGGCTATTTAACGAAGGAAAAGCAGCATCTATCATGAACGGCCCTTGGGCGTTCCAAGCAATGGAAAAGAACGGAATTGATTATGGCGTTGCTCCAATGCCGAAATTACCAAATGGTCAACCAATGAAAACGTTTGTTGGGGTTAAAGGATGGCATGTAACAAGTTTCTCTAAACAAAATGATTTAGCTACAAAGTTCACTGAATGGGTAACGAATGAAGAAAACGCAAAAATTCGATTTGAGAAGACGAAAGAAATTCCTCCAGTAAAAGCAGTAATGGAAGATCCAATTATTAAAGATAACGAAGCTGCAAAAGCAGTTGCAACACAATCTGAAAATGGAATTCCAATGCCAAACATTCCAGAAATGCAAGAAGTATGGAAACCAGCTGGAGATGCGCTTCAATTAGTTGTTACGGATAAAGAGGCACCAAAAGCAGCACTTGATAATGCAGTGAAGCAAATTAAAGGTAATATTGAGGCAAATCATAGTAAGAAAAAATAAGGTGAAATTCGTGCCTCTAATATGAGGGGCACGAATTCTCTCCCAAGAAAAAAGGGGGAAGGAACATGCAAACATCTATGGAACCAGCAAACGGCTTAAACGGTTCAAAACATAGGAAAATGGCAACCATGTTATCAATCATTCCAGGCGTGGGCCAAATGTATAATAAACAATTTGTAAAAGGTCTTATTTTTCTAGTATTAACAGGTTCATTTATTGTAGCCTTTGCTGATTTATTAAATATGGGATTATGGGGAATTGTAACGCTTGGTACAGAAGTTCCACGTGATCATTCTGTCTTTCTATTAGTAGAAGGAATCTTGGCACTCATTGTCATCGTGTTTGGACTCGGAATATATGCATTTAATTTATATGATGCATACCAAAACGGAAAGAAACGGGATATAGGAACACCGTTAAACTCTGTAAAAGAGCAATACCGTAATTTACTAGACCAAGGTTTTCCGTATTTAATGGTTTCACCAGGGTTTTTATTACTTATCTTTGTCGTTGTATTTCCAATCATTTTCGTAATTTTAATTGGATTTACGAACTATGATTTATATCATTCTCCTCCAGCTAAATTAGTAGATTGGGTAGGGTTTAAAAACTTTATTGATATCTTTACATTACCGATGTGGAGAGAAACGTTTTTAAGTGTATTTTCTTGGACTGTCATCTGGACATTCGTTGCAACGACATTACAAGTTGCGCTTGGTATTTTCTTAGCGATTATCGTAAATCAGCCTGGTATTAAAGGGAAGGCGATTATTCGAACAATCTTCATTTTACCGTGGGCGGTCCCAGCATTCGTATCTATTCTTGTTTTCTCTGGTATGTTTAATGAAACATTTGGAGCGATTAACAATCAAGTATTAGCTTTATTCGGAATTGAAAAGATTGCTTGGATGACAGATCCATTTTGGGCGAAGATTGCTTTAATTATGATTCAAACGTGGCTTGGATTCCCGTTCGTCTTTGCAATGACAACAGGTATACTGCAATCGATTCCAGGAGAATTATACGAAGCGGCTACAGTAGATGGAGCTACAGCGTGGCAACAGTTTCGTAAAATTACATTGCCACTTGTTCTATATGCAACAGCACCAATATTAATTACGCAATATACGTTTAACTTTAATAACTTTAGTATCATCTATCTATTTAACGGCGGAGGTCCTGCTGTAGCTGGACAAGACGCAGGTGGAACAGATATTTTAATTTCATGGATTTATAAGTTAACGATGACTTCCGCGCAGTACGGAAAAGCAGCAGCTCTTACAATGATCTTATCGTTAATCGTTATTACAGTTGCGTTATGGCAATTTAAGAGAACAAAATCATTCCAAGAAGAGGATATGATGTAAATGAATATTAAAAGACAAAAGATGTTACGTCTCTCATTAAGTTATCTCGTTATTTTCGTAATGTGTGCCATCATTTTCTATCCATTATTATGGATTATTGGCTCATCGTTTAATCCGGGTGATAGTTTATCTGGATCAAGTATTATTCCGCAAAATGCAACGCTAGATCATTATCGTAAGTTATTAGATTTAGAGAATAGTAATTATTTACTATGGTATAAAAACACATTAAAAGTAAGTGTTTTAACGATGATTTTTTCAGTGTTAGCAATTAGTTTTACTGCTTATGCATTTTCGAGATACCGTTTTGTTGGAAGAAAAAATGGTTTATTAACATTTTTAATTTTGCAAATGATTCCAAACTTTGCAGCGTTAATCGCTTTATACGTATTAGCACAGTTAACAGGATTAATTGATACGCACCTTGCATTAATTTTAATTTATGTAGGCGGGGCAATTCCAATGAATACATGGCTTATGAAAGGGTATTTTGATACGATCCCGAAAGAATTGGATGAGTCAGCTCGTATGGATGGAGCAGGACATTTTCGTATTTTTTGGCAAATCATTATGCCACTTGCAAAGCCAATCGTAGCGGTTGTAGCGTTATTTACTTTCATCGGCCCATTTACAGATTTTATTTTAGCGAGTATTATTTTGCGCACACCAGAAAATTATACGTTAGCAGTTGGATTATATGAAATGGTGGCGAAGAAATTTGGGAATGAATTTACAACGTTCGCAGCGGGTTCCGTATTGATTGCAATCCCAATTTCAATTTTATTCCTATCACTACAAAAATACTTTATCTCTGGTTTAACTGCTGGAGGTACGAAAGGATGAAAAATGGGACATTATGTCCCATTTTTCTTTTCATCTTCCTATAAAACATTTTATAGGGAGATGAAAAGAGATTTGACATCCCATATGAAAAGAAGTGAAATAAATAGTATATTATAGTATAGGAAAAAAGAGCTCTATCCCTTACAATACATGGAGAGGGAGAATATGATAGGTTTTACAAGATAGAATCAATGAAAGTTTATGACTTCCCCTATTACTTGCAACGGGTGCAAGATGAAAATATATAAAATGGCAGAGAAGTGAAAGGAGGGGGATTTTTATGACAGTTACAATTAAAGATGTGGCGAAGAAGGCGAATGTAGCACCATCTACCGTTTCTCGTGTAATTGCTGATAATCCAAGTATAAGTGAAAAAACAAAGCGTCGTGTTCGGAAAGTAATGAGTGAACTAGGGTATCATCCTAATTTAAACGCAAGAAACCTAGCTAACCAAACAACAAAAACACTTGGCCTTGTTATGCCAAGTTCTGCAAGTAAAGCTTTTCAAAATCCGTTTTTCCCAGAAGTTATAAGAGGGATTAGTTCGTTTGCACATGTGGAAGGGTATGCGCTTTATATGTCGACAGGTGAAACGGAAGATGAAATTTTTAATGGTGTTGTAAAGATGGTGCAAGGACGCCAAATTGGTGGCATTATTCTTTTATATTCAAGAGAGAATGATCGGATTATTCAATATTTACATAAACAAAATTTCCCGTTCGTATTAATCGGGAAACCATATGATCGTAAAGAAGAAATTACATATGTAGATAATGACAATTATACAGCTGCAAGAGAAGTAGCAGAATATTTGATTTCATTAGGTCATAAACAAATCGCGTTCATCGGCGGTGGATCAGATTTACTTGTGACGAGAGATCGTTTGGCTGGTATGAGTGATGCTTTAAAATTAGCAGACATTGTATTGCCGAAAGAGTATATTTTACATTTTGATTTTTCAAGAGAAAGTGGTCAACAAGCCGTAGAGGAATTAATGGGGCTAAAGCAACCACCGACAGCAATTATGGCAACGGATGACTTGATTGGACTTGGTGTGCTAAGTGCACTTTCTAAAAAAGGATTCGTTGTACCGAAGGATGTTTCAATTGTAAGCTTTAATAATGCTTTATTATCAGAAATTGCGAGTCCTCCGCTTTCAACAGTTGACGTGAATATATATCAGCTAGGATATGAGGCAGCAAAAGCTTTAGTTGATAAAGTAGAGAATGCGGAGTCTACTGCAAAGTGTATCATTATTCCGCATAAATTACTGAAGCGTCAAACTTGCGATCATTATGCATAAAAAAGCTAAGAGTTTAACTCTTAGCTTTTTTGTTGTAGAAAGGCTTCTAAACGGTCACAGCCTTCTTTTAAAGTTTCAATACTATATGCATAGGATAAGCGAAGGTAGCCTTCACCATATTCAGAGAATGCTGTTCCAGGAACGACGGCAAGTCCAGCTTCTTTCACAAGATCAAGTGCAAAATCAAATGATGAAGGTGTTAAATGGCCAACATATGGGAATAAGTAAAATGCACCTGTTGGCTTTTCAACTGTTAAGCCCATTTGAATGAGTCTATTATATACGTAATCACGTCGTTTTTTGTATTGATGACGCATCATTTTTGGTGCATCTTTAGCAGCTGTTAAAGCTTCAATTGCAGCATATTGAGCGATTGAAGTAGCGCACGTTACGTTGTATTGATGAACTTTTAATATATGCCCAGCTAAATATCTTGGTGCGAATAATAGACCGATACGCCAGCCGGTCATAGAATGTGATTTTGATAAACCGTTAATGACGATAGTCTTTTCACGCATTTCTGGGAAATGAGCGATCGATGTATGTGTCTGTTCATATACAAGTTCGCTATAAATTTCATCAGAAAGAACGAAAATATTTTTATCTTTTAAAACATCTACAATATCCTGTAGTTCTTCTTTTGATAAAGTTACACCAGTTGGATTAGAAGGATACGGCAGTACGACGCATCTTGTTTTTTCTGTAATGGCCTTTTCCAGTGCTTCGGCTGTTAAACGGAAGCCAGTTTCACGAACATCGATAAAAATAGGTGTTGCGCCGCATAATCGAATAATCGGTTCGTACCCTGGATAAATAGGGGCAGGTAAAATGACTTCTGTTCCTGGCTCTAAAATCGTTTGAAATGCAACATCAATTGCTTCACTAGCACCGATTGTAACGATGGTTTCGTTTTCAGGTGAATAATGTAAATCATAGTTATCTTTTACAAAGTTACAAGCTGCCTTGCGTAGCTCTAGTAAACCAGCGTTATGTGTATAGCTTGTATAATTTTCTGTAATAGCCCGTTTTGCCGCTTCTTTTACGAGAGAAGGTGTAGGAAAATCAGGTTGTCCAATTGTTAAAGAGATAAGATTATCATAGTTTTGAATCATGTTAGAGAATTGACGGATTCCAGAAATTTGGATGTCCTTTACTCTAGGGTTAATGAATTGTTCCATTGTATCTCCCTTTCTTCCGTTTGAAAATTAAGTTCATTTTAACATATTTTCTATCATTTCGCTTGCGTATATGGTATGTAGAAAGAGAGGAATAATAGAAAAAAAGCCGCTGTAAGCGACTTTTTAATATCCGTATTCCCAATCTATTTCATCTTCATTCCAAAGTACAGAGGATACTTTGCCAAGGTGAACAACTGATTCATTCACAGCGCATGTGCAATTTTCTTCTCCTGTTTTATGTTGTAACTCTTCATACACTGATTTTTCAACATTTTCTAGAACGACCAAATTTTCTTCTTTTAAAACAAGCGTAGTACCCGCCATATTTATCTTCCTCCTACTAAAATAATGATCACTTATTTGTAAACATAGATAGTATGGATTATATGCTGTATTTTGCTATAGTTGTCCGTCTTATGAAGTATTTTTTATTTTCTTTGTAATCCGTATTCATTGTATACTGCCGGGCAGAAATTTGGTACAGGGTTTACATTCATTTCGAAAATCTGTAACAATTATTATGTGTTGTTAACAAAGAATTAACAAATATGTTAAGAAAAATCAAAATTTTAAAACAAACAAACCTGTAAAATGATATAATCATATCAAAATACATATAGGGGATGAGAGGCTATGGAGCTTATCCGTGATTTAATGATCCAAATTGCCATCATTATTTTGCCACTATTTTTATACGAAGCGATTCGTTTAAATCGTTATCAAGAAATGCCTCCGAAGCCGAACCGCTACTTTATTATGTTTTTATCTAGCATTACACTCGTTCTCTCTATGACATATTCTATTTGTTTTGGGGACGTTTGCGGGTATAACTTTCACCCAATCCCAATTGTTAGTGGTTTTTTATATGGTGGGATTGTTGGTTTAATCCCGGCCGTTATTTTTGTTGTCTATGAATGGGCGCTAAAGGGCATAAACCTTCTTCCAGTCATAGAAGTAATATTTCTATTGATAGTTCCATTATTTTTATCAAAGAAATGGTCTCTATTTTCAAGGGATAAGAAGCTAATTTTAGCATTTATGATTTCATCATTGTACGTACTTGTTTCTTTAGTGATTGGTATGATTAACGTTCTGTTAGAAACGGGGTTTACACCATATGTTTCGCACTTATATAGCGGATATATATTTGCTTCGCTTATTATGGTTATGACAATGGTATTTCAGGTGTACTTAACAGAATATTTAAATGAAAATGCAATACTACGTACAGAGATGCAAAAGTCAGAGAAACTTAATATTGTAAGTGAGTTAGCAGCAAGTGTTGCACATGAGGTTCGAAATCCGCTCACTGTTGTTCGTGGTTTTATTCAATTGCTAGAAAGTACGGAAGATGTGAAGAACAAGGATTATATGCGTCTCGTATTAGCTGAATTGGACCGGGCAGAACAAATTATTTCAGATTATTTAAATTTAGCAAGACCACAAATTGAGAAAAAAGAACATATTTGCTTATCCGCTCAATTAATAGAAATGACAACTCTTATGTCATCATTTGCAGCGATGCAAGGTGTATATTTGCAAGTTGAGATTTCTGAAAGTCTTTATACGATCGGTGATAAAACGAAATTGAAGCAAGCTATTATGAATGTTGTTAAAAATGGTATTGAAGCAATTCAAGGAAATAAAGGATATTTAAAAGTAACAGCTATGCAAAAAGATGAAACGATTGTAATAAGAGTTAAAGATAGTGGTGTTGGGATGACGAAAGAACAATTAGCAAGGCTCGGACAACCGTATTATTCTTTAAAAGAAAAAGGGACAGGATTAGGACTAATGGTAACATTTAGTATTTTACAAGCGCATAATGGTACGCTGGAATATAAAAGCGAAAGTGGGAAAGGAACTGAAGCGATTATTATATTGCCAGCTGTAAGAAATAAGGAATAAAAGTTACCGATAGAAGGTAACTTTTTATTTTATATTAGAAAAAATATATTATGCTATTCAGTTGTTTTTTCTTGTTTTGTTCGGCTAAATAAACTTCTAAATGATTGGAAAAAGCTTTGTTCTTTTGAGGCGGCGACTAATCTTTTTGTTTCTTGAATTTCGCGAATTACTTGCATAAGTTGTGCATCACGGTTGCTATCTTTATTATAAATTTGATTTACGAGTTTATTCATTTTTTCTTCTTGTTTAGATTCTCGTTTATACATATGATTCATTAATAAGTCCATCTTTTCTTTTTGCAGAGCATCTGTTTGAGCGGCATGATCCACTAACTCTTGTAGCATTTTTTCCTGAGATCCTTCTTTTACATAAACTTGTTGCATCAACTCATCTAGCTTTTCATCTTTTAAACGATTTTGGGTAATAAGGGTAGAATTTTGATGAATAATGGCTTCATTTAGTTGAGCGAGCATTTCAAGTTTTAACATGAACTCCTCGAAGTTACGCCCATCTTCTTTTTCTTTCGGTTGTATTTCTTGCGTATTTTGTATAACTGGTACAGGTGGGGCCTCTTTTTCTTTTAAAATAATTGATATCGTTTCTGAAATATCTTCCTGCAATGTAGCAGCTCTTTCATGTATAGATTTCAATAGTTTTAAATCATCAAGTTTATAAATACGAGCATCAGCTGTTTTGGAAATTATATAACCATGTTCCTCTAACAGTTGACTATATTTGCGGACTATATGTTTTGGGATGCCTGTTTTATTCGTCACATCTTTCGTTTTATAGGTAGCTTCCATAATATTTCCTCCCCAAAAAGTATCGTATATATCATTTCAATCTTTTATGAGGACTTCCTTTGAAAAAGAATGTCGGAAGGTTATTAGTTTTCTACAGCATTAGTGAAAAGATGAAGAAAAATGAGAGTTTTTGGCGGAATGGCGAAGAAGAGCTGAAATAATGTCTGAAAACATAGACAGGAGAAGTTTGTTATAATAACTGAGGAAAAGAAACTGGTAGAATCATGGAGGTATACATGAAGCAATTAAAGGGTATTATCATTTCAATTATTGCAATTCTTTCTATTGTAGTAGCGGTGTATGAAGTGCTTGTTCCAGAGGAAACAAGTATTAAAAAAACAAATGCGTATGATCAAGTTCTAGAATTTCCGAAAGATCGATATCCAGAGACAGGGAAACATATTACGGATGCTATAAAAGAAGGACATTCAGAAGTGTGTACAATCGACCGTGGTGGCGCTGCGGATAGAAGAAAATTATCGTTAGCTCCATACCCATCAAAAAAAGGGTATGATCGTGATGAATGGCCAATGGCGATGTGTAAAGAAGGCGGAAAAGGAGCACATATTGAATATATAAGTCCAGCCGATAACCGCGGAGCAGGCTCTTGGGTAGGAAATAAGTTAGATAAATACCCAGATGGTACGCGTGTGAAATTTGACGTAAAGTAGTAGTAGTTGCATATTTCATAATGAAGGAGAAGGGAACGATGGAGTTAACAATTTCGTATTCGCAATTAATGTTGATGAACTATGACGGTGATCAGCCTTACGTTGATTGGACGGATGAAGATTTTGAAAGAGGTTATGCGAAGGCGGATGGAACTGTTATTTTTGAAGCACTTTCTGATTATACTTGTGAAGTAAAAGTGACCCCAGGGAAACATATTGAGAAAGAAGAAGTAATTAGAACGGTTACAGTTCCTTTTACAGTTGAAAATGAATGTATCGTTGTAACAAGTATTCTTTCAAATAAATTTCAAATTCCTATTCCAAATGGTGAGTATACGGTTGTATTACAAGCAACACCTCTTGAAGAACCAACGGATGATGAATTATATAAAATACAATATGAATTCTTTTTTGAAAGTAAAGAATAAAAAAGTGGGGTATCCTCAAAAAGGATACCCCATTTTTATTATGCGTTTGTTTTTAGCAAGGAACGAGCGTCTTTTGCCGCTTGCACCATGTGCTCTAAAGCTGGAATAACTTCTTCTGTTCTTCTCGTTTTTAAACCACAATCAGGATTAATCCAGAAATATTTAGGATCGCATACTTTTAAAGATTGTTCTACGATTTTATACATTTCATCTTTACTTGGTACACGTGGGCTATGAATATCATATACGCCTAGACCGATGCCTTTTTCATATGTTGTATGTTTTAATGTATCAATAAATTCACCGTGACTTCTTGATGTTTCGATAGAAATCACATCTGCATCTAATGCGCGAATCGCATCAACGATATCTTCGAAGTTACTGTAACACATATGAGTATGAATTTGTGTTTCATTTGCTACAGAAGAAGTTGCTAAAAGGAAGGATTGTACTGCCCATGTAATATAAGCGTCCCAATCTTTTTCTTTTAGTGGCATACCTTCACGAAGTGCTGGTTCATCGACTTGAATTACTCGAATTCCAGAAGATTCAAGTAGTTCAATTTCATGACGAAGAGCTAATGCAATTTGATATGAAACTTCTTTTCTTGGAATGTCATTTCGAACGAAGGACCAATTTAAAATCGTAACAGGTCCAGTTAACATTCCTTTTACAACTTTCTCTGTTAAGCTTTGTGCATAAACAGTTTCCTTAATAGTCATTCCGTTAATAAAGGCTACATCACCATAAATAATAGGTGGTTTTACGCAGCGGGAACCGTATGATTGTACCCAACCGTTTTTAGTGAATGAGAAACCAGCAAGGCGCTCACCAAAATATTCAACCATGTCAGTTCTTTCAAATTCACCATGTACAAGAACATCGAGACCGATTTCTTCTTGGTAACGAATCCATTTTTCTGTCTCTTTTTCAATAAATTGTTCATATTGTTCATTTGAAATAACACCGTTACGCCATTCTTTTCGCGTTTGGCGAACTTCAGTTGTTTGCGGGAAGCTACCGATAGTTGTTGTTGGTAACAACGGTAACTTCAGGGCAACTTGTTGCAATTCATATCGTTTTTCAAATGGAAGAGGACGTGAAAAATCTTCTTCTTTTAATGCTGTTCGTGCTGCTTTGACATCTTCTCGGTTACGTGCAGCAGATGAACGAATTGTATGATGTACATTTCGATATGTTTCCAGCTCATTATGAATGCTTTCTGTACCTTGAGTTAGAGCGGAATGAATAAGAACTAACTCTTCTAATTTTTGATTTGCAAATGCCAACGCATCAAATAGCTCAGTCGATAAGTGAGTTTCTTCTGTTTTATCGATTGGCGTATGCAATAAGCTACAAGAAGGCTGAACGATGAAATCTTTCGTTTGGACTTGTTTTTGTAACGTTGTAAATAACGTAAGAACTTCATCAAGATCGGCTCTCCAAATGTTACGGCCATCTATACAACCAACAGCTAAAGTTTTATCAGCTGGGAATCCATATTTTGAAATAGCATGTAGATTACCTTCTTTACCATGAACGAAATCTAATCCAATACTTGATACTGGGAATGTAATAATTTCTTCATAGTTTTCTTCTACACTATCAAAATATGTTTGTAAAAGAAGATTCGCATTTGGAACTTCTTTACGAATAGCTTCATAAATTTCTTTTGCTTGTTGAACTTCTTCTTTCGTTAAAGAAGCGAAAATCGGTTCATCAACTTGAATGATTTGTGCACCAGCTGCATGTAGTTCTGAAAGCAGTTGTACGTAAGGTGCAACTAACTGTTTTAAAATAGTAGCAAATTGCTCTTGTGTATAGCCTTTAGCTAATTTCAAGAAAGTATATGGTCCTAAAATAACAGGTTTTCCATCTACTCCTAATTCTTGTTTTGCCTCTTCGTATAAGCGAAGTGGACGATTATCTTTTAAAGAGATTTGTAATCCCTCTTCATATTCAGGAACGATATAATGATAGTTTGTGTTAAACCATTTTGTCATTTCGGAAGCTACGTGATCTTTAGAGCCACGCGCCATTGCGAAATATACATCAAGGTAAGATGTAAACTCAGAAAAACGTGAGGGGATAAATCCTAGCATATAAGCAGTATCCAAAACGTGATCGTAATATGTAAAGTCGCCAATTGGAATAAGTTCAATCCCTTTTTCTTGCTGTGCTTTAACGTGTTGAAGACGAATTTCTTTCATTGTTGTTAAAAATTGTTCTTCATCGATTTTATTAGACCAAAAAGCTTCCAATGTTTTTTTCCACTCTCGTTGTAGTCCGATACGTGGATAACCTAAGTTACTTGTTTGAATTGCCATTTCAAATTCCTCCCTAATTGAAAGTAAGCATTTCCGTTTACTAGGAAATACCTATAACAAAAAGCATATAGGCATAGAAAATAAGCCTTCCTTTTTGTTTTAACACCTCATCATCATCCGTGAATCTATCAGTGTTGTTAAAACAGGCAGGTCTCCTGACTTATGCTTCATATGATTTCTTTCACCTTCCCGTTTTCACAGTGGCATTAAAAAGAAATCTCAGCATTTACAGTGGCGGGACCGTGTTGGAGTTTCACCAAGCTTCCCTTTTAAACACGAAACAAACTGTTCGTGTACCCATTTTCCTTTTGAAAGGAATTTAACAAGCGATATGATATTGAAACAAATTCTAACACAATTTTTGGAATTTTGTCTACTGTTTTGAAATAAGAAAATTCTAAAGTTTTTTATTTTAATTATTTGTATTTTTCTGATTTTTTAGGGTGAAGAAACATGAGGAGAATTGAAATAAAGTGCGATTAAATTTATAAAGAAATGGGTACCTATACATACATACATACATACATAAGATGCCAGTTATGTTATTAAATAATTGGTTTATCTTATATAGAAAATTAAACAAGCATAACCCCAACCTAAATTAGAATGGGGTTATACTTGTTTTAGACTTTGAAATAAAATAACTATATTGTCATTTTACAGTTTCTATTTTAAAAGTTTAATCCGTATCCGTATCTATATCAATTTCTGAAAGTCGCCCGGCAACAGCATCTGTAAGAAGGGTGTTTAACCATTGTAATTCAACTGTAATATGTTCAATAACGCTTTGTAAAATATATAGTTGTGCACGTGGGATTTTGCCTTTGCTACAATCATAAATAGTTTGCATATTATGTAAATATTGAATAGTATCATTTTTCTTCTTTTCTAAAATAGGAACTAACTCTTGGTCATCACCAAAATGAGCGAAAGAGAGTGCCGAATAAATCGGTTTATATATTTGATTTTTTGCCTCGAATTGTTTTAATAGTAATTTGTGAAATAATTGTTTACCTTCTTCTGTTATATGAAAGATTGTTTTATCTGGTCTATTCGTATCTCGAACAATCGTGGTAATACAAATTGCACCTTGCTTTTCTAATTGCTCGAAGGCGTAGTAAAGTGAACCTTTTGCATATTTAATATAACAATCCATTTGTCTTTCTTTCATAATGTGTTGCACTTCATATGGATGTTTATCCCCTTCGAGTAGCAAACCGAGAATGACTAATTTCATGCTCATTCTGTTGTCTCAACTCCTGTATATAGAAACTTTATCCCGATTGGTGAGGGATAATAACCAGTGGGAATGGTTCCTTACTGATTAAAGATTTACTTTATATATTATAAACGGCATACCCTTTTTCATAAAGGGTATGCCGTTTCTTTTTTCTATACTAACTTACTTGCTTTTGTCTTTGTTTCGTTTTTGGACCTGTAAATAGTCGTTCATTTCCCATAAGTAAAATACAAATAATACTTAGCACAGCCGGGATAAGTGCCCAGAAGAATGTGCTGGCAATAGATGTAGCGAGAGCCTCTTTAATACCAGTTAATATTTCAGGTGGCATCTTCTCGGTAGCACCTTGTGATAATAAGAAACTTGTGTCTCCGCCCTTTGGAGCTAATTTAGCTAGTTCAGGAGGGAACACCGTACTTAATTTATTAGTAAAAATATGATTTTGAATGGTACCGAAAATTGTTACACCAAGAGTCATACCGAGTGAACGGAAGAATGAGTTTGTTGATGTAGCAGAACCACGGTCTCGCATTTCTAACTTGTGAATAGAAGACATACTTAAAACTGAGAACGAGAAACCAACCCCAAGTCCAGTGAGAACCATAAATAGTGTTACAAGTAGACGAGGTGTATCCATCGTTAAAGTGCTTAATAAATAAATACCAATTACAAAGAAAACGCCAGATACGATCATGATGTTACGATAACTTGTTCGTGAAGCTAACTGTCCACCTGTTTGACTTCCAATTACAGAGCCAACCATCATAGGTGTTAAAATTAATCCAGCATTAGAGGCTGAACCGCCGAGAACACCTTGAACGAAGATTGGAATATAAACTGTACAGATAATAAAAGCGGCACCATAGAAAAAGGCAACGCCTTGGCTAGCTGCGAATAAAGGTTTTTTAAAGAGATGGAAAGAAATGATAGGCTCCGTTGCTTTTCGTTCTACGAAGAAGAAAATAATAAGCATAATAACAACTGTTGTAAATAAACCGATAATTACAGTGGAATTCCATGCATATTCTTTACCACCAAGTTCTAAGGCGAACATTAAGCAAACGATACTAATAACAAGTGTAATAGCGCCAGCCCAATCAATTTTTTGTTTTCTAAATTCTAGAGATTCACTGTAGTATTTAGTAATGAAGAAGAAGGAGATAAGCCCTAATGGAATATTAATATAGAAGACCCAGTGCCAACTTATATAGTCTGTAATATAAGCGCCTAATAAAGGACCGAACACACTAGATGTCCCGAAAACGGCACCGAATAGTCCTGTCATTTTTCCGCGTTTTTCTGGTGGGAATATATCGTACATAATTGTGAAGGCAATAGGCATAAGAGCGCCCCCACCAATCCCTTGAATTGCTCTATAAATACTTAACTGTTCAATACTAGATGCTGTTCCGCAAAGTGCAGAACCGAATAAGAAAAGAATGAGGCCACCGATATAAAAACGTTTCCGTCCGTACATATCAGAAAGTTTTCCGAATATAGGCATACCTGCCATTGTTGCTACCATATATGCAGATGTGACCCAAACAAACTTGTCAAATCCTCCTAAGTCTCCAACGATCGTTGCCATTGCTGTTGCAACAATTGTATTATCCATTGCCGCCATTAAAATACCAAGTAGTAAACCAGCAACAACAAATTTTGTCTTGTTGGAGTCTTTTTTTGATAATTGAGATTTCAAATATAACCCTCCTTTAAAAATAAGTAAACTATATTAAGTTTTGAGTGCAGCGCATAAAAATGTAAAGGACAGTTCTTTCAAATCAATTTACACAAGTGCACAAGCCATAAAGAATATTATAGTCAAATTTGACTAAAAGGCAAATGTTTTCATTCGTCAAAATATTCTGTTGTATGGACTGCGAAAGAGTGAGTAATACTTAATATTGGTATAAAGTCAATGAAGGAAATTGTAAAAAAATATTTCAGCAAGAATACCTTCAGTTAACAGAGGAAAAATGGTTTTTTCTTTATATTGTCGAATAGGATAAAAGGAAGAGTAATAACTATATATCGTTTGTATTGTGCAGAGAGGCAGAATAAGGTCGTATGAATGATGCATCTGAAATGGGGTGAATATTATTATGAAAATATGGAAACGAATTTCGGATCAAGGAAGGCGTTCAATACCGCTACAACCGGTATTATGGATTGATGGATCAAAAAAGGAAAACGAATGTCCCAATGTAGCAGTTACATTGCAAATCCGTAGTATGTATAAAGAAAAATTTTCATATGAACTGACCTATGATGTAAACGACATACTTATTATTCGAATTGAAGTTGAAAATAAAGGAATAGAAATGATTTCACGAGTTGTAGTAAGTCATATGATTCGCGATTATTTTGCATATATCCCTAATTCATTAAAGGTAGATAAGGGGATAAGTGAGTTTCTATTCCAACTTGTAAGGTGGCGAATCGATAATTTATTACCGAATGAAAAGGTAGAATTAATTTGTAAAATAAAAGCAAATAAAGATAAAGCACTCAAAAACGCATTATTTCAGGCTACATATACATTTCAATATAACGGAGTATCATATGGTCCACTGCAAACAAATGAAGTTGTAGTGCGGCAATGATAAAAAGGAACCTGTATGGAAGGTTCCTTTTTTAGTGAAGGTTATGCTTTTTGAGTACTTTCTTTTGTTCTATTCCTTTTTTCCCTACATAGTTATTTTTGAAGCCAAAGTATAGAATAAATAAAAATGAAGCAACATTAACAATAGCATCGATTTGATCGTTTGTAATAAAGTTTATTCCGAAAGAATTGAATAGTAATTTTAAGGATAATAGAAAGCCCGCTAGTAAACGTATAATATCTGATAGATTTTCTTTTTGTAGCATATAGGTCACTCCTTTCTAAAAACGATATATAGTATATATATGAAATGAAGTAGAAAAGGTAGACAAGTTTAAGCGGAAATGTACACTCAATATGTACATTTTTTATTTTGTAGAAAAACATAATTGTTATAGAAACATATATTGGTATAGAAGGGAGGTGAAGTATGAAACATAAAGGGAAAATTAGTGGATTATTACTTGGGAATACAGTGGCAGTTACAGAATGGATTGCGCTTCAGGATGTAATTACAAAACTGGATTCGCGATCATTTTATACCGTCTTTATTATTTATATATTGCAAATGATACTCAGCTATTATTTTGGACATTGGTATGATAAAAGAGCGAGTGGGCGTATGGATACGGAAGTAGGAGGAATGGCAAGTAATGATTTTGTAGTTGATTTTTTTGAGAAAGTAGCTGCTTTATCAGAACGAGATTCTCATAATATTACAGTGTACATTCTTTCTGTGAAAGAATGGAAAGGACTAAAAGAAACAGTGCAAGAAAAAAAATTGGAGGTGTTAGTACAAAAATTGGAGAGCACGATTGTAAAGACAATTCGTAAAGGCGATGTCGTTACGAAGTGGGATGAAAATAAGTATGTGATTGTGGCGATTGATAAAGGACATGAAAAGTCGACAATAACAAACCGATTAATGAAAAATATTGAAAGTGAAATAGAAAATGGTTTGTTAAGTATGACTCTATTATTTGGGGCTGCTAGTTATCCTATAGAAGGAAAAACGTTTGAAGAATTGTTAAGAAAGGCACAAAATCAATTGTACCAACATAGAAATTTGTAAAAAAATAAGTGGAATTTTGATTTGAAGAAATATGATATGAAGAAGTTTTGATTGTAACATTTTTTTGACTTTTATTACAAAAAGAACTTTTTTTGTAATAAAAGTCTTTAAAAATATATGAAATAGGCATATAATTATGATGGATGTGTCAATGCATTTTGCACAATGTGTTTCATTTTAAAAGTGTAGAGGAAAGCATACTCTACACTTTTCCTTTTTAGGGAATGGCAAGAATAATTGTAAGTTGTTGCAAGATAGCATTTATACTGTGTAAAATGAACGAAGAGATTATTTGATAGAAAGCGGGAAAGGGAATGATAGAATGATAGACGTGTGAGAACAACGAACATCTTTTATCAGGTGAATAATTACTGTTGTTCTTCAAATTATTATGGTTGTGATGAATTCCGTTGTACTTTTATGTAATACATAGTATGAATAGGTTTTAAAAAGTTCCAAGTAAAAGATGGATATGAAACTGCTATTTAGTTCGAAAACGGAAAATGTAATTTCAAGTAATACAATTTGTACAAGCATTATAAACAATATGAATGATTTTCGTGAAAAAGGTGCGAGTGTGGAGTTTATAGAAGGTTATATAATTTCATAGCTTTTTACACGATGATCGTATATAAGTAGGAGGAAAAAGATGTTGAAATATAGTAAATTAGCAATTGTAACTGCATTATCAATGACTTTACTAGCGGGTTGTTTCGGGCCGAAACCAGAAGAGGAATTATATGTTGCATTTGAAAATGCTGCAAAGCAAGAAAAAACAATGTTTGAAGATGCAAAAAAACTTGAAACTTTAGAGAAAGAGGGACAAGAATTATATAACCAGATTGTTCAAGAAGGAAAAGATAATAATCAAACTGTTAAGGAAAAACTAAACCAAGCAGTGAAAAATACAGATGAACGAGAAAAAGTGCTTAAAAAAGAAAAAGAATCTTTAAATAAGGCACAAGAAGAAGTGAAATCGGCAGATAAATATGTGAAGAAAATTGAAGATAAGAAATTGAAAGATCAAGCGGATAAAGTGAAAAGCACATATGAGAAACGACATGATTCATTTAACAAAATGTATGATAGCTATAATAAATCGTTAAAACAAGAAAAAGAATTATATACAATGTTACAAGATAAAGGTACGAAATTAAAAGATATTAGTGAAAAAGTAAAAGTAGTAAATCAGTCTTATAAAGATATTGAATCAGAAAAAGACAAGTTTAATGAATTTACGAAGTCTTATAATACAGAAAAAATTGCTTTTTATAAACAGGCAAATATTAAAATTAAAGAAGAGAAAAAATAAAACAGTTTGGCCTACAATTGGCCAAACTGTTTTATTTTTTTGTATAGGTACGACTATACCATGGGACAGGTTCACTTAATTTTTTTTCTTGTTTTAGCGCTTCAGGACCAATATAATCTTGAAGTGTTTTTTTTGCTACTGTTAAAGATAAGGTTGTTTTCGGATTTCGATAGGAGGATTCAAGATGACCGAGATGTGGTAGGATTCGAAAATCTTCTTTTGTAGGAGGAATATGGAAAAAGTAATCACCTAAACGTATAAGAACATCAGATTGTTGTTGGCTAAAACGTGGATTTCTAGAGAAATGTAATCCTTCTTTAATAGCTTTTTTTTCAGTAATTAAGCGTTCTAAAGCTGTCTTTTTTAACCAGTATAAATACTTCGGATTAGTTGCAGCTTTAGCATGACGATTCACAACAAAAATAGATTGAGCTAGTCGATTAATAGAATGTTGGTTTTGTAATTGAGATTGTGGTTGTGAAGGTTTCATATTAAATCTCCTTTCAATTTTTCATTATTATACCATAAGTAAAAGCGATTTTTATTATATGCAAAAAGTGATTGTATATATTTTCAATATTAAAGCAATATTGTTACAAAAAACAACTATTTTGTATAATAGTAATAGAATGTGTTTTAGAAATTTGATAATGAAAGAGTGAGAAGTTTGAAAGAAATATTAAAACAGCAATATGCCATTATAGATATTGGATCTAATACAATGCGTTTAGTTATTTATGAAAAGCAAAACGGAGGTTTTTATAAAGAGATTGAAAATACGAAAGTGGTTGCAAGGTTAAGGAATTACTTAGTCGATGGTGTGTTGATTGAAGAAGGAGTAGAGGTATTGTTACAAACATTATTTCAATTTCAAGAAAGTACACGATTCCATCAGTTGCGCCATGTACTTTGTGTTGCAACAGCAACAATTAGGCAGGCTGAGAATCAAGAGGAAATTAAAAAACTTGTTGAAGGACAAACAGACTTTACTCTTAGAGTATTATCAGAATATGAAGAAGCGCGTTACGGCTATTTAGCGGTTATGAATTCAACTTCGTTCTCGGAAGGGATTACAGTAGATATTGGTGGAGGAAGTACGGAAGTTACATACTTTCGAAATAGAGAGATTTTAGAGTATCATAGCTTTCCTTTTGGGGCACTTTCTTTAAAGCAACAATTTATTAAAGGGGACATACCTACTGAAGAAGAGTTGGAAAAGCTTCAAACGTACTTGGAATATCAATTTCGAACATTACCATGGTTAATTGATAAGAAATTACCCCTTATTGCAATTGGTGGTAGTGCGAGGAACTTAGTGAAAATTCATCAAAATTTAATTTGTTATCCTATAGCAGGAGTACATTTATACAAGATGAAAGAAGAAGATATTAAAAATGTGAAAGAAGAATTGGAAGGCTTGTCGTTCATAGAACTTCAAAAATTGGAAGGATTGGCAAAAGATCGAGCGGATACAATTGTTCCCGCAGTCGAAGTATTTCATACGCTTGTTCATGTTATAGAGGCACCAGCATTTGTATTAAGTAGAAAAGGATTAAGAGAAGGTGTTTTCTATGAAGAGTTGACAAAAGATTTGGGGATTTCATATTATCCGAACGTGGTCGAAGAAAGTTTGTATTTATTATCACATGAATATGAAATGGACATGGAATTTGTAATACAGCTTATTAAACATGGAAGATTAATTTGTCAACAGCTTGAAGAAACAGGGCTGATTTCTATGTCAGTAAAAGACTGGGAAGTGTTCCATCAAGCAGCGAAAGTATTTAATATAGGCAAATATATAGACGAAGAAGCGAGCCGTTTACATACGTTTTATTTATTAGCAAATAAAACAATTGATGGTATGATGCATAAAGAGCGAGTTAGATTAGCGCTTATTGCGTCTTATAAATCAAAAATGTTATTCAAACAACATCTGTCTCCGTTTGAAGGATGGTTTGATAAAAACGAACAAAAAAAAATTCGCCTATTAGGGGCTGTTTTACAATTTTCAGCAGCTCTAAATATAAGACAAAGATCGCTTGTTGAATCGATATCTATAACAGAAAGTAAAGAAGGATTAACATTTAAAATTGTATGTGAGCAATCGGCATTAGCGGAAAAAGTGCAAGCTGAAAAACAAAAAAAGCAGCTGGAAAGAGTATTGAAAACGAATATTAACTTATTCTTCGAATCAAAACACTAAGTTGTACGGATGTCTTTACAAAAAATTAACACTTTGGAATATTGTAATTTGTTAAAATGAAAGTAACTAAATTATAGTAAAAAAGTTTCAAGGGAAGTGTGAAGAGGATGGAAATGTTGAAGGGGAATATAGTCAATTTAAATGATACAGCTTATTACAACAATAGAGAACTAAGTTGGTTAGCATTTAATGAACGTGTACTACAAGAAGCACAGGATGAAATGAATCCGCTTTTAGAAAGATTAAAGTTTATTAGCATTTTTAGCTCCAATTTAGATGAATTCTTTATGGTACGTGTAGCAGGATTGAAGGATCAAGTGAGCGCTGGGTTTAATCAACCAGAAAATAAGGCCGGCTTAACACCAAAAAAGCAATTAAATAAAATTGCGATAAAGGCCCATGAATTAATGACTGTACAATATGATACGTTTAAAAATTATGTGTTGCCAGCGTTGGGGCTAGAGGGGATTGAGCGTTTAACATTCCATGATTTGACGAAAGAACAAAGAGAATTTATAGAAGAGTATTTTGATGAGCAAATTTTCCCAGTCTTAACACCTGTAGCTATCGATGCGTATCGTCCATTTCCTATGTTATTAAATAAAAGTTTGAATTTAGCTACTCTTTTATATGATGAGAAACAAGTGGAGGAAGAAAACCGCACGAAGTTAGGAATTGTACAAGTTCCTTCATTACTTGAACGTTTCATATTTTTACCGAGTGAAGGGCAAAAGTATAAATTTATTTTATTAGAAGATGTAATTAGTGGTTTTACTCATAAATTATTCACTGGATATAAAGTATCATCTGTTACTCGTTTCCGTATTACACGCAATGCGGATTTAACGATTCATGAAGAAGGTGCGAGAGATTTATTAAAAGTAATTGAAAAAGAATTAAAAAAGCGTAAGTGGGGAGCTGCTGTACGTTTAGAAGTTGGCAAAGAACACATTGATGAAAGAGTATTAGCGTTATTATATGAAGTGTTGGAAGTAAAAGATGAAGATGTGTATATAATGGATGGACCGTTAGATTTAACATGTCTATTTTCTTTATATAAAAAACTAGCGCCTTTATATGAACATTTAGTATATCCGGCTCTTATTCCACAACGACCTCAAGATTTAGGGGATGCGGAAGATGTATTTGAAAAAGCAATTGAGCATGATATTTTATTACATCATCCGTTTGAATCGTTTCAGCCAGTAGTTGATTTTGTTCGTGATGCAGCAGACGACCCGAATGTACTTGCAATTAAACAAACATTATATCGAGTAAGTGGGGATTCGCCGATTATTCAGGCGCTAAAGGTAGCGGCTGAAAAAGGGAAGCAAGTGACGGTATTAGTTGAATTAAAGGCAAGATTTGATGAAGAAAATAATGTGCATTGGGCTAAAGAATTAGAACAGGCGGGATGTCATGTTATTTACGGTGTAAGTCATTTGAAAACACATAGTAAAATTACGCTAGTTGTAAGAAGAAAAAACGGAAAAATCGAAAGGTTCGTACATCTTGGGACCGGAAATTACAATGATGCAACCGCAAAGCTATATACTGATTTTGGTTATATTACATCACGAAAAGACTTTGGGGTCGATGCAACAAATTTCTTTAATTATTTGAGTGGTTATACAACAAAGCCGCATTTTCATCATTTATCGGTTGCGCCATTTGATATAAGAGAGCAATTTATCGATTTAATAGATGAAGAAATTCGTTATCATAGGCAATATGGAAATGGATATATCATTGCTAAAATGAATTCATTAACTGATAAACCACTTATTAAAAAAATGTATGAAGCATCACAAGCTGGAGTAAAGGTAGAGCTCATCGTTCGAGGAACATGCTGCCTACGACCTGGTATTCCAAATGTAAGTGAAAATATTCGGGTAGTTAGTGTTGTCGGGAGATATTTAGAACATAGCCGTATTTATTATTTCCATCATAATGGAGAAGAGAAAATATATTTATCTTCAGCTGACTGGATGACAAGAAATATGGAGAAACGTGTAGAAATATCTTTCCCGATATTAGATATTGAAATGAAGGCACGAATTAAGGCGATTTTACAGCTTACTTTAGCTGATAATGTGAAAACACGTGAACAAAATAAAGACGGTGACTATTATTATGTTATTAATAATGGGGCAGAAGAGATTGATAGCCAAGTGAAGTTATTTAAGATGGCGTATCAAAACACAGATGCCGAATAATGAGAACAAAGTAAAAAACCTCTTTTTTAAGAGGTTTTTTACTTTGTTCTCTACTTATTATAAAGGATGCGTAGAGAGAATACTTTTTATTATAAGCATGTTAATGGATTATGAATCGGTTAAGAAAGGAAATAACATTAGTAGAATTGTTGCGGTACATTAATAATAGAATGGTTGTTGACAAGGTCCGCCATAACAAGGATAAGGTGTCGGCGGTGGGAAAGGTGGTGGATATGGTGGGTAATACGGTCTAGGACCGAAAGCTAATGCTCCGCCAAGCAGTCCACCAGCAATACCAGCTAGAAATGGGACGCCAAAAAACGGAAAGAAGCGTGAGTCGCCTACTGGACCAATAGGTGCTGAACGGACTGGGATTGGTTGATAATATGGATACATGAACAAACCTCCTTTATTGGACTCACTTTTATCATATGGTAAATGAAACGTGGATGAGCGCGTACAAGAAAGGATATGTAAGAAAATAGGCGAATGATTACGAATGTTGGAGCGTGAAAATCGTAATTTCAGGTTTTGCCATAAATCGGAATGGGACACGTGTTCTGCCAAGGCCGCGATTGACATAGAGAGCTAAATCTTGGATCGTATAGAAACCTTCTACATAGTTTTTAGCAAGTGCTGGGGTAATAATAGCGCCTAAAAAAGGGATTTGTACTTGTCCGCCATGGCTATGACCAGAAAGTTGTAAGTTAACTGGATATGTAGCAATTTGCGGTGCAATATCTGGTTCGTGAACAAGAACAATGTTATAAATGTTTTTCCGAGCGCGCTGTAGTGTCTCCTTTATTTTTGGTTTGCCTAATAGTATATCATCAAGACCGAAAATTGAAATTTCACTATTATCCAGTAGACGGATTCTCTTTTCACTGTTTAGTAACAGTTCAAATCCAGATTCACGCATGATGTGTTCGTAGTATTCCGTTCCATATCCGCCGTGATCATGGTTACCATAAATAGAAAATTTACCGAAGGGTGCTTGTATATTTTTTAAAATAGATGCAACGAAAGGAGTGTCAGTATACGTTTGATAATTATCAATGAGATCACCAGTAAAAAGAACAATGTCGGGTTTTACAGCATTAATTTTAGAGACGATTTGAGATAAATGTTGGAGAGAGAAATAGTATCCGAGATGTAAATCGCTAAATTGAAGAATCTTCATACCGTGAAAGCTTTTTGGGATGAGTTGTGATTTCAGTGTATGTTCTGTAAAAGAGAGCAGATGAGGCTCAATATATTTAGCATAATAGTATCCGATACTAGTCGTTATAAATGAATATAGGCAAGTACGCATTCCAGTTTTTAAAAAATCTCTTCTTGTAATTTTCTTCATAAAAATATGAGTATACCTATTTGGCTTATATTACATGTGTTCGTTACATTTACAGGTTACTCAAATCTCCTTTCGTTTTTTTAAAATATATTTTAAATCATGTAAAAGTAGTATAGATAACGAAAAAGTGAATAAAAAGAAATCTCTTTACGTTAAAATATCAGAAAAGTTTAAAAATATAAAGATTTCTATTAAATAAAATGATAAAATGAATGTGTATTCATTTTTGGAGGGGATATAATATGAAAGAAAAAGTAGTTATTGTAACAGGTGGATCGAGCGGAATGGGAAAAGGAATGGCGACCCGTTTTGCAAAAGAAGGGGCACGAGTTGTTATTACAGGACGTACAAAGGAAAAACTAGAGGAAACAAAATTGGAAATTGAACAATTTCCAGGACAAATATTACCGGTACAAATGGATGTAAGAAATACGGATGATATTCAGAAAATGATTGAACAGATTGATGAGAAGTTTGGACGAATTGATATTTTAATAAATAATGCAGCTGGAAACTTTATTTGTCCAGCGGAAGATTTATCCGTGAACGGCTGGAATTCGGTTATTAATATTGTGTTAAACGGTACATTTTACTGTAGCCAGGCTGTCGGAAAATATTGGATTGAAAAAGGTATAAAAGGAAATATCATTAACATGGTAGCAACATATGCGTGGGATGCAGGTCCGGGAGTTATTCATTCGGCTGCAGCGAAGGCTGGAGTATTAGCAATGACGAAGACACTCGCTGTTGAGTGGGGACGTAAATATGGAATCCGAGTTAACGCTATTGCGCCAGGACCAATTGAACGTACGGGCGGTGCTGATAAATTATGGATTTCAGAAGAAATGGCTAAGCGTACGATACAAAGTGTTCCGCTTGGAAGACTGGGTACGCCAGAAGAAATTGCAGGTCTAGCTTATTATTTATGTTCAGATGAAGCTGCGTACATAAATGGAACTTGTATGACAATGGATGGAGGACAACATTTACATCAATATCCATTTTAAAAGGGATAAGAAAAATGTGACGGAATTGTGACATATGAAAGAAAAGTGTTTACAAGAGGTCATATATACGTTATATTTAAGACCTCTTTTTTCTTCATAGTAGAATTGCTAATTCCCCTTAGCATTTTACCCCTCTAATCCCTTCAGGAAAACTGAAGGGATTTTTTATTATTTTTCCGTAAATATCATGTTATAATTTTTGAAAAGTAAAGGGAGGGAAGCACGTTGATAGATGCATTAGATGTAATGAGTAACTTGGATAAAGTCCTTCCTTATTATCAAGCAATTTTTAGTGCTGATGAACATACTGTAATTGGATATGAAGTAGTAGGGCGTATTCAAACAGAAGAGGGCATACAAAGTTTAGCTTCTTTCTTTCATGATGACTCTATTCCAAGTGAGTTTCAACTAGAAGCGGATAACATTATAGTAGAAAAGGCTTTAAATCGTTATTTAGAAAGTGATCAAAAACTATTATTATTTATACATCGGAATGCTAACGTATTAATGAACGATGATGATGAAAGTTTGCTTCAACTTTTATTGATGTATGAAAAACAAGGTTTAAATTTGAAAAACATTGTTTTAGAGATTACAGAACATGAATGTAAAGAAGATATAGAGCAATTTAATCATTTGCTTATGTATTATCGTACATATGGTATTCAAATTTCGATTAATAAAGTCGGAACAGGTACAAGTAATTTAGAACGTATTAGCGTGTTAGCACCTGACATTTTAAAAGTAGATTTAACAAATTTAAGGCAAACTGCACTTTTACAATCTTATCAAGATATTTTATATTCTTTATCATTACTTGCTAGAAGAATTGGTGCGACATTGTTATATGAAGAAATAGATGCTTTTTATCAATTACAATATGCATGGAAAAACGGTGGTAGATACTATCAAGGGAATTATTTAAAAGAATGCTTACCTGATTTTATTGAAACGAACGTTTTGAAAGAACGACTTGGTAATGAGTGTCATCAATTTATTCAACATGAGAAGAAAAAACTACAAAAGATTTATAATTTAACAGAAATGTTACGTGATCGAATTGGCGATGTTTTAGCCAAACAGAAAAAGAATGAAGATATAAATGATTGGTTATTACAATTTAGCCAAAGTGTATCACAATGTAGTTTTCGTATATTTATTTGTAACGAAGATGGTTTCCAACAATCAGGAAACGTTATGAAAAAAGATGGGGAATGGATTGTGATGCCTGAGTATTATATGAAGAACTGGAGTTGGCGCCCGTATTTTCTAGAGAATATTATGAAAATGCGTTTTGAGAATAAGGCAAGACTTTCAGATTTATATGCTGATATTGAAACCGGTGAGATGGTACGAACATTTTCTTTCCCGATTGATGATGAGAACTTTTTATTTATAGATTTATCGTATGAATATTTATATGAAGAAGATGTTTTATTTTAATGCACGAAGAGATTCGTGCATTTTTTGTTTGTTTTTATCATAAATTGGTAATAGTGAAAATGGTGCCGAAAATGCTGTCTATCGTTGTAAAGATTTTACGAACGAAACCAGCCCTTTCTTTGCATAATCATTGTTACAATGAATACTACAAAGACAAGTTTTCTTAAAAGGAAGGTGAAAAAATGAGAAAATATGGAATATGGTTAGTTCTATTTGTATGCGTTGCCTTTCTAGTTGGTTATAGTGTTACAACTGTTTTAGGAAAAGAGGAAGTGAAAGTCGATCGGAAAGAAGTGTTTGTAACGATACAAAAAGGCTATGAAAGCCAATTTTCAATTCGTGGGAAGCGTTTGCCGATGAATAAGATGATAGAAACGTTATCACCATATTTTACAGAGAATTTCCTTCAAGTATTTACAGATGAAAATAGTAGAAGTGATAAACAAAGTGGTGAATATTTACTTCCAGCAAAAGAAGCGCCATTTTCTTTTAATTCGGAAACGAAAATGTCATATGATGAAGAGCATAAAATTTTATATGTTTATGAGCGGGCGAAAAGTGGACAATATCAAATTATAACATTGCAAAGAGATCAAGGGAAATGGAAATTGGCTGGATATCATGAAAGTCAAGAACTTTTAACTGAAATAAAAAGGTTACAACAATTATAAAGTGAAACTTTAATCAGGGGCATATCCCGTTTAATATGAACTTGCCACAATCAGATGCATACTTCCAAAATATATCGGGATAAAAATAGGAATAGGTCTTTACCTATTCCTATTCTATATTAAGAAGTTGTTGTAATTTTTCAATTTGAAAACCAGCAACAACTTCTCCATCAATTACAACCGTCGGAGTTGAATAAGAATCATAGTCATATAAAAGACGATTGCGAGCAGCGGCGTCTTTTTTTACGTCAAACTCTTCGTATACAACGTTATTATGCTTTAAAAATTCTTTCACAATAACACATGGCGGACAATCAGGTTGTGTGTAAACCTCAATTTTTTTCATTGCAATTCCTCCTTTTTACTGTTTTTTATTATATTCTTCCAGTATAAAAATCGCAATAAAGAAGGGAAAAGATGTTCTTTCTGTTTTTTCCTTCGTATTTCGACAAATTTTTAGTTGAGTTTCTGGCCAATAACCTTTATCCTAGAGTGTGGAACATTTTTTCTGTTATGACGGATAGAATGAGTATAGCTGTAAAACCTATTGGTAGGAAGATCAGAGAAAGGAGAGATTTCATGTCTCTACTCCAAGGAATTTTAACTCGACTTGTTAGTCTACAAGAACAAGCTGAAAGCGGTGAAGTAGCACAACGCTATTTTGAAGTGAACGGTGAGCGCAAATGTAGCGTGAAATTTTTCGATAAAAGTGAAATGTATGAGTTAGAAGTGTATCAACAAGGTGAAAAACCTCAAGTGTATCAATTCGATAATATCGACATGGTTGCAATTGAGATTTACGATATCATTTCTTGATACATATAAAAAAGGTGTTGCCATAGGGCAGCACCTTTTTTAGTTCTATTACTTTTAGTATATATGTATAAGGATTTTTCATTTTTCCTACAATGGTAATAAAGTGAAAGTGTAATTAGTAGGGTTTCTTCGTCATATTATACAGCTTATTATCCATCACCAATTGAGGACGGGTAGTAAATAGCGGGATGAAAATAGTGAGGAGGTGTGTTATATGGAACGTTTACCAGTTGTGATTTGTCCTAATTGTCACAATTCTGCTGAGATTATTCATGTACTAACGGCTCAATCGAATCAAAACGTAATTTATACGTGCCAAGTTTGCCATTATGTAATTCGGAATATTGAAACGAATAAAGGGTAGGGAGTTATAATTTTTGTTTTTGTCCCATACAATGAGAATACGAAAAGTCTGTCTAATTGAAAGGACGTGACTATGTGGCCGGTGAACATAAATTTTATAATGTTTCAGAGAGACATTTAAATTTTGATATGGTCTTTACCCGTATTTGTAATTTCATTAAAAAGGATCCGCGAAATTTATATCGTTTATCCATTGGGACAGACTCACAAGCACATCAAAAGGATACGAGGTTTATTACGGCAATTCATATTCATCGCGTTGGAAAAGGAGCCTGGGGGTGTTTACACCATCAATCAGTAAAAGATAAGCCAGAAACTTTACGTGAGAAAATATATTTAGAGACGCAGTTTAGTCAAGAAATTGCATGCCTATTTACTCCTAATCATATACAAACAATATGGGATTTATTGCATCCATATGCTCAAGATGGGGCTGGTTTTATAATGGAGATTCACTTAGATATCGGAAATGATGGTTTAACAAAAGAATTTATTCTAGATATGACAGCGAAAATTCAAGCGATGGGATTAACTGCAAAAATTAAGCCAGATGCTTATGCGGCGTTTAGTTATGCAAATCGATATACGAAATAAAAACAATTTATATATTTCTTTCACTAAAAACTGAATATTACATCTATTAAATAGGCTGAAAATTTTATATAATAATGGTAACGATGCGAGTATAAGGAGAGGGGTATATGAAAAGGGAATTTGTTTTAACAGAAGAAGAGGAAAGTTTGTTACTAGATATTTTATTTCAGCAAAATTATGCGAGTGAAATTTTAGCTGTGGAACTTACAGATATCGAGAATGGTTTAAAAAAGACAGACGTGATGCAATATAAAAAAATCACAAGGTTATTTTACAGATTAAAAAATAAAGGGTATTAAGCGCTACCGGAATGGTAGTCTTTTTTTTGTGTTATATGCTAAAATAGCTGTGTAATTTTGTTTTTTACTGAAAGAATGTAAGGACAAAATAATAATATGAAAACGCTGTCATAAAATGTGAATAGAGCCGGTAATTATAAGCAGGAAAAAGGGAAAATGGGGGATGTAATATGATTAGTATTCCAAAAGACGAGTTTCAACAAATTTTTGTAAAAGATTTAATGATTTCATCAGAAAAAGTAGCACATGTCCAAATAGGGAATGGTTTAGAGCATGCTTTACTCGTACTTGTGAAATCTGGATATTCGGCGATACCTGTTTTGGACCCGATGTACAAATTGCATGGGTTAATTAGTACTGCTATGATTTTAGACGGTATGTTAGGGCTAGAACGCATTGAGTTTGAAAGACTTGACGAAATGAAAGTAGAGCAAGTAATGAAGAAAGATATCCCGGTTCTTAAGTTAGAAGATTCGTTTGCAAAAGCATTAGAAATGACTATTGATCATCCATTTATTTGCGCTGTCAATGAAGATGGGTATTTTGAGGGGATTTTAACACGTCGAGCGATTTTAAAATTGTTGAATAAAAAAGTAAGGCAACATAATCGATAATGTGAGAAAAGTGACTTCATAGAACCGAAGAAGTCACTTTTTTTTCGTGCATATCAGTTGTGTATGTATTATATTTAAAAAGATAAAAAATATAAGCGTATGTAGTTAAATTACGGATGAAAAGCTTATTGAGATAAGGTGTATGGAAGCTAAGGAAAGAGGGAGAAAGTTGCAAATTGATGATTTTCAAATGATGGTTGTGTTAGCACAGGAATCAAATATGAGAAAAGCGGCGGAACGTTTATTTGTTTCACAACCTGCGCTTAGTCAACGATTACAATCTATGGAGAAACAATGGGGAATGAAGTTTTTTATTCGCTCTCAAAAAGGATTGACAATTACACCTGAAGGGGAAAAAGTTGCAAATTACGCAAAAGAAATGCTACAAAGGGAAGAGGATATTAAAAGTGAACTAGCTGTTTTTAGAACAGAAACTCATGGGACGTTAAAAATAGCTGTCGCATCAGTTATTGGTCAATATTGGCTTCCTCCTGTTTTGAAGAAGTTTGTACATAAATATCCTTCTGTAAAAATATCGCTGTTTACTGGCTGGAGTAGTGAGGTGCAAAAGCAATTTTATGAAGGAGACGTGCATGTTGCTATATTGAGAGGAACACAAGAATATAAAGGCCAGAAGCAACAATTATTTGAAGATGAACTTTATTTAGTGGATAAAGAAATAAAAGATATTTCGATGTTAAAAGAAACAAATAGACCATTTATTCAATTTAAAAGTGATTCGACTTATTATGGACAGATACAGAATTGGTGGTATGGTTTATTTTCTAATCCACCTAAGAGAACAATTGTCGTTGATCAAATTGAGACTTGCAAACAACTCGTTTTAAATGGTATAGGTTATGCTCTTTTACCTTCTACTGTTTTAAAAGAAGTACAGGAAAATATGTATAAAACACCTGTCCAATTAACGAGAGAAACATGGTTATTGACGAGTGAATCAGCTAGACAATTGAAGCAAGTACAAGCATTTTTAGAAATTATAGAAGAAATTCAAATGGAAAAATAGGATTATTATCTTGCTACTCGCCCTATCGTTTGGTAGAGTAACATTATAAATGGATTTAGGAGGCAACAAGAATGAAAATGATGGACGCTAACGAAATTATTTCGTTTATTCAAAAAAGTGAAAAGAAAACTCCTGTAAAGGTATACATAAAAGGGGATTTAAAAGAAGTAACATTCCCTGAAACGGTACAAGCATTTGTAAATAAAAAGTCTGGTGTATTATTTGGAGAATGGTCTGAAATTAAGACGATTCTAGATGAAAATAGCAAGTACATTGTTGATTACGTTGTTGAAAATGACCGTCGTAATTCTGCAATTCCAATGCTTGATTTAAAAGGTATTAAAGCTCGTATTGAGCCAGGTGCGATTATTCGTGACCACGTTGAAATCGGCGACAACGCTGTTATTATGATGAATGCAACAATTAATATCGGTGCTGTAATTGGTGAAGGGTCTATGATCGACATGAACGCGGTACTTGGTGGACGTGCAACTGTTGGTAAGAACTGTCACGTAGGTGCAGGCGCAGTACTTGCAGGTGTTATTGAGCCACCTTCAGCAAAACCAGTTATCGTTGAAGACGATGTTGTTATTGGTGCTAACGTAGTTGTGTTAGAGGGAGTTACAGTAGGTAAAGGTGCAGTTGTAGCAGCAGGAGCTGTTGTAACAGAAGATGTACCTCCATATACAGTTGTTGCAGGTACTCCAGCACGTGTAATTAAAGAGATTGATGAGAAGACAAAAGCAAAAACTGAAATTAAACAAGAGCTTCGTCAATTAAACCCAGAGAAATAAAAACAAAAAAGCGTAAGAGCATAAACAGGCTCTTACGCTTTTTATAGATAGAGGTGCAAAAATGGCAGTAAGCAAATTCGTTCAAATTCGTAGAGACTTACATAAAATACCGGAAATTGGATTTAAAGAGTGGAAAACACAGCAGTATATTTTAGATTACATAGGAACGCTTTCGAATGAACATGTGGAAGTGAAAGTATGGAGAACGGGTGTCATTGTTAAAGTAAAGGGAAAAAATCCAGAAAAAGTTATAGGTTATCGCGCAGATATAGACGGTTTACCAATTACAGAGGAAACTGGATATGAGTTCGCTTCTGTTCATGAAGGAATGATGCATGCATGTGGACATGACTTACATACGACAATCGGTTTAGGCCTCCTAACAGCAGCTGTAACAGAAAGAATAGATGATGACCTTGTATTTCTATTCCAACCAGCTGAAGAAGGGCCTGGAGGGGCTCTTCCTATGTTAGAGAGTGAAGAGTTAAAAGAATGGAAGCCGAATATTATTCTCGGCCTTCATATTGCACCTGAATACCCTGTAGGGACAATTGCTACAAAAGAGGGGCTATTATTTGCAAATACATCAGAGTTATATGTTGATTTAAAGGGGAAAGGTGGACATGCAGCTTATCCTCATACTGCAAATGATATGATTGTCGCAGCTAGTCACCTTGTTACACAGCTTCAGTCTGTTATTAGTCGTAATGTAAACCCACTTGATAGTGCAGTAATTACAATCGGAAAAATAACAGGCGGTACAGTTCAAAATATCATAGCAGAAAAGTCTCGGTTAGAAGGAACGATTCGAACGTTATCAGTGGAATCAATGAGTCGTGTGAAAAGTAGAATTGAGGCAATTGTTGCAGGTATAGAAGCTTCCTTCCAATGTGAAGCGGTTATTGACTACGGAGCGATGTATCACCAAGTATACAACCATGAAGCATTAACGAGAGAGTTTATGCAATTTGTAAGTGAACAAACTGATATGAAAGTAATTACATGTACTGAGGCAATGACAGGTGAAGATTTTGGTTATATGCTTCAAGAGATTCCTGGATTTATGTTTTGGCTTGGGGTAAATTCAGAATATGGTTTACATCATGCAAAATTAAAGCCAGATGAAGAGGCTATTGAGAAAGCTATCGTATTTTTAGATCAATATGTAAAGTGGAAGGGAACTAGAAAGTAAATTTGCTCGCCAACTTGGTGGGTATTTGTTAGTTCCAAGGTGAAAACATCTTTTATATTTGTTTTGAATACACATCGGCATACAAATGGATAAAATAATGAGCAGTGGTTTTGAGCCGCTGCTCATTATTCGTTATCGCTTATTGAGAAGATGATTAGTTAACTAGCTTATATATGTTTACAATTCGTGTGGAAAGTGTGTAAAATCAAGGTGAAACGTAGAAAAAAGGGTGGGGAATTACGTGCAGATCAGCAGTGCGATTTTATGTTTTGTTTTATATACATATGTTATTATTGCGGCGGTTTATTTTGGGATAAGTTTTTATGCCTACCGTTTAGCGAATAATAATGAATATGAAGAGACATACAACTGGGTGAAAAGGTATTTATCACCTGTACTAGAAATTATGAATGGGTTTGTTCTTTTTTTATTTATTGGATTAATTGCTTTTTCAACGAGCTTAGTAGGAAATAAGACTACATTATTTGTACTAGGTATCATTATTTTTATGCTATTAGGAATTCGTATTGGTAATACGGTATTTTGGAATGAGAGAAAAGTAGATGGTTGGACGGGAATGCTAATACCGTGTATGCTAGCTGCTATCGTGACGAATATAGAACATGAATATTATCAGTTGCATTTTTGGCTCATAATTGTTTTAACAATTCTCTCTGTGTTGTATATAAGTACTGTCGTGCTAACATACATTGCAAATGAAAAGGGAGATGTAAAAGGTACGCATTTCTTTAGAGGGCGTGCATTGTTATGGAGTGTGCCAACGATGGCGGTTATAGCAATTATTGCGATATTAGTAAATGGATATCAATTTACGAATTGGCAACTGTTTTTAGAAAATTGGTGGATTTTCATTCTTTCGTTTATCGCTTTTTTAGGTGCAACGCATTATTTATTCCATCAACACCATTATATATTGGCATTGCTATTCGCATTTACACAACTATTATTTGCTTTCTTCGGACAAGAAACGTTATTATTCGTTTTTGAAACGTTTAGTTCATTTGGAAACATATTTGTATTTGGTATGTTAATTTTCAGTATCGCATTTTATTTACAACAGTATTTTTATATGCAAAAACAAAAATAAGAATGATATACAGGTTTTTGTAGCAAATCTAAAGTATGTTACAATAAAAATACATAGTATTCGATGTTATTGGAGGAATTCTTGTGGGTGAAAAAGAGAAAGAATTTGCTGTCATTGGGCTTGGGCGTTTTGGTGGAAGTATTTGTCGGGAACTTGCTCAATTAGGTATGGAAGTAATGGCAATTGACTCAGATGAGGATAAAATTAATGAGTTTGCAAATATAGCTTCACATGCTGTAATTGCAGATTCAACAGATGAGATGGTATTAAAAAGTCTTGGTATTCGTAATTTTGATCATGTAGTCGTTGCGATTGGAGACAATTTAAATTCAAGTATTTTAACAACGTTAATTCTGAAAGAGTTAGGTGTAAAAAATATTACTGTAAAAGCTCAAAATGATTACCATGAAAAAGTATTAAGTAAAATAGGAGCAGATCACATTGTGCACCCAGAGCGTGATATGGGAAAAAGGATTGCAAATAATATTGCATCAAGTAATGTGTTAGACTATCTTGAGCTTTCAGATGAGCATAGCATTGTAGAGATTATTGCAAATAAAAAAATTGATGGTCATTCTTTAATCGAATTAGATATTCGTGCGAAGTTTGGATTGAATATTGTAGCGATTAAACGTGGTAAAGAAGTTATTGTATCCCCTCGAGCTACGGAAAACATTCAAGCGGGAGATATATTAATTGTAATTGGTCATGACGATGAAGTAGATCGTTTCAAGCACTTTTTAAGATAAGAGAAAAGGACAATACCATAAAGGTATTGTCCTTTTTCTTATATCTCCATAATGATTGGTAAAATCATTGGGCGACGTTTCGTTTTCTCATATAGGAATGGTGCTAATGTATCTGTAATTTCATTTTTAATTTCAGACCATTGTGTTGTTTTACGTTCCATTACTTTTTCTAAATGAGTTGTAATTAATGTTTGAGCATCATTAATTAAATCACTACTTTCGCGCATATAAACGAAACCACGTGAGATAATATCAGGCCCTGCTGCAACTTTAAATTCTTTCATATCAATGCTTACAACGACAATGACAAGTCCTTCTTCAGAAAGGATACGACGATCGCGTAATACGATATTACCGATATCTCCAATACCATTTCCGTCAATATAAACAGATCCAGATGGTATTTTACCAGCTACACTTGCTTCATCTGAACGTAAGGCAAGAACATCACCATTATCCATAATGAAACAGTTTTCTTCTGGAATACCACAATCATTTGCTAATTTCATATGCATACGTTGCATACGATATTCACCATGAATTGGCATGAAATACTTCGGTTTAATTAGACGAAGCATTAGTTTTTGTTCTTCTTGTCCACCGTGTCCACTCGTATGAATGTTTGACAGTTTTCCGTGGATTACATCAGCACCAGCACGGTACAACATATTAATTGTACGGCTTACACTAATTGTATTACCAGGGATTGGTGAAGAAGAGAACACAACTGTGTCGCCAGGAATAATTTGAATTTGACGATGGGTACCATTAGCAATACGTGAAAGTGCTGCCATTGGCTCCCCTTGACTACCTGTACATAAAATAACAACTTTATTAGCCGGTAGACGATTTAATTGAGATGCATCTATGAATGTATCTTTCGGACAGCGAATATAACCGAGGTTTTGTCCGATTTCAATCGCTGCCTCCATACTTCGGCCAAATACAGCCACTTTACGATTGTTTTCAACAGCCGCTTCAACGACTTGTTGCAAGCGATGGATATTTGATGCAAAGGTTGCGAAGATAATACGACCTTCTACTTTGCGGAAAATATCTTGAATACTATCACCAACACGGCGCTCAGACATTGTAAAGTTTGGAACTTCACTGTTTGTACTGTCAGATAAGAGACAAAGTACACCGTCTTTTCCGATTTCAGCCATTTTTGTTAAGTCCGCTGGTTCACCAACCGGTGTGAAGTCAAATTTGAAATCTCCAGTATGAACTACTTGTCCTTGAGGTGTTTTCACAACAACTCCGTATGAATCTGGGATACTGTGAGTTGTACGGAAGAAGGAAACAGATGTCTTTTTAAATTTAATAACATCATCTTCTTGAATTTCATAAAGCTTGGCTTTACGAAGTAATCCGTGCTCTTCTAATTTGTTTTTGATTAGTGCAATTGCTAATTTTCCGCCATAAATCGGAATGTTCACTTGACGTAATAAGTAAGGAATTCCACCGATATGATCTTCGTGACCATGTGTAATGAATAGCCCTTTAATTTTATCTTCGTTTCGCACAAAATAAGTGTAATCTGGTATTACATAATCGATTCCGAGGAGTTCGTCTTCTGGAAACTTAATTCCAGCGTCAATTATAATAATTTCATCTTGAAATTGAACAGCATATGTATTTTTACCGATTTCACCAAGACCACCTAAAGCAAAAACGGCTGCTTGATCATTCTTTAGAAATTTCATATGGCTATACGATTTCCGCTAATGTTAAATCAGCGTTTTCTTTTTCATATTCAAGATGATTGCCAGTAACAGACTGAACGAATTCGATATTATATGCGAACTTATTTAATTTTGTACGAACATCCTTCTCAGACGTAGCCTCTAAATATAAAACTTTTGTATTTTCACGTACTGGAACCTCAGTCATTTTTTCTTGATAAAATACTTTAAAAATCATTTGGAAAACCTCTCCTTGTCTATGTTTTGCATTATCTGTTACTTATTATAAAGCAAACAGTCACGATTTTCATGTTTTTTCGAATGAGAATGAAGAAAAAGCCCGAAATGGGCACAATTTAAGCGATCGTCTTTTTACGGACTAGATCTTTTAAATAACGCTTCAGCTTTTTCTTCAGCTTCTTCAGCATGATTACTCCTTCCTTTCCTTATTTTAAACATGCATATTACTAGTGAAAACGCCGTCTCTGATATAAGAAAGAGGATAAAAGTGAATGTTGAATCTTGTCTTTTCTCATACAGAGAAAGTTATTCTATAGTAACGATTAGTAGCCGTTAGTTATAGCTATAGTATGAGAAAGAATAGAAAAGAAAATTCATACGAACAAGTATCCACATTTTTTACTAATATATATATGCAGGTTTCATAAATAAGGTCAGAAAGTGAACGCTTTCTTCACAGATGTTTAATATGTTATACTTTTTTTTAGCATTTGAAAAGCGATAATCAAAATAGGAATATAGAGTAACAGAAAGGATTTTGACAAATGAATGATAAAATTGTCTTTTTTGATATTGATGGAACATTATTAGATCATGATAAGAAGATTCCGCAATCTACGCGAGACGCAGTAAGGCAGTTACAAGAAAAAGGCGTGCATGTAGCAATTGCGACAGGACGTGCGCCATTTATGTTCGAAGATATTCGTAAGGAACTTAATATCCACAATTATGTTAGCTTTAATGGACAGTACGTTGTATTTGAAGATGAGGTAGTATTTAATAACCCATTACATCCAGCTGCTCTACATAAGTTTACTCAGTTTGCAAAACAAGAAGGATATCCACTTGTATATCTTGATCATCAACAAATGAGAGCATCAGTGGAATATCATGATTATGTGAAAGAAGGTTTTGGAAGTTTACATTTTGAGCATCCGGCATATGAACCTGATTTTTATGAGAAGCGTAATATTTATCAAACACTTCTTTTCTGTGAAGTAAATGAAGAAGAAAAGTTTATAAATCAGTACCCAGACTTTCATTTTATTCGCTGGCATGCGTATTCAATGGATATTATTCCAAATGGTGGTTCTAAGGCAAAAGGGATTGAGAAATTCATTGAAAAGCTAGGATTTAACCGTGAACAAGTGTATGCATTTGGGGATGGCTTAAATGATTTAGAAATGATTGAAGCAGTTGGGACAGGTATTGTGATGGGGAATGGGCATGAAGACTTGAAAAAACTTGCAAATCATGTGACAAAGGATGTTAGTGAAGACGGTATATATCACGGTTTAAAATGGGCTGGATTGCTATAAGTGAATATGGAATCTATTTCATATAGTAAAAAGGCGGAAGAGTATATTCCGCCTTTTTTACTATCGCTCCAGAGGTTTTGAATCGTCAGGAGCGGCAAATGGATTTTCTTTATTAATATGGTCATAGAACATAACACCATTTAAATGGTCAATTTCATGTTGAAATACAATTGCTGGTAACCCTTTTAAACGTAATTTTACTTCTTCGCCGTTAATAGAAGTTGCTTTCACTGTAATTCTTGTATAACGAGGGACATAACCAGGTACTTCACGGTCTACTGATAGACAGCCTTCACCACTTTGTAAATATGTACGTTCAACAGAATGGCTAATGATTTTTGGATTGAATAATGCATGACTATATAACGTACCGTCCGTATCTGTTACATGAACCGCAATCATTCTTTTTGAAATACCGATTTGCGGAGCCGCTAATCCGATTCCAGGGCGTAAACTATATTTTTCAGCCATTTCAGGATCTTGGCTATTTATTACAAATTCAATCATTTCTTTAAGAGTATTTGTATCTTCTTCGCTCGCTGGTAGTACTACCTCTTCTGCAACGTTTCGCAAAATAGGATCTCCTTCGCGAATTACATCTTTCATTGTAAGCATATGTAATCTCTCCTTTCCCTTTTAGTCTACCAAAGGAGATGGAAAAAGTCATCGGCAAGTAAGGGGAAGATAGATCGGTTATGTAGGAATAAAAAGAAAGAGACGGCAGAGCCGTCTCTTTCTTTCCATAGTTGTTTCATTTTTACATTAGCGAATGCAAGCAGCACCAACGATAATTAAAAGAATAAACAACACAACGATTAAGGCGAAGCCGCGTCCAGACCCACCACAAGAACCGCCATAACCGTAGGAAGGATATGAACAAGTTGGATAGCAATATGAATATCCGTACATGAGATGACCTCCTTTATCATTTCCCGCTAATACTGCGGTTACTATAATGTATGGAGGGAAGAGTAGAAATGTATGGGTAATTACCTATAAAAGGAAGAAGAGTTTGTATATTTTTGCTAAGAAGAGAGAAAAACTAAAGGGAATTAAATCGTTTACATATTATTCTAAGAGAAAAAACAAGTTAAAAAGGGAATAATATAACAGTAGGTTAATGCTTACTAATACAGATGTGAAAAATAAAAACACGTTTGTGTGGGAGAAACCTGCAGATTATTTATAAAAAAACGTATTCAAAGTAATTGACATCGTAATTAGAATAGTTGTAAACTAAAAAACGTGATCAAGATTGTATTAATATGTTTCTGAAAAAACATTAGTACAGATTGTTAGGTACACAAAATTATTCTCAACCGACAAATAAATTTGTTGGTTTACATTGTTGCGGTTTCCATCTAGCTAATAGGTAGTGAAAGCGTTTCAGAATATGGTTCAAGAGAGGAAGAGGTGAACGGAATGGGTACTAAAACAAAAAAGACCCTATTTAATGTTGATGAGCAAATGAAAGCTATCGCAGCTCAATTTGAAACATTACAAATTTTAAATGAAAAAGGCGAAGTTGTGAATGAAGCAGCTATGCCTGAATTATCTGATGATCAATTAAAAGAATTAATGCGCCGTATGGTGTATACTCGCGTACTAGATCAACGTTCTATTTCTTTAAACCGTCAAGGACGTTTAGGTTTCTACGCACCAACAGCTGGACAAGAGGCTTCTCAATTAGCAAGTCATTTCGCACTTGAAGCAGAAGATTTCATCTTACCAGGATATCGTGATGTGCCACAATTAGTATGGCACGGTTTACCATTATACCAAGCATTCTTATTCTCTCGTGGACATTTCATGGGTAACCAAATGCCTGAGAACGTAAATGCACTTGCTCCACAAATCATCATCGGTGCGCAAATCATCCAAACTGCTGGTGTTGCGTTAGGTATGAAATTACGTGGTAAAAAATCTGTTGCAATTACTTACACTGGTGACGGTGGTGCTTCACAAGGTGACTTCTATGAAGGTATGAACTTTGCGGGCGCATTCAAAGCTCCAGCAATCTTCGTTGTACAAAACAACCGTTATGCAATCTCTACTCCAGTAGAAAAGCAATCTGCAGCTAAAACTGTAGCACAAAAAGCAGTAGCAGCAGGTATTTACGGAATTCAAGTAGACGGTATGGATCCATTAGCTGTATACGCAGCAACTGCTTTCGCTCGTGAGCGTGCAGTAAATGGCGAAGGTCCTACTTTAATCGAGACTTTAACATTCCGTTACGGTCCACATACAATGGCTGGTGATGATCCAACTCGTTACCGTACAAAAGATATCGAGAACGAATGGGAACAAAAAGATCCAATCGTACGCTTCCGTGCATTCTTAGAAAACAAAGGCCTATGGTCACAAGAAGTTGAAGAGAAAGTAATCGAAGAAGCAAAAGAAGATATCAAACAAGCAATTGCTAAGGCTGACCAAGCTCCAAAACAAAAAGTTACTGATTTAATGGAAATCATGTACGAAAAAATGCCTTACAACTTAGCTGAACAATATGAAATTTACAAAGAAAAGGAGTCGAAGTAAGCCATGGCTCAAATGACAATGATTCAAGCAATCACTGATGCTTTACGCGTTGAAATGAAAAATGACCCTAACGTACTTGTGTTTGGTGAAGACGTTGGTGTAAACGGCGGTGTATTCCGTGCTACTGAAGGTTTACAAGCTGAATTCGGTGAAGACCGTGTAATGGATACTCCACTTGCAGAGTCTGGTATTGGTGGACTTGCAGTTGGACTTGCACTTGAAGGATTCCGTCCAGTTCCAGAAATCCAATTCTTCGGTTTCGTTTATGAAGTAATGGATTCAATTTCTGGTCAATTAGCTCGTATGCGTTACCGTTCTGGTGGACGTTGGACTGCTCCAGTAACAGTTCGTTCTCCATTCGGTGGTGGTGTTCATACTCCTGAACTACATGCTGATAGCTTAGAAGGTTTAGTGGCTCAACAACCTGGTCTAAAAGTTGTTATTCCATCTACTCCATACGATGCAAAAGGTCTTTTAATCTCTGCGATTCGTGACAACGATCCAGTTATCTACTTAGAGCATATGAAATTGTACCGTTCATTCCGTCAAGATGTACCAGAAGGCGAATACACAATTGATTTAGGCAAAGCTGACATCAAACGTGAAGGTACAGATGTATCTGTTATCGCTTACGGTGCTATGGTTCACGCTGCATTAAAAGCTGCTGAAGAACTTGAAAAAGAAGGTATCTCTTTAGAAGTTGTTGACTTACGTACAGTTCAACCATTAGATATCGAAACAATCATCGCTTCTGTTGAAAAAACAGGCCGCGTAGTTGTAGTTCAAGAAGCTCAAAAACAAGCTGGTATTGCAGCTAACGTTGTAGCGGAAATTAACGACCGTGCAATTTTAAACTTAGAAGCTCCAGTTGTACGTGTTGCAGCTGCTGATACAGTATTCCCATTCTCTCAAGCTGAGAGCGTATGGTTACCAAACCACAAAGATATTGTTGAAGCTGTTAACAAAGTAATGAACTTCTAATTTTTACTTATTCATGTGCAAAAGAAATCAGCACATGCTGATTTCTTTTGCCATATTCCATAATAAAGAAATGAATCAGGGGGCTGAATTCCGTGGCATTTGAATTTAAACTACCAGATATCGGTGAAGGTATCCACGAAGGTGAAATCGTAAAATGGTTTATTAAACCAGGCGACGAAGTAAACGAAGACGACGTACTTCTTGAAGTACAAAATGATAAAGCAGTAGTAGAAATTCCTTCTCCTGTTAAAGGTAAAGTACTTGAAGTACTTGTAGAAGAAGGTACGGTTGCAGTAGTTGGAGATACATTAATTAAATTTGATGCTCCTGGATACGAAAACCTTAAATTTAAAGGCGACGATCATGACGAAGCTCCTAAAGCTGAAGAAGCAAAAGAAGAAGCTCCTAAAGCTGAAGCTACTCCAGCAGCAACTGCAGAAGTAGTAAATGAGCGCGTAATCGCTATGCCATCTGTTCGTAAATATGCTCGTGAAAACGGCGTAGACATTCATAAAGTAGCTGGTTCTGGTAAGAACGGTCGTATCGTAAAAGCTGACATCGATGCATTTGCAAATGGTGGACAAGCGGTAGCAGCAACTGAGGCTCCAGCAGCAGTAGAAGCTACTCCAGCAGCAGCGAAAGAAGAAGCACCAAAAGCACAACCAATCCCAGCTGGTGAATATCCAGAAACTCGTGAGAAAATGAGTGGTATCCGTAAAGCAATTGCGAAAGCAATGGTTAACTCTAAACATACAGCTCCTCACGTAACATTAATGGATGAAGTAGATGTAACTGAACTTGTTGCTCACCGTAAGAAGTTCAAAGCTGTTGCAGCTGACAAAGGTATTAAATTAACTTACCTTCCATACGTTGTTAAAGCTTTAACATCTGCATTACGTGAATATCCAATGTTAAACACTTCTTTAGATGATGCTTCTCAAGAAGTAGTTCATAAACATTACTTCAACATCGGTATCGCAGCTGATACAGACAAAGGTCTATTAGTACCAGTTGTTAAAGATACAGATCGCAAGTCTATCTTCACAATTTCTAACGAGATCAATGATCTTGCTGGTAAAGCACGTGAAGGTCGTTTAGCTCCTGCTGAAATGAAAGGCGCTTCTTGCACAATTACAAACATTGGTTCTGCAGGTGGACAATGGTTCACTCCAGTTATCAATCACCCAGAAGTAGCAATCCTTGGTATCGGCCGTATCGCTGAGAAACCAGTTGTGAAAAACGGTGAGATCGTTGCAGCTCCAGTATTAGCATTATCTCTAAGCTTTGACCATCGTTTAATTGACGGCGCAACTGCTCAAAAAGCATTAAACCAAATTAAACGTCTATTGAATGACCCACAATTATTAGTAATGGAGGCGTAATAACAATGGTAGTAGGAGATTTCCCAATTGAATTAGATACAGTCGTTGTTGGTGCAGGTCCTGGTGGATACGTTGCGGCAATTCGTGCAGCACAATTAGGTCAAAAGGTAGCGATCATTGAAAAAGCTAACCTTGGTGGCGTATGCTTAAACGTTGGATGTATTCCTTCAAAAGCGTTAATCAATGCAGGTCATCGTTATGAGAATGCAATGCATTCTGATGACATGGGTATCACTGCAGAGAACGTAAAAGTTGACTTTACAAAAGTTCAAGAATGGAAAAACGGCGTAGTTAAGAAATTAACTGGCGGTGTTGAAGGCCTTCTTAAAGGTAACAAAGTTGAAATCATTCGCGGTGAAGCTTACTTCGTAGATGCTAACACATTACGCGTAATGACTGAAGATGCAGCTCAAACTTATACGTTTAAAAATGCTGTTCTTGCAACTGGTTCTACACCAATCGAAATTCCAGGATTCAAATACTCTAAACGTGTTATCAACTCTACAGGTGCTTTAAGCTTACCTGAAATTCCTAAAAAACTTGTTGTAATCGGCGGCGGTTACATCGGTATGGAATTAGGTACTGCATATGCTAACTTCGGTACAGAAGTTACTGTAGTAGAAGCTGGCGACGAAATCTTAGCTGGTTTCGAAAAAGCTATGAGCTCTGTTGTTAAACGTGCTCTACAGAAAAAAGGTAACGTAACAATCCATACAAAAGCTATGGCTAAAGGCGTTGAAGAAACAGAAACTGGCGTAAAAGTTAGCTTCGAAGTTAAAGGTGAAATCCAAACTGTAGAAGCAGATTACGTATTAGTAACTGTAGGTCGTCGTCCAAACACTCAAGAAATCGGTCTTGAGCAAGTTGGAGTTAAAATGACTGACCGCGGCATCATCGAAATCGATGAGCAATGTCGTACAAATGTACCAAACATCTATGCAATCGGTGATATCGTTCCTGGACCACCATTAGCTCACAAAGCTTCTTACGAAGGTAAAGTAGCTGTAGAAGCAATTAGTGGCCATGCGTCAGCTATCGATTACATCGGAATTCCTGCAGTATGCTTCACTGATCCAGAATTAGCATCTGTTGGTTACACTAAGAAACAAGCTGAAGAAGCTGGAATGACTGTAACTGTATCTAAGTTCCCATTCGCTGCTAACGGTCGTGCATTATCATTAAACAGCACTGACGGTTTCTTACAACTTGTAACACGTAAAGAAGATGGTCTTCTTGTAGGTGCTCAAGTTGCAGGTGCAGGCGCTTCTGATATTATTTCTGAGATTGGTTTAGCTATCGAAGCTGGAATGACAGCAGAAGATATCGCTCAAACAATCCACGCTCACCCAACATTAGGTGAAATCACAATGGAAGCAGCTGAAGTTGCTCTTGGAATGCCAATTCACATTGTAAAATAATTTAAGTAATGAAAATAGCCCATCTCTTATTTAAAGAGATGGGCTATTTTTTATTTTATAATAAAAGTGGCTTGCAAGGTCTTTATACGTACTTGTCGAATGAATATATAATAATTTAATTGAATTGTTAGAACATATATAAATCCAAAAGCCATATATATGCTTTCGTGTAATATGTAATTGATTCAAACTTAATCCCATATAGTAATAAAATAGAGCATGTCAAAGGAGAAGGTTCCATGAGAATATTACATGTTATATTTTATCATTTTTTATTATGGAGTGGTTTTTCCGTTGTATTATCATTGTCAAATGGTGATAAGTTGCATTATAAAGTTATTCTATTTTTTGTATTTCTTTATTTAGCATATGTGATCGCATATTTTGTATTGCAAATTAGAAAGCAGGCATTATTCCTTACGTGTTCAAATTGCATACTTTTCTTAATTATATTTTCTATTTTTTAAATTAACGTTTATAGAAATACATTGTTCTTCCATTAAATAATTTTAACTCTCCTTCTAATTTCTTCGCTAGAAAACGGCAAAATTCATTTGCTTTTCCTTTATCACCAAATGTTGCATTAGGTGGTAAAGAAACTTGAATATAAGTTTGTTCCTTTTCTATACCGACACCAACATAAATGGAGTCATATCGATCGTGAGTAGATTGTAGTTTGAATGTTGTTGCTGATGTATCTAAAATTTCATACGGAAAAGCGGTATTTGTATAAGCGTAATTAATTTGAACACCAGTTTTGGAAGTAACTGTTTTATAATAATGAAAAAGTTGTTTTATATCATCTATTGAAACAGATTGTTGGTTGGATTTAGGTACAAGCGTAATAAAGGCATGTTGCATATAAGTTCCCCCTAACTTAGTAGAATACTCTCATTCTACATCCTGCTGAATTTTTTGACAATTAAAAGGAGTATTCCTTTTTTTGTTTAATATACTAATGAAAGGTGATGTAGAAAGGTGGAAACCGATGTTTGAAAAATTGTATGATGAGCATGAAAGTGTGAAGGTACGATTTTTGGGGTTTATGACACATGATACTCGTTATGATTTTGGTGTTATTTATACAAATATGTTTTTTGGAAAGCCACTTATTGTTTGCATGCAAACAGGAAGGTCTACTTTACTTGGACGAGATGATGTAGAGAATGTTCAACATTTGCAGGAAGTGTTCAAATTAGGTTCAGAAGAGGAAGCAGCTGAGTTAGCTCAGTTCTTCTCATTTCTAGTTCCATCTACATCTTTGCATGCGGAATACGAAGAATAAATAATGTAAAACAGTCGTACGTATAAATATGGCTGTTTTTTTGTTTAAATATCGCATACTAATTTAAAATTAAAATATTTAATGTGTTATACTAAAAACCTATTGACGCAAAAAGTATAACATATTAAAATAAAGACAGAAAGTTAAGCGGTTACAAAAAAGTTTTTGGGATTATAAACTTAGGGGGAAATGAAAAATGGGAACAATCGTATGTCAAGATTGTGAAGGTACAATTGCACACTTCGAGGATGAGAAAGTAACGGTACTTTACGGGAAATGTGGATCTTGCGGATGTGATCACATAGAGCATACAAAAGCCCAATAATTGATAGGAAATGGACAGCTGAAAGTTTTTAGGACCATAAACTTAGGGGGAAATGAAAAATGGGAACAATCGTATGCCAAGTATGTGAAGGAACAATCGGACATTTTGAAGATGAAAAAACGACAGTGCTTTACGGAAAATGCGGAACAAATTGTGACTGTGCTAGTAGGGATAATGCGAAAGCTTAATGATAAATAAATAGATTACTATTAAAACTCAGGGGGAAATGAAAAATGGGAACAATCGTATGCCAAGTATGTGAAGGAACAATCGGACATTTTGAAGATGAAAAATCAACAGTACTATACGGGAAATGTGGATCTCATTGCGACTGTGACCATAAAGAACATTCAAAAGCTTAAATAAAAAAAGCGCCTACATATGTAGGTGCTTTTTTTAATAAACTGTAGTTGTGTTGCCAACTGTTGCAACAATTGCATCATCTCTAATCGGGATAAATCCTATGGATGTCTGTGGTGTGCTAGGAGAAGCGTGGTAGCTCATAAGACGGCTATCGATACGGGTAATAGTATCGGTTAAGAAAGCGGAAATAAAAGCGTAAGGGACTCGTCGTTCATTTAACGCGTATATAATTTCTTCTTTTGTTTTTACACCTACGCCATGCCCATAAAAAAAGAAATTTCCTAGATAGATTGTATTTTCTCCTTGCCACTCGATTGTAGCTGGGTTCACTTGTGGATTTTTAAAGTAAACGAGATCACCTGGGACAAGATCGCCACCCGTCTTTGTTATGAGCTTTAAATCTTGATCGTAGTCCCACGTATAAAGTAAAAGGTTTGCAAAGAGACGGTTGAAGGTTTCTTCGTCATACAATGATAGTAAAGCTTTGTAAAAAATAATAATCATTGCGGTGGCACATTCAGTTCCATATAGTTTTCCGTTTTTGAAAATATCTTGTATGGCAATGGAAGGGGGTATGTTTGGAAGGAGCTCGAATCCTCCAAGGGACGTTCTTTTCCAATACTGAGGGTTGCAAAAAGATTGTTGAAATGTGCGAAACTGAAATCCACTTTGAAAAAGTTCTAATGCAGAAGTAATAATATTAACGCGCAAGTTTAAATCAAAGCTGAGTTCATCAGATGTTCGGAAGGAATAGATTTCTTGATTTCCTGCCATGATAGATAAAATTTGTTGTTTCTCATTTGCAAATGGCTCATATTCATTTGTGATATAAGGATGTACAATAGAACGGCCTATTACAATCATAATAGTATCCCCACCTATACGTTACATTACATAATATCGTATGATAAAAGGCCAAAAGGGTGAAAGAAAAGCCTATCAACTGATAGGCTTGTACTCTTTAATCACGCGTAATGTTTGTAATGTCATATCTTCAGGACCTTGTACAGGTAAACCTGCTTCTAAGTTTTTACGAATATACTCTAAGTTATCTTGTGTAATAATTTCCCCCGGAGTAAAGATTGGAATCCCTGGCGGATAAACCATAACGAAATCAGCTATAATACGACCTGCTGCATTTTCAAATGGGATGACTTCTGTTTCCGAATAAAAAGCATCTCGAGGAGAAAGTGCTAAAACAGGTATTTCTGGAATTTCTACTTGCACTTGAACACCTTTATCAGCTTTATTTTTAAATGTTGCTGATAAATCTTGTAATGCTGCAATAAGTGTATTTGTCTCACTTTCTGTATCCCCAAAAGTGACAAGACATAGTATGTTGTATAAATCTGAGAGCTCTACTTCAATGTTATATTGCTCTCTAAGCCATACTTCAGCCTGATGGCCTGTAATACCTAAATCTTTTACAGATACAATTATCTTTGTAGGATCATAGTTAAAAGTAGCATCCGTACCTAGCATTTCTTTCCCTGGACAGTAAAGATGTTCGATATCATTTATAGCATCACGAACTTGTTCCGCTAATTGTATTGTTTGTTCTATGAGTACCGTTCCTTCTGTAGCAAGACGTTTTCTAGCGACATCTAGGGAGGCTAACAAGATGTAAGACGTTGATGTAGTCGTAAGCATGCTAATAATAGATTGAACATGTTTTACGTTCACAAGGCCTTCTTTTACATTAAGAATAGAACTTTGCGTTAAAGACCCACCTAATTTGTGAACACTTGTTGCTGCCATATCTGCACCGGCTTGCATCGCTGACATCGGCAGTTCATCGTGAAAATGAATATGAACACCATGAGCCTCATCAACGAGTACAGGGATATCGTAAGAATGTGCTAATTGTACAATCTGTTCTAAGTCCGCAGCAAAGCCAAAGTATGTTGGGTTAATAACAAGTAGGCCTTTCGCATCTGAGTGCTCTTCAAGTGCCTTTTTGACAGATTGAATTGTGATTCCATGTGAAATACCAAGTTTTGGATCAATTTCAGGATGCATGAAAATAGGTTTTGCACCTGAGAAAATAATAGCTGACATTACTGATTTATGCACGTTTCGTGGTACTAGTATTTTGTCACCAGGACCGCAAACGCTCATCACCATTGTCATAATTGCGCCACTTGTACCTTGAATAGAAAAGAAAGTATGATCCGCACCAAATGCAGCGGCTGCTAAATCCTGTGCTTCTTTAATCATACCTTTTGGATGATGTAAATCATCGAGCGGCGCAATATTAATTAAATCAATTGCTAATGCATTATGCCCAATAAATTCGCGAAATTCAGGATCCATGCCCTGTCCTTTTTTATGCCCTGGAATATGGAATTGAATTGGATTTCGCTTACTGTGCTCAACTAAAGCGGTAAACAATGGTGTTTCGTATTGGGACAATCTATACACCCCTTCTTTTTTTAATATTTATTAGAGTTTGTTTTATATAATCTTGTTCTAAAAAAGTTACGTTCTTTTTTAGAATGAGACTTGTTTTTCTGCCATTCACAAAAGCTTTTTTGAGATGGGAGCTTCACTTTATTTTCTATAAAACAAAAGCATTATATCACCAATAATTATAGATGTATAGCAAAAAATATTTTTACGGTGAGTATGTTAAATAGTAGCTGCCTACTAACTTCTAGTGGAAGGCAATTCCATTAAAATGAATAAATAGTGTATAATGCAAAGTGGCTATAATGAAGTAGAAAAAAATCACTTTAAGATAGCGTATTGAAATAAGAAGAAAAGATAAATGAGGTGCGAAATGGAATATCAATATCCGTTAGATTATGATTGGTCAAATGAGGAAATGGTTACAATTGTGAAGTTTTATGAAGCGATTGAGAAAGCATATGAAAAAGGAATTATAAGAGAAGAATTAATGGGGTTATATCGTCGTTTTAAAGAGATTGTTCCATCGAAAGCAGAAGAAAAGAAAATTGATAAAGAGTTTCAAGAAGTAAGTGGATATTCTATATACCGTGCGATTCAGAAGGCTAAAGAAATTGAAGAAGAAAAGCTTGTGAAAATGTAAAAAATATTTTGAAAAATAAAAACTGAAGTGATATAATGTGATAACAACTAAAAACGGACAATATAAATTGTCCGTTTTCTACTATCGATTACAAAGTGCATATAAAGGAAGGAGTGATTGCATCGTAGATTCAATCTTAGCAAGGAATTGTTCGTTGGTCATTGCTGAAAACTCCTCTGGTAATATATGAATACCAACTAATAATTCTGCTTTTTTTACAGTAGCTAGACGTTCAATCATCTTTTGTAAATCATTTGTTTCAAGTGTTTTATGTAATTTTACACTTGGTTTAGTATGGTCAATGGACCAAACGAAGTCATTTGGAATATTTGTTTTTAAATCATTTATATGTTCTAAGAAGGCGTGAGCCGTCTCCACTTTTTGTGGACACTCATAGATTAAACCAAAGTATATGAAGGCATGAGTACCCCATAATCCAATTTGGAAATGTGGTAGCATTTTATATCCGCGTTTATTTGTTGAAAAAGCAACCCAAGTATCGTTTGGTGGATTGACTTTGCGACGTGCGTGTTTTGCTACATGATAAAAAAAGTTCTCATCAGTTTGTTTGGATAAATAAGCTGCAAACTGTTCCCCTAAAGCTTCTAGCTTAGGATGAATGTTCGTTTTAATTGCACTCATTCGTTCTTCGAGACCATCAACTGTAAAGACCTCAAAATCAGTTGATTTGAATGTTTGTAGTGTCATGATTGTTCCTCCAACTCCTATTTTGCTTTTATTTTAGCATAGCTTGTACTATTCATAAAAAAAACAGCACAAAAAAATTTAAATAAAAAAATATAATTTTGTTGCATAGATGATTTATCCAACATAGTATAGTATAAAACAAAAAATCAGAAAATTGAATTAATTCTAGTCCGAGGGCAGACGAATATTGGGAGGAGGCAAATAATATGAGACAGGTGATTAATGCGTTAAAGAGAACAGATGCTGAAAAGAGAATACCGGTGCTACGTTTGGAGCTAGATTATGAATTAGCAACTTTATATGATGCGATGATGGAAGATGATAAACAGAAAAAAGAAGAGTGTGTACAAAAGTTAGAAGTGTTAAGACTTGAAATGATTCGTTTAGAAGCGTAATAATAGTATATGTATAAAAAATTAGTTGGTGCGAACCTTATAAAGGGTTCGTTTTTTCTGTGAACAGTATAGATCGGAGTGTTTAAACATGCAAGAAGTATGGAAAGACATCGATGCACACGCCAAACAGTGGATTCGGGATGCGGGAGAGCATTTAATGGCATCAATGAAAAAAGCACTTATTATAGAAACAAAATCAAATGCAGCTGATTTAGTAACAAATATGGACCGAGAAATAGAACAGTTTTTAATTGGGAAAATTAAAGAAACATTCCCACATCATCATATTTTAGGTGAAGAGGGCTATGGAGACGAGGTAACTTCTTCTGACGGGGTTGTTTGGTTAATTGATCCAATTGACGGCACGATGAACTTTGTTCACCAAAAAAGAAATTTTGCAATTTCAATTGGAATTTATGAGAACGGTATCGGAAAGATTGGACTTATTTATGATCCAGTTCATGATGAATTATATCATGCGTTAAAAGGGGCTGGAGCATTTTGTAATGAAGTACCGATACCTTTATTAGAAAAAGGTACTGTAGAGCAAGGTATTGTAGCTTTAAATGCGATATGGCTTACCGACAATCCATTGCTTAATATGGAAAGTATGATGGCACTTGTTAAGAAAGCAAGAGGCACGAGATCATATGGCTGTGCAGCATTAGAGATGGTATACGTTGCAACTGGAAGAATCGATGCATATGTAACGCCTAGATTATCACCATGGGACTTTGGTGGGGGACAGATAATTGTAGAGGAAGTTGGAGGCAAGGTAACAACATTCTCCGGAGTGCCACTTTCTATCGTAGAGAAGAGTAGCGTATTAGTTGCGAAGCCAGGGGTGTATGAAGAAGTGTTATCGTTTATCCCGATTGGTGAGGGCTGATAATCAGTGGGGGGATGAAGAAAAACCCCACTGATTAAAGTTTCACTTTATATCCAAGTAACAAAAAAAGTAAGAGGCTGTATACAGGCTTCTTACTTTTTGACGTTATTGCGATTTACGCATTTTTCTTTTTGTTACAAAACCGTATCCAACTGTAACAAATGTGCCGATAATGCAAATAATAATACCGATTGGACTATTTTCAGCAATCATAATGCCGATACCAATTAAGAAAATAACACCGATAATTGCAGTTAACAAAAAGCGATATTGAATGTGTTCCATTTCTTCACCCTCCAATCTCATTTTACTTTCACAAAAGTAAGAATACAACTATATTTTCATTCTTGATTTTATTTTAATTGCTATTGTATCCCCTTCGCTCTTATAATAGAGAAGGATTAAAAAGACATTAGGAGTTGGACATGTTGAAAAAACGACAAGATTTACGTAATATAGCAATTATTGCCCACGTTGACCATGGTAAAACAACACTTGTTGACCAGTTATTACGTCAAGCGGGGACTTTCCGTGCGAACGAACACGTTGAAGAGCGCGCAATGGATTCAAATGATCTAGAAAGAGAGCGCGGTATTACAATTTTAGCGAAAAATACTGCGATTCACTATGAAGATAAAAGAATTAACATTTTAGATACACCAGGTCACGCTGACTTCGGTGGAGAAGTAGAACGTATTATGAAAATGGTTGATGGTGTTTTACTTGTTGTTGATGCATATGAAGGTTGTATGCCACAAACACGATTTGTTTTAAAGAAAGCTCTTGAGCAAAACTTAACTCCAATCGTAGTAGTAAATAAAATTGACCGTGACTTCGCTCGCCCTGATGAAGTAGTTGATGAAGTAATCGACTTATTCATCGAACTTGGTGCAAACGAAGATCAATTAGAGTTCCCAGTTGTATTTGCATCAGCAATGAACGGAACAGCAAGCTTAGATTCAAACCCAGCAAATCAAGAAGAGAATATGAAATCATTATTTGATACAATTATTGAACATATTCCTGCACCAATTGATAACAGCGAAGAGCCACTTCAATTCCAAGTAGCACTTCTTGATTACAACGACTATGTTGGACGTATTGGAGTTGGACGCGTATTCCGCGGTACAATGAAGGTTGGACAACAAGTTGCTTTAATGAAAGTAGACGGAAGCGTAAAACAATTCCGCGTAACAAAATTATTTGGTTACATGGGATTAAAACGTCAAGAAATTGAAGAAGCAAAAGCTGGAGACTTAGTAGCTGTTTCTGGTATGGAAGACATTAACGTTGGTGAAACAGTATGTCCAGTTGAACATCAAGATGCGTTACCATTATTACGTATTGATGAGCCAACACTACAAATGACGTTCCTTGTAAATAACAGTCCATTTGCAGGTCGTGAAGGTAAATACATTACATCTCGTAAAATTGAAGAGCGTCTTCGTTCACAATTAGAAACAGATGTAAGTTTACGTGTAGATAATACAGAGTCTCCTGATGCATGGATCGTATCTGGACGTGGGGAACTACATTTATCTATCTTAATTGAAAACATGCGTCGTGAAGGTTATGAACTACAAGTATCTAAGCCAGAAGTAATTATTAAAGAAGTTGATGGCGTAAGATGTGAGCCTGTAGAGCGTGTACAAATCGATGTACCTGAAGAATACACTGGTTCTATTATGGAATCTATGGGTGCACGTAAAGGTGAAATGTTAGATATGGTGAATAACGGAAACGGTCAAGTTCGCCTTACTTTCATGGTTCCAGCACGTGGTTTAATTGGTTACACAACAGAATTCTTAACATTAACTCGTGGTTACGGTATTTTAAACCATACATTCGATTGCTACCAACCAGTACACGCTGGACAAGTTGGTGGACGTCGTCAAGGTGTTCTAGTTTCACTTGAAACAGGAAAAGCATCACAATACGGTATTATGCAAGTTGAAGATCGTGGTGTAATCTTCGTTGAACCAGGTACAGAAGTATATGCTGGTATGATTGTCGGAGAACACACTCGTGAGAATGACTTAACAGTTAACGTTGTGAAAATGAAACAACAAACTAACATTCGTTCTGCGACGAAAGATCAAACTTCAACAATGAAAAAACCACGCTTAATGACTTTAGAAGAATCATTAGAGTACTTAAACGATGACGAGTTCTGTGAAGTAACTCCAGAATCAATTCGTTTACGTAAAAAGATTCTTGATAAGAGCGAACGTGAAAGAGCTGCTAAGAAAAAGAAATCTGTAGAAGCGTAAAATAGTAAAACAGCTACCTTTAATTAAGGTAGCTGTTTTTTTTATGTTTATTTTTTAGAATATTTACTCTTTTTGTGGACAGTATTTTTTTCACAGGTTACTCTTGTATTAAGTACATAAAGAAAAATGGTTTGATTTATGAGGAAGGGGGATAAATGGTGTTAGAAAGAATGTCGTTTTTTGCGAAGTTATGTAAAGTTGATGAAAATCCAGAGCTAGGGATGTGGTTACTGTATGGCGTCATTATTATATTAAGTGCACTTGTGTATAATTTAGGTTTTGCAAGAAAACTATCTATAATAAAAAATATAGTGATATATATATCGTTAGCGATTGGGTGTACAGTGTTAACTTTCTTTGCAGTTTTCTTACCTGTTGGAGAGGGGCTTGTTGTAGCAGCAATTGTACTTGGGATTTATAGGTTGCGATTACGTCAAGCAAGACAACAAAAAGCAGGATGAGGGGGGAGTTTTATGCGTTCCGTACAAGATGCGTTATATAATTGGTTAACAATTAAAACAGTTGCCGAAGCACGTCCGGATGATAGTGCTGCAAAAGAAACGTATTTGTTATTTCAAAATATGATATATGAAGAACATAAATTGAGAAATGTGGAAGTTAAGAAGAACGAGGAAATGTATTTAGTTACATATGAAATAAATGGAGAAAGAAAATCTGCAAGGTTTCCATTAGAAGCTATTGATTGTTTTTTGGATCAAATGAATCGCGAACCTGAAAAATATAAATAAGTCCTTTATCAATATTGATAAAGGACTTATTTATATTTTACCAATCGTCTTCGACTTTTTTATCACGATATAATCGGAAATTACCACTTGCATGACGTTCCATCGTACGTTCAGCAATTCGTTCCGAACATTCCATGCACATATATGTATGAATAGGGCGATTACGCAGTTTTTTTGCCATAGGATTTTCATCATCTAACATATCTTTTTTATCACAAATCATACATTTGACTCTCATTTCGTCACCTCAATACGAATTCTATCAGTATAAGTATATCATGGAAGTGTAATGTTTTTGAATAATAGTGGGAAAAAATAATATTTTCGCAATTCAAAAAATAGGTTATGATAAGGATATATGAAGTATATTTGGAGGTGGAAATATGGCGAATGTAGTAGAGCCCACATTAACAGATGATTTAGTACAAACGTTACGTAAAGAGTGTATTGTTATGGTAGCAACAACAGATTTTGAAAAACAAGTTCCTAACGTAAGTGCTATTTCTTGGGTGTATGCAGTGAGTAAAACTAGTATTCGATTTGCAGTAGATCAACGTTCACGTATTGTGGAAAATATAAGACATAGTACTGGAGTGGTATTGACTATAATGGCGAATGAATCCGTATTTTCCATAAGTGGTGCAGGTGAAATTTTGACTGATAGAATGGAAGACATTCCTCTAAAATTAACTGTAATAGAAGTAAATGTACAAGAAGTACGTGATGTTATGTTTTATGGTGCAAAACTTGCAATTGAGCCAACATATGAAAAAACGTATGATCTTCGTGCAGCTAAAAAGCTTGATAACCAAGTGTTAGCAGGAATGAAAGAATTATAAATGTGATAAATAAGAAAGTCAGTTATTAACTTTTGTAATTACTTATTGTGATTTTATGTTAATAATTATAATTAAAAGTAATATATTGAATAGAAATGAATAAAAAATAAATAAAAGGTTTAATGGCTATAAATTTCGATTCTACCTCGTTTATACGGTACATATAATTATAACAATGGTTCGTCCATATTTTATGGATGAAACCCTTGTTCTACAAATTTAAAAGTGGAGTCAGGGGGTAACAGGTTGGATAAAATTTATGTGTTAGATACGAATGTACTTTTGCAGGATCCTTTATCTATTTTTTCATTTGAAACCAATGAAGTAGTGATTCCAGCAGTTGTATTAGAAGAGGTTGATTCGAAAAAACGTTATATGGATGAAGTAGGACGAAACGCTCGTTATGTATCTAAGTTAATAGACAAATTTCGTGAAATAGGAAAACTGCATGAAAGTATCCCGCTAGAAAACGGCGGTACATTTCGTATTGAATTAAATCATCGTTCGTTTGTCCAACTACAAGATATTTTTGTAGAAAAAACAAATGATAATCGAATTTTAGCTGTAGCAAAAAATCTATCTTTAGAAGAACAAGAAAAAGAGGACGGGAAGTCTGTTATTTTAGTAAGTAAAGACGTGCTCGTAAGGGTAAAAGCAGATGCAATAGGTTTAAAGGCGGAAGATTATTTAAGTGATCGGGTTATTGAAGTGGAAAATATATATTCAGGATTTTTAGAAGGATATATATCAAAAGAACAATTGGATTATTTTTATGAAAAAGGCGAATTGCCTTTATCCGAAATTGCAAATCATCCTTTTTATCCAAATCAGTTTGTAGTAATGAAAGATGCGTTAGGTGGATCTAGTTCAGCACTAGGTATTGTGGATCATTTAGGTAAGAAGGTAAAGAAACTTATTTTTCATAATGAACAAGTATGGGGAATACGACCACGAAATGTGCAGCAAATTATGGGATTAGAATTGTTGCTTCGTGAAGATATTCCGCTAGTCACGCTAACAGGGAAAGCTGGTACAGGAAAGACATTACTAGCTTTAGCTTCGGGGCTCATGCAAACGGAAGATTTAGGGTTATACAAAAAACTACTCGTTGCACGGCCAATTGTTCCAGTTGGGAAAGATATCGGTTATTTACCGGGAGAAAAAGAAGAAAAGTTAAGACCGTGGATGCAACCGATTTTTGATAATCTAGAGTATTTATTTAATACGAAAAAACCAGGAGAGTTAGATGCTATTTTAGCTGGAATGGGTTCGATAGAAGTAGAAGCTCTTACGTATATACGCGGGAGAAGTATTCCAGATCAATTCATTATAATTGACGAAGCACAAAATTTAACGAAGCATGAAGTGAAAACGATACTAACGAGGGTAGGAGAAAAAAGTAAAATCGTATTAATGGGAGATCCTCAGCAAATTGATCATCCGTATTTGGATGAGTATAATAACGGTTTAACATATGTTGTAGAGAAATTTAAAGAGCAACGTATTAGTGGTCATGTGAAATTTGTAAAAGGGGAGCGATCTAATTTAGCTCAACTAGCAGCAGATTTATTATAAAAAGGAGTGAGCTGAAGCTCACTCCTTTTCTTTAAATAATTGTAAATTTGCGGATGTTACGGATTGGATTTTGTCTATTAGATCCATCATTGTAATATAAATGAACAGGTCCATCTTCTTTTAATGGTTTTCCTTCTTTTGAAAAACCAAGAATAGCATGTTTGACAGTTTCTAATGGAAGCGTTATTGTATCATCTACTGTTTCGATCTCGACTTGCGTAGCGTCATCTGAAATTTCGGCGTTAGCAAGAAAAGGTTGAAATGGTATACCGAACGTTCCAGTAATTAGCTGTTCTTTTTTAAATTTCTTTACACTTTGTTGTATCGGCGGGAAAGCAGCACCATCACGGATTTCGCGATCCCAATGTTCCGAAGTGTTTTTTAAATAAGCTTCTAGTTCTGAAGTGTTTTCTCTCGTTTCATCAAAGTAAGTTGTCAAATCTACTTTTCGATCATCAAAGATCCAAACGGTTGGATCGATAGTGATTGGAAAACGAACTTTTCCATTAATAAATAAAATTTCGCTCATTGTTGTTCCCCCATTTGTGTTATACTCCCACTTTTCAGTATAATAGTATTAGACACTATTGTCACAAAAAATGTTTCTATTGCAATTTATTAAAACTATCGCTAATATTAATAGATAGGAGAGAGTAGGACGGAAACGGAGGGAATCAATTTGGCGTCTGAGACAGTATCAAATCATCAGGAAAAGGCACTAGCCCTTCTACAAGCGGATGCGGAGAAGATTTTAAGACTTATTAAGGTGCAAATGGACCATCTTACAATGCCGCAATGTCCATTATATGAAGAAGTGTTAGACACACAAATGTTTGGACTATCCCGCGAAGTCGATTTTGCAGTTCGCCTTGGTCTTATTGCAGAAGAACAAGGGAAAGCAATGTTAGGAGAGCTTGAACGTGAGTTATCTGCACTTCATGAAGCATTTACAAACAAACAACAATAACGGGTTCAAATAAGGGGGCTCAAACTGAAAAAGTTTGAGCTTTTTATTTGTATAATAAAGCAGGAAGAACCAATGTACATATGGAATACAACAATAATTAAATTGAAACAGAGAGAGGAAATGAAATGAAAAGAGTATGGAAATCAATGGATTATTCATTATTACTTCCTCTTGTTATCTTATGTGTGCTGGGAGTTATAATGGTATATAGTTCTAGTTCCATTGTTGCGATTTCATCGAAATATAACTGGCCGGCAGATCACTTTTTTAAAAAACAATTAGTTTCTCTTGCTATTGGAACGGTAATGCTAGTGATTGTCGCTGTAGTACCTTACAAATTTTGGAGGAAGAAAATAGTTCTTGCAGCTATGGGGTTAGGGGGGATTGGCTTATTAACAGCAGCCTTCCTTTTCGGTAAGGTAATCAATGGTGCAAAAGGATGGATACTAGGTATACAACCAGCTGAGTTTGTAAAAATAGCAGTAATTATTACGTTAGCAAGTTTTTTTGCTAAGAAACAAGAGAGGCAAACCCCTTTTTTACAAGGGATAATCCCCCCCTTATTTGTGGTGGGTGGATCGATGGTATTAATTTTATTACAAAATGACTTAGGGACTGACATATTAATAGGTGGAACAGTGTTAATTATGTTCTTCTGTTCAGGAGTTAATGTTAACCTGTGGATAAAAAGGTTTATATTAACATCTATCGTATGGGTTCCTGCATTGTATTTTATTGGGAATTATAAATTGAATAATTACCAAAAAGCCCGATTTTCAGTTTTTCTTGACCCGTTTAACGATCCTCAAAATGATGGATTCCAATTAGTTAATTCATTTATTGGAATTGCCTCAGGTGGGTTAAATGGTAGAGGATTAGGGAATAGTATACAAAAGTATGGCTACTTACCAGAGCCGCAAACGGATTTTATTATGGCAATTATATCTGAAGAACTAGGTTTTATAGGTGTAGCTATCATTTTAATCTGTTTATTACTTATTATTATTCGTTCGTTTAGGGTAGCACAAAAATGTAAAGATCCATTTGGTAGTTTAATTGCAATCGGAATTGCAAGTTTAATTGGCATACAAACTTTTGTTAATGTTGGTGGTATGTCTGGATTAATCCCGCTTACAGGCGTACCTTTACCGTTTATTAGTTATGGTGGTAGTTCTTTATTGGCTAATTTAATTGCGATGGGTATATTGTTGAATATTGCTAGTTATGTGAAACGACAAGAAAAAGAGCAAAATACGATAATGAAAGAAAGAGAACAAGATGGACCACGTCTTGTAGTTGTAAAATAAAAAACACATTGTGCTTTAGAGCGCGATGTGTTTTTTTATTTTTAAGACAAGTTAAATGTGATGTATTAATTGACTTTAATATCAAAAGATATATCACATTTAATTTAATGTGATATACAATTAAGTTGTTAGAAAAGGAAGAGGTATGCTATACTATTTTTGTGAGACAAATTGCTCAGAAAACTTATCATTTGTTAAAAAATAAGGTATGATGGATAAAAATAAAGTGAAGCTTTCTAAGTATAATATAATGTAGAAAGTGAAGAACTTCACGCTCTTTATGGTGTGTATATATTTTATCTCTAGAGTGGTAGGAAAGTAGAGGGGGAAAATCATGACAAAGCTGCAACGTATTCAAAAAGTATTGGTAGCTAACCGTGGAGAGATTGCAATTCGTGTGTTTCGAGCTTGTTCGGAACTGGGATTAAAAACAGTTGCAATCTATTCTAAAGAGGATAGTGGTTCTTATCATCGTTATAAAGCCGATGAATCCTATTTAGTTGGGGAAGGAAAAAAGCCAATTGATGCTTATCTAGATATTGAGGGCATTATTGAGATTGCGAAAAGTAATCATGTAGATGCAATCCACCCTGGATATGGTTTCTTGTCAGAAAATATTCAATTCGCAAAACGTTGTGAAGAAGAAGGGATTATCTTTATCGGTCCAAAAAGTAAGCATTTAGATATGTTTGGAGATAAAGTAAAAGCAAGAACACAAGCGCAGCTAGCACAAATTCCAGTTATTCCTGGTAGTGATGGGCCAGTAGATTCATTAGAAGAAGTCGAAAAATTTGCTGAAAAGTATGATTACCCGATTATTATTAAAGCTTCCCTTGGCGGGGGCGGTCGTGGTATGCGTATTGTACGTACTAGTGAAGAATTAAGAGAATCGTATAATCGAGCAAAGTCAGAAGCAAAAGCAGCCTTTGGTAATGATGAAGTATACGTAGAAAAATTCGTTGAAAAACCTAAACATATAGAAGTTCAAATTTTAGCAGATGAAGAGGGCAATGTTGTTCATTTATACGAGCGAGACTGTTCTGTACAACGTCGTCATCAAAAAGTAGTAGAAATTGCACCTAGTGTGTCGCTTTCAGATGATTTGCGTCAGCGTATTTGTGATGCTGCTGTGAAATTAACGAAAAATGTAAATTATTTAAACGCAGGAACAGTTGAATTTCTTGTAAAAGATGATAATTTCTATTTCATTGAAGTGAATCCGCGTGTTCAAGTAGAACATACAATTACAGAAATGATTACAGGAGTCGATATCGTTCAATCACAAATTTTAATAGCTGATGGACATGCATTACATAGTAAAATGGTGGGTGTTCCAAAGCAAGAGGAAGTTGTTGTACATGGATTTGCAATACAATCTCGAGTAACGACTGAGGATCCACTAAATAATTTCATGCCGGATACAGGGAAAATTATGGCATATCGATCAGGTGGTGGCTTTGGAGTTCGTCTTGATACAGGTAATAGTTTCCAAGGTGCTGTTATTACACCGTACTATGATTCTTTACTTGTAAAAGTTACAACATGGGCGCTTACTTTTGAACAAGCTGCTGCAAAAATGGAACGTAACTTAAAAGAATTCCGTATCCGTGGTATTAAAACGAATATTCCATTCCTAGAGAATGTAGTAAAACATAAAAACTTCTTATCAGGGGAATATGACACTTCATTTATTGATGCGTCACCTGAACTATTCTTGTTCTCGAAACGTAAAGACCGAGGAACGAAAATGTTAAATTACATCGGGACAGTAACAGTAAATGGCTTCCCAGGAGTAGGGAAAAAAGAGAAACCAATTTTCCCAGATGCTCGTATACCGAATGTATTACACTCAGAGCCAATCAAAAATGGAACGAAACAAATTTTGGATGAGCGTGGAGCAGACGGATTAGTAAAATGGGTACAAGATCAAAAACGTGTACTTTTAACGGATACAACATTCCGTGATGCGCATCAGTCATTACTTGCAACGCGTATTCGCACAAAAGATTTACACCAAATTGCAGAGCCGACAGCGAGAATGTTACCGAACTTATTCTCAGCAGAAATGTGGGGCGGTGCAACGTTTGATGTTGCATATCGTTTCTTAAAAGAAGATCCGTGGGAACGATTACTAGATCTTCGTGAAAAAATGCCAAATGTTTTATTCCAAATGTTACTTCGTTCTTCAAATGCGGTTGGTTACAAAAACTATCCGGATAATTTAATTCAAAAGTTTGTGGAGTGTTCTGCCCAAGCTGGAATTGATGTGTTCCGTATTTTTGATAGCTTAAACTGGGTAGAAGGTATGAGAGTTGCGATTGATGCTGTACGAGATACTGGTAAAATTGCAGAAGCAACGATGTGTTACACAGGGGATATTCATGATCCACTGCGTAGTAAATATGATTTAAATTACTATAAAAATTTAGCAAAAGAATTAGAAGCATCAGGAGCTCACATTTTAGGTATTAAAGATATGGCGGGCTTACTAAAACCAAATGCAGCATATGATTTAGTCTCAGCATTAAAAGAGACGGTATCGATTCCGATTCACCTGCACACACACGATACGAGTGGAAATGGTATATTAACGTATACGAAGGCAATTGAAGCAGGTGTTGACATTGTCGATGTAGCAGTAAGTTCTATGGCTGGTCAAACGTCACAACCAAGTGCGAACACGCTATACTATGCGTTAGGTGGAAACGAAAGACAGCCAGATGTTAATATAGATTCATTAGAAAAATTATCTCATTACTGGGAAGATGTACGTAAATACTACGCACCGTTTGAAAGTGGTATGAATGCTCCTCATACAGAGGTATATATGCACGAAATGCCAGGCGGACAGTATAGTAATTTACAACAACAAGCGAAAGCGGTTGGCTTAGGCGATCGTTTCGATGAAGTGAAAGTAATGTACCGCCGTGTGAATGACATGTTTGGTGATATTGTTAAAGTAACACCATCATCTAAAGTTGTTGGTGATATGGCATTATTCATGGTTCAAAATCACTTAACAGAACAAGATGTTTTAGAGCGTGGACATTCTATGGACTTCCCAGGATCTGTTGTTGAAATGTTCTCTGGAGATTTAGGACAACCATATGGTGGTTTCCCGAAAAAGTTACAAGAAATTATTTTAAAAGGGAAAGAACCATTAACAGTAAGACCAGGTGAATTATTAGAACCAGTAGATTTCGACGCGTTAAAAGAAGAGCTATTCCATAAACTTGGACGCGAAGTGACGATGTTTGATGTAGTTGCATATGCATTATATCCAAAAGTATTTATGGATTACGAAAAAGTTGCTGAGATTTATGGAAATGTATCTGTGCTTGATACACCGACATTCTTCTATGGTATGAGACTTGGTGAAGAAATCGATGTGGAAATTGAACAAGGTAAAACATTGATGGTTAAACTAGTATCAATTGGAGAGCCTCAGCCAGATGGAAATCGTGTGCTTTACTTGGAGTTTAACGGTCAACCACGTGAGATTGTTGTGAAAGACGAAAGTGTGAAAGCGACAGTTGCACAACGTGTGAAAGGAAACCGTGAAAATCCAAACCACATTAGCGCAACAATGCCAGGAACGGTTATTAAAGTAGTTGTAAAAGAAGGCGATGAAGTGAAAAAAGGCGATTCTATGGCAATTACAGAAGCGATGAAAATGGAAACGACAGTTCAAGCGCCGTTTAATGGTAAAGTGAAAAAAGTATATGTTAACGATGGAGATGCAATTCAAACGGGTGACTTACTCATTGAATTAGATCACTAAAATAAAAAAGAGTTGTGGAAACACAGCTCTTTTTTATTACGAAAAAATACCTTGCCAATTCGGGCAAGGTATTTTCATTTATTTTGTTTGTTTAGAAATTGATGCAGCTTCTTTTGCATTCACTTTACTTCTTGTACCTAACATAACTAAATAGCATAGTACAGCAAACAAGCAAGAAATGAATAGGGAATGTAATAATGCCATTGATAAACTAGCATTTGTAAATACGACTAAAATTCCTACGATAGCTTGAAGTGTAACAAGGATAAATGAGATGATCCATCCCCAGTATACGACAGGCTGCTGTTTGTAATGGCGGATAGCGAGAATCATCGCGTATAGTATCCAAGCGAAAATTAACATCGCTGCAACTCTATGTCCCATTTGAACCCATTCATGTAATTGAGTTGGCATAGGTCTATTTTTGCTACATAAAGGAAAGTCTGGACAGGCTAAGCTAGCTCGTTCGTGACGTACTAAAGCCCCTGTGTAGACGACAATATAACTGTAAATTGTTACACCATAAATATGAAATTTCATTTTTTTGTCCATAATAAGTGAACGTGCATCAAATTTTTGGTCAATTTCAAAGATAAGACACGTTAATAAAATGACAGAAGCAAATGAAATTAAGGAAATACCGAAATGGATAGCAAGTACAGCTGGCATTTGCCCCCAAACAACCGCTGCGGCTCCCATTAATGCTTGTGCAACTAAAAATACGAAGGATAAAATTGCTAACGTTTTTGTTTCGCGCACATGTTTATAATATTTCCAGGACAAAATACAAAGGAGAGTAACAAGAATTCCTGCTGATCCTGATGTAAGGCGATGACTTAGTTCAATAATAGTTTCCATTGATAAATTAGATGGAACAAATTCACCGTTACAAAGTGGCCATGATTTACCGCATCCTTGGCCAGAGCCTGTTTTTGTAACTAAGGCGCCTCCTAATAAAACTATTAATAAATCAAGACTCGTAATGACTGCTAACCATTTAATAAAGCGTTGCAATCTCTTTCACCATCTTTCTGCTATGAAGTTATTGCGAAATATTTTCATTCCATTATGTATAGAATAAAACGCGCTAGTTCCTATGATATATAAAAAATAATAAAATAGCAAAGAAATGGAGGGGGAAGACAGGGAAGAGAAAACGGGTGTGGAAATAAGGTTTATAAGGAAATTTTTAGGTGAAAAATAGGCTATTTTGAAAAGAAATGGGGAGAATACGTGTTAAATATGACAAAAAAGTTTATTATAGAAGGTAACATCATGTTATGATATGGATAAGTAACAATTAAGTTTTTTATGTTCGACACAAAAAGTTCATGTTTTCTTCACAAAATGTTCGGGAAATATGATTTAATATATTGGAGTATGGGCGTAGATTAGTAGTAGAATGGGTTAACAATGTTTCTACTGTAATAATATTGCTATATAGAAGCGAAATATTTCAATTTGAAATAGGCGCAAAAAGAAAGATGAAAGTTTTAAGAGGGGGTTAAAGTGATGAACCATGCAACAAGTGAGCTGCATGATGAGTCTGCTGTTACAAGCGTACCGGAAACAACTCGGTTACAAGATTTAAAAGCGCTCGTTAAAATGGGGATTGTAAATTCAAATACACTTACTGTATTTACAGGATTTTGGTTGGCATTACACTTTAATGGATTAAGTGTAATGGACAATCTGGATAAGTTATTCTTTACAATCGTTGGTTCTGGATTAGTTATGGCAGGGGTATGTTGTTTAAACAACTACATTGATCGAGACATCGATCCATTAATGGAAAGAACAAAGACCCGTCCAACGGTTACTGGAAAGTATAAACCAGGATTTGCACTTACATTTGGACTAGTTATATTACTTCTTGGTTTTGTATTTTTATTATTAACAACACCAATGGCAGTCTTAATGGGATTTATTGGTGCTTTCACATATGTTGTTCTATATAGTTTATGGACAAAGAGAAAGTATACACTAAATACTGTTGTAGGTAGTATATCTGGTGCAGTTCCACCTTTAATTGGATGGGCAGCAATCGATCCATCTTTAGGCCATCCAATTGCTTGGATGTTATTTTTAATTATGTTTATTTGGCAAATCCCACATTTCCTTGCATTAGCAATGAAACGTGTTGATGAATATCGAAACGCAGGAATTCCAATGCTTCCTGTAGTTCATGGATTTGAAATTACGAAACGCCAAATTATGATTTGGACAGTATGTTTATTACCACTACCATTTTATATGAGTGGACTAGGGATAACATTTATGGTAATTGCAACACTGCTTAACATCGGATGGATCGTTTTAGGTTTTTATGGCTTCCGTAAGAAAGATGACATCAAATGGTCTGTGCAAATGTTTGTTTATTCCCTAAATTATTTAACAATCTTATTTGTATCAATGATTGTAGTTACATTCTTCTAAGACAACGACATAATTGGATTTCTTTACGTTGAGATTTACTTTACTTAACTATAAAGTACAATCTAATTCACAAGGAAAGTGGGGGTTGTTTGTATGAAGAAACAGTGGCGACTGCTTTCGTTCGTTTCACTGCTGGCTTTACTGTTAGGGGGATGCGGTAAAGCCTTTCAATCTACTTTAATTCCGCAAGGAGAAGTAGCAAAAATGCAATATGATCTGCTCTTACTAGCAAGTGCGATCATGGTAGGAGTAGTACTAGTAGTTACTATTATTTTCTTATATGTAATTGTGCGTTTCCGACAAAAGAAAGGTCAGGAAGATTATATTCCGGAGCAAGTTGAAGGGAATCACAAACTAGAAATTATATGGACAGTTATTCCGATTATTCTTTTGCTAATCTTAGCTGTTCCGACGGTTACATATACATTCAAACTTGCTGATGTAAGTGCGATGGAGAAAAAGAATATTGATAAAGATACTATCGTTGTTGATGTAACAGCGAATCTTTATTGGTGGGAATTTTCTTATAAATCAGAAAAGATAGTAACTTCTCAAGATTTAGTCATCCCCACAGGTAAGAAAGTGTATTTGAATTTGAAGGGTGCCGATATTAAACATTCGTTTTGGGTTCCATCTTTAGCTGGGAAAATGGATACAAATACAGATAATGTGAACAAAATGTGGTTAAAGGCAGATAAATCGGGCACTTATAATGGTTTTTGTACAGAATTTTGCGGCCCATCACATTCTTTAATGCAATTCAAAGTGAAAGCTTTAGATGAAAGCGAGTACAAAAAGTGGCTTGCTGATATGAAGAAAATTGATGGGAAGAAAGAAGTAGCTTCAACAAAGGCGCAAGAAGGCCAAGAAATATTTAATAAAAGCTGTATTGGTTGTCACGCAGTTGGATCTAATGATAGTAGACCACCTTCCGCTCGTATCGCACCAAACTTAGCAAACTTTGCGGATCGCGATACAGTTGCCGGCATTGCTGAAAACAATGAAGAAAACTTAAAAAAATGGCTGAAAGATCCTGAAAATATGAAACCAGGAAATAAAATGACTGGTAAATATGGCAACTTAACAGACGATCAAATTGATGCACTAAATGCATACTTACAAACGTTAAAAGTTGAAAAGTAAAGAGGGATTATTCGCGAAGGGGAGGTTGAAAACGTGAGTTCTGTAGCAAAAAAACAGGGGATGGGTGCTGTCATATGGGATTATTTAACGACAGTAGACCATAAAAAGATTGCCATTCTCTATTTAATTGCAGGTGGATTGTTTTTTATAATAGGCGGAATAGAAGCTCTATTTATTCGCCTTCAATTAGCGATTCCTAACAACGCTTTTCTTGTTGGGGATGCTTATAATCAAGTATTAACTATGCACGGTACAACAATGATTTTCCTCGCAGCTATGCCACTCGTGTTTGCATTTATGAACGCCGCTGTACCACTTCAAATTGGTGCACGTGATGTAGCGTTCCCGTTTTTGAATTCACTCGGATTTTGGTTATTTTTCTTTGGTGGAGTATTTTTAAATTTAAGTTGGTTTTTAGGTGGAGCGCCTGATGCAGGATGGACATCTTATGCATCTTTAGCTTTAGCCTCTAAAGGCCATGGTGTTGATTTTTATGTGCTTGGCTTGCAAATCTCCGGTATAGGTACATTAATTGGAGGTATTAACTTCCTTGTAACCATTATTAATATGCGTGCGCCAGGGATGACGTATATGCGTATGCCGATGTTTACGTGGACGACATTTGTAACATCTTCATTAATATTATTTGCTTTTCCGCCGTTAACTGTAGGATTAGGACTTTTAATGTTAGACCGCTTATTTGGAACAAGTTTCTTTAATCCAGCACTGGGCGGGAATACAATTATATGGGAGCACTTATTCTGGATTTTCGGTCATCCAGAAGTATACATTCTTATACTCCCAGCTTTCGGAATATTCTCGGAAATCTTTGCGACGTTTTCGAAAAAACGATTATTTGGTTATTCATCGATGGTGTTTGCGACAGTATTAATTGGATTTTTAGGGTTTATGGTATGGGCGCATCATATGTTTACTGTTGGGCTTGGTCCAGTTGCAAATGCTATTTTCTCAGTTGCAACAATGGCGATTGCGGTTCCGACCGGTATTAAAATATTCAACTGGCTCTTTACAATGTGGGGCGGAAGTATTCGTTTTACGACACCGATGATGTGGGCAGTAGCCTTCATTCCATCATTCGTAATGGGAGGAGTTACAGGTGTTATGCTAGCATCTGCACCAGCTGATTATCAATTTCATGATAACTATTTCGTAGTAGCTCACTTTCATTATGTAATTGTCGGTGGTGTTGTATTTGGTTTACTTGCAGGAGCCCATTATTATTGGCCGCTGATGTTTAATAAAGTATTGAATGAAACGTTAGGAAAGATAACATTTTGGTTATTCTTTATCGGTTTCCATTTAACGTTCTTCATTCAGCATTTCCTTGGCTTAATTGGTATGCCACGTCGTTACTACACATATCTTGAAGGTCAAGGGTTGGAAATGGGCAATATGATTAGTTCTATTGGAGCGGTATTTATGGCTCTTGGAACGATTGTTCTTCTATTCAATGTAATTAAAACAACAGTATCAAAAGAAAAGGCTGGTCGTGATCCGTGGGATGGACGTACATTAGAATGGACAATGCCAGCACCTACACCAGAATATAACTTTAAACAATTACCATTTGTTCGCGGGTTAGATCCGTTTTGGATTGAAAAACGTGAAGGGAATAAAGAGATGACAGCGGCGGAACCAGTGGGTGATATTCATATGCCAAATCCATCATTTTCACCATTTATCATTTCTTTAGGATTGTTTATAGCGGCATTCGGTGCAATGTATATGCAGGGTGGAAAAGATAAGTTTTGGTTATTAGTAGCAATTATCGGTTTAATTATTACGTTTGGTACAATGTTCCTACGTTCAGTAATTGATGATCATGGATATCATATTCATAAAGAAGATTTAGAAGATAAGGGGGGCAAGGCGTAATGCATGTAGATGAAAAATTAACGAATGAAACATTTCCGGCAGAGCCTGAAAAAGCAACCCTTGAGGGGAAAAATAAGTTTGTCGGTTTTTGGTTATTTCTTGGAGGCGAAACAGTATTGTTCGCTTCCTTATTTGGCACATATTTAGCGTTAAAGAATTCTACAAATGGCGGACCAACATCTCAAGAGATGTTCCAAATGCCACTCGTTTTCATTATGACGATGCTTTTATTAACGAGTAGCTTAACGAGCGTATATGCGATGTATCATATGAAAAACTTTAATTTTAAGAAAATGCAACTTTGGCTACTAGTAACAGTGCTGCTAGGTTTAGGGTTTTTAGGATTTGAGATATATGAGTTTTATCATTATACGCATGAATTTAAGCATACTATGAGAAGTAGCGCATTTGGTTCCGCGTTTTATGCTCTTGTTGGTACACATGGACTCCACGTATTGTTTGGATTGTGTTGGATTTTAACATTAATCTTTAGGAATGCGAAGAGAGGTCTAAATTTATACAATGCACCGAAGTTTTATGTTGCATCGATTTATTGGCACTTTATTGACGTAGTTTGGGTGTTTATTTTCACTGTAGTATATTTAATGGGAATGGTGGGATAAACAATGGCGATAAAGCAAACGAATAATCCTAAAGTTGATCTTGTTTATCGGAAAAGAAAAAGTGCGGAGGAAATGAAGCATCAAGTTATTACATTTGCATTAATGATTTTTTTAACATTAGTTGCATTTGCAGCGGTAGCATATCCGAAAACTTTTAGTCCGACTTTTTCAGTACCATTTATTTTACTATTAGCGGTGGTACAAGTAATTTTTCAATTGTATTATTTTATGCATATGAGTCATAAAGGACATGAAGCGGCAAGTTTCTTTCTTTATTCTGGTCTGCTGATCGGATTAATTACAATTTTAGCTTTTATGACAATTGTGTGGATTTGAAAAGTGAAGAATAAGGGAGCTTGTGTTGACACAGCTCCCTCTTCATGTTATGTGAACGGATAACCTTAAGAAGGTAGGTGTGAAAATGAGTAACTTGTGGATATTTGGTTTTCAAGCGCTATGGAGTCCAATCTTTTTATTATTTATGCTTTCGATCCTCATTGGATATTTTTTAATTATTGGGCCGTATAGAATGCGATTTGAACATGCGACAAAGGTAAGTAAGAAGCAAGTTTTTTATTTTACGACTGGAATTGTTCTTTTGTATTTTGTAAAGGGAGGGCCTATTGATTTAATTGGTCATATTATATTTAGTGCACATATGTTTGAAATGGCAGTTATGTATATTGCCGTTCCGCCTTTGTTGTTGCTTGGTATACCAGTTTGGTTATATCGTTATATTACTTCTTTTAAGTTCGTTCAAATTATATTAAAGATATTTGCTAAGCCACTTATTGCATTGTTTGTATTTAATGGCCTGTTTTCTTTTTATCATTTACCAGTTGTTTTTGATGCAGTAAAACAAAGTCAAATTGCTCATCCTATCTGTCTCGCTATATTGTTCTTTACGGCAATCATGATGTGGTGGCCGATGCTAAATCCATTACCAGAATATCAAACGTTAAGTGATATAAAGAAACTTGGTTATATGTTTGCTAACGGTATATTATTAACGCCAGCTTGCGCGTTAATTATTTTTGCAACGGCGCCGTTGTTTGCAACGTATACGGATCCGGCTGCTTGGATGAAGGCGATGGAACTATGTGTACCAGCGGGAACTTTATCTGATTTAAATATAACTGGACCAGAATTTTTACACTGGATGCCAATCGTACAAGACCAACAAACAGGCGGCATCATTATGAAAATTGTCCAGGAAATAGTGTACGGTACAATTATTGGTTATGTGTTCTTTCGATGGGCGCGTCGAGAGCGTGAAAAGGATAAAGAGCAGTTACAACAATTGCCGCCGTATTTACAAACGAAGTAAAAAAGTGTATGGGTTTCCATACACTTTTTTAGTTTTACTAAACTTTAATAGATTGAATTTTCTAATTATTTATGTTAAGTTAGTGTAGGCATGTACTAAAAGTGGATATAAGATTTACTACTAGCTTTAATGCATAATAATTCCATGTGTAGTACAAGTTTTTTAGAGAGTTACAAATTTATATTGTTATCTTTAATAAAACAAGGACTATTTTAAGGGGGAATTTAAATGGGTAGTAGTGGAAGTATGGTAAAGCCAATTAGTGGTTTTTTAGCAGCATTAATACAATATCCAGTACCGGTAGTAGAGTCACGTGCAGACATTGATAAACAAATTAAACAGATCATAAAAACAATTCATTCAACTAAAGCAGGGTATCCTGGTTTGGAATTGATAGTATTTCCAGAATATAGTACGCAAGGGCTTAATACAAAAAAATGGACTACAGAAGAGTTTTTATGTACGGTCCCTGGGCCAGAAACAGACTTGTTTGCTGAGGCATGTAAAGAGTCTGAAGTATATGGTGTTTTTTCTATAATGGAAAGAAATCCTGATGGTGGAGAACCGTATAATACAGCAATAATTATTGATCCACAAGGTGAAATGATTTTGAAGTATCGTAAGCTAAATCCTTGGGTGCCAGTTGAACCTTGGAAGGCTGGAGATTTAGGTTTACCTGTTTGTGATGGACCAGGAGGAAGTAAATTAGCTGTTTGTATTTGTCATGATGGTATGTTTCCTGAAGTAGCTCGTGAAGCAGCTTATAAAGGTGCAAATGTCTTGATTCGTATTTCTGGATATAGCACACAAGTTAGTGAACAATGGATGTTAACTAATCGTTCGAATGCATGGCAAAATTTAATGTATACATTGTCGGTGAACTTAGCGGGTTATGATGGTGTATTTTATTATTTTGGTGAAGGACAAGTATGTAATTTTGATGGGACTACTTTAGTGCAGGGACACCGAAATCCTTGGGAGATTGTTACTGCTGAAGTATATCCAGAGCTAGCAGATCAAGCTAGATTAGGATGGGGTCTCGAAAATAATATATATAATCTAGGTTCAAGGGGATATGTAGCGACTCCTGGTGGGGTGAAAGAAAACCCATATACGTTTGTAAAAGATTTAGCTGAAGGTAAATATAAGGTTCCTTGGGAAGATGAGATTAAAGTAAAGGATGGAACTATTTATGGGTATCCAGTCAAAAAGACGATTCATTCTTAAGTAAGATAAATAGAACAAGCGCATCATATTGATGCGCTTGTTCTATTTACTCAATGATTTGGAATTCTTTTAACTCTTTTTCGATATTTTGTAGGAGTTGTTCGCTTTTTTGAATGACATTCGTTGGGAAAGTTTCACCATCACCATATTCAACGCCGTGAGGATAATAATGTTTACCTAATAAGGGAGGGAGTAGCTTTATTTCAGCGTGTCTGCTGCCAATGTCACCTTCAACAGCTAAACCTTGTACACGTAAATAATAAACATCGTTTAATATTTCGAATTTATAATCGTATGTAACTCGTTCATAATCCCACTGTCCAGCAAGTACAAAATGGTTCTTTTCCATAATCTCTGTTAATAGTGTTAAATCAACGACTGCCCCATTAAATTTCGTATTTGTAAATTGCATAAAATACCTCCTTTTTTAATGTTACACCATTATTTTTATAATAGTATGAATAATAAGAAAGTGCAATTCATATTGAGAGAAAAGGGATAATCCAGACTTTTTTTGCGAAAATATGATATAGTGAAAAGAGTACGGTACACACAAAAAAAGGAAAGAAAAGGATTTGTGTATATCTCAATTTTATGTTTTTTGCAGGAGGTATATCGATTGAAGAAATTATTGCGTATCGTAATGATTACAATTTTAATTTTAGCTGTTGATTTATACGGGAAATTACTCGTTTCACAATATATATTAACCCCATCTCAATCAAAGCAAGAAAATAAAATTGTGAAAAAGAAAAAACAAGTAAATGAAGACTCTTCTGATACGGTTTTAAATATGATTGGTGGGGACTCTGAAAATTTATTAGCAAAATGGGGCGAACCTTCTCGAATAGAACCATCTGCTTACGGATATGAATGGTGGGTATACAATCAAGATTTAGCTCAGTATGTTCAATTTGGGGTTGCTGAACGTAAAATTGTAACGGCGTATGTCGCTGGTGAGCAAGTTAAGGTGCCACCTTATTATATAAATGAAAAGTATGAAGATGTGTATAAAAAGAATCCACTTTCTCATGAGATTTCGTTAAAAAGAGGAAAGAATAGTTATCAATTTGAGTTATCTGATACCGAAGTGATGGAACAACCATTAGTACCAGTAGAAGATGGTTGGGCACAATTATATTTTGATCATTTTACGCATGAGCTTGTCGGTGTTCGTTATATGGATGACGAAACGTTATTACGTCAAAGACCGTATCAGCTCGTTTATTCGGGTGAATTATTAGCAGAACAACCATTAACTCCAGATAAAATGAAACAAATAGAGAATGGGAATATGCAACAAATTTTTGATTTAACAAATATTATTCGAAGCCGTCATAATTTACCGTTATTAGCGTGGGACCAACAAACGGCAGAGGTGGCAATCGGTCATAGTAAAGATATGAAGGATAATAATTACTTTTCACACGATTCACCTACATTAGGTACGTTAGGAGATCGTTTACAGCGCGGGAAAGTAGGATTTCAACTTGCCGGTGAGAACATAGCGGCGCAACATAGTGATGGGGTTGCGGCATTGCAAGGTTGGTTAAATAGTGAGGGACATCGAAAAAATTTATTGAATGAACAATTTACAGGATTAGGTGTTGGCGTATATGATAAGTTTTATACACAAAATTTTATTCGGAAATAAAATGAAACTGTAAATTGTGGATGGGAATCTTCCCCTATGCAAATAGTAGGATAAAAAGGTGCATGAATCGTCTAAAAATAGGCGAACCATGCGCCTTTTTTTTCTTATTATATAGTAGATATACATGAAGAGGTGAGGATTATGCCGACAACAAAAGGACCGTTACATCCATCGGTTCAACAGTTTAAAGAGTTTGTAAACCATCACCCTAAAATGGTTCATGAAGTTCGAAGTGGTCATAAAACTTGGCAACAGTTTTATGAGGAATGGTACTTACTTGGTGAAGAAGATCCAATATGGGCAACTTTTAGACCGGATGGAGCGCCTGCTTTTTCTTCGGTAAAAGAAAAGAAAAAAGAAAATGGAAAAGAAAAGGATACTCGAACTGAAGAGGAAAAAACTGCTGATGTGATGGGACAAATGCTTTCTTTCTTTAAAAAGTTAGACGTGGAACAAATGCAACATCATTTAGCCAATGTGACGAGTGCTATTGGGAGTGTGCAACAAGTTTTTCAACAATTTCAAGGAAAACGCACGCAGCAAGAAGAGAGTACTTCAGAAAATAATCCATTTTTCTTTCAGAAGGATTAGGAGGAAAGCGGATGAGAGCAGAAATTATGGAGTTTATAAAGGCTGATGAGGATTTATCTCGCTATATTAGGGAGCAACCTTACTGGTATAGAAAATTAACGCGAAACCCTGAAGAAAAAGAGGCATTTGAGTTAGCAGCTATGCAACATTTCAAAAAAACGATACCAGATAAAGTTGAGAAATTTCAAAATCAATTGGCAGTTGCTTCCATTATGATTGATATGTTTCAGTATATGAAGCAGCAAAATGCAACATAATTGGAAGGGAAAACTATGTCCGTCATGCAGAACTTTTGATACAATAGAAGCGGATTATTTAAAAAGGAGTTGCAGCATGAGCATGACGGAAATTTGTTTAGTACGACATGGACAAACTGATTGGAATTTTCAAGAGATTATTCAGGGACGTGAAGATATTCCGCTTAATGAAGTGGGGAAGAAGCAAGCGAGTCAAAGTGCAGCTGCTTTGCAAGCGGAGGCATGGGATATAATTATAAGTAGCCCATTAATTAGAGCGCAAGAAACAGCTAAGGAAATTGCAGAGGCAACTGGATTACAATCAATTTTATTAGATGAGCGATTTGTTGAACGTAATTTTGGTGAAGCTTCTGGGAAGCCAGTTGCGACTGTTAGGGAATTAATTGCAGAAGGTAAAGTAGAAGGTATGGAGCAAGATGAAGAAATTGTAGCTCGTTGTTTTGCTGCGGTAAAAGATGTTGCAGAAACTCATTCTGGCAAACGTATTATTATTGTAGCCCATTCTCATGCGATAAAAGCAATTTTACATGCAATTGCTCCGGAAGATATTTCGTTTAAGACACCGTTAAAAAACGCATGTATTAGTTATGTGAATGAAAATAGTGGGAAGTGGGATGTTGTTAAATACAACATCGCGGAACATATTAATGTATAAATGTGTACTGAAATTATTAAAAAATAGTTAGAATGATATCTTTCTGTTTAGTGAGACACTTCAATTAGTAGTTCTATTCTAAATGTGGTATGATAAATACTCGGAGGTGTCTCTCATGATTGTAGCGACGCTAGAAAGCGTATTAATATTAGATAAGGCAGAGCAGCTTGCAAAAGCGATCATCTGTTCAGATATAGCAGAAGATTACCGTAAATATTATAAAGACTTGCATGAAGATATGGAAGTTCAGACGTTAATTCAGCAATTTACAGCGATGAAAGAACGATATGAGGAAGTGCAACGTTTCGGTAAATATCATCCTGACTATACTTTCGTTTCGACGAAAATGAGGGAATTGAAGCGTTCTGTAGATTTACATGATAAGATTGCAGCTTTTAAACGAGTAGAAACGGCTTTACAAAAGTTGTTAGATGAAGTTAGTGTAGCAATCGGTTCTGAGGTGTCCTCTTCCATCAAAGTTCCAACAGGAAATCCATTTTTTGATGCTGGTGGCTGTGGTGGCGGTTGTGGTACCGGCGGAGGTTGCGGTTGTAAAAAAACGGGGTAAATCACCCCGTTTTTTAGAAGATAGAAGAAAACGTATACAGAGTTTGTCCTGTAATGTCATAAATTTCTGATTGGTTTTCATAAAATATAAAATATATGTTTTTAAAAGGAGAAGATGGAGAAGATTATGTTCGGGCAACGACAAAGTATGATTGTTTATTTACATTCATTGAAACATGCCAAGATTTTAAGAAAATATGGTAACATACATTACATATCAAAACGTTTAAAATATGCAGTAGTATATTGTGATATGGAACAAATTGAGCATATGATGCAAAAGTTGAACAAACTTCCTTTTGTGAAAAAGATAGAACAGTCGTACCGCCCGTATTTAAAAACGGAATTTGAAAATTCACGTCCTGATCGGGCAAAAGAATACGATTATAGCTAATAGAAAAAATCCCCTGCTAATTTTAAGAGGCCACTGAAAAAGTGGTTGCTTTGAAAAAATAACACATATTTCATCAATATGTTGAAATTAAAAAGGATCCCGTCATCTGTATATAGTAGGTGATGGGATCCTTTTTCTTATGAAGTGGAGTTTTTCAGTGCCCTCTAATTTTAACAGGGGATTTTTTATTTGAAATAACACATTATTTCATTGGAGGAATAAAATTATTCATTCGTAAAATACCAATTAAATGATTGAAAAACAGTTCTTTTTCTGGGAAAGTTGTGGACGGTTTTACCGTAAAGGTAGTCACTTTTTTTCCAAGTTGTTCTGCCGTTTCTTCAAATAAAATGACGCGTTTACTTTTTTTATTTTCAAGTACAGGAATGCCTTCACGACATATGTATAATGGTTGGAAATCACCAGTAGTAGTTGGTTTTAATATTACAACAAGTGAGCACACTTTTTTTTCATTTTTAATTGTTTCAAATTGTAACATATGTGTTATACGTTCTTGATTTGCTTTGGCAATTTCAAGTAATTCATATAAATCAGAGTAGCCCTCTCCGAGTTCTATAAAGCGTTGAATCATATCTTTTCCTCCTCTTTCTTTTACTGTACCATCTCACTTTTTAAATGAAAAGTAGACAAAGAAAAAAAACCCTGCAAAGCAGGGCCCTTCTTATACTAGCATGTACTAGTAAGAAGGCAAAGGGAGAGGAGAAACCGGAGGAAGAACTTATGGGGAAACGTAAGTCTTCTCCGCGGTTGGCAACAACATCGAAGGTGATGTTGTTATAGTTATTTATGTCCAATCTAAATGAAGATATACATGATGAAATTAAATTTTATGTTGGGCTTTTTATTTTTCTTTTTTTTATTTTATGATAGGATAAAAAAGATAAAGTGAAACGAATAGTTCGTGTTAGCGAATGGTGAGATGAATACATAAAAATGCAGAGCGGTTATTTTAAGCTAAGTTCTTCTAGTCTTCGTTGGAAGATGAATGGAATCGTAAAGTTTGGTAGCGGTTACCGAATGGAGAAAGGCTTTCTATAATTGCTCGATAGATTGAAATAAAGGTAGTGACAACAGATGAGAGTAGTTTCAGGAAAATGTAAAGGACACCCACTTAAAGCGGTGCCAGGTAATACAACACGTCCAACGACTGATAAAGTAAAAGAATCCATTTTTAATATGATAGGCCCTTATTTTGATGGGGGTGTCGCTCTTGATTTATTTGGTGGTAGCGGTGGTCTTGGAATCGAAGCTATAAGTAGAGGGATTGATAAAGCAATTTTTGTTGATCGAGACAATAAAGCGATAAAGGTAATCCATCAAAATTTAGAAAGTTGTAGAATACAGGAACAAGCTGAAGTATATCGGAATGATGCAGAACGTGCGATAAAAGCACTTATAAAACGTGAAATATCATTTGATCTTATATTAATTGATCCTCCATATAAAGATCAAAAAATTGTATCTTTAATTAGTGTAATGGATCAACATGGATTACTACATAACGATGGTTTAATTATGGCGGAGCATGGTAATGATGTAGTTTTACCTGAGGCTATAGGAAGACTTGTAAAAGTGCGAGCTGAAAATTATGGCATTACAGCGATATCGATTTATAAGTATGAAGGTGAGGGGACGGAATGACAAGTATAGCTATTTCTTCGGGAAGTTTTGATCCAATTACCCTTGGGCATCTGGATATTATTAAAAGGGGAGCAAAAGTATTTGACGAGGTATACGTAGTAGTTTTAAACAACTCGTCAAAAAAACCGTTCTTTTCAGTGGAAGAGCGTTTAGATTTAATTCGAGAAGCAACAAAGGATATTCCTAATGTCAAAGTAGATTCACATAGTGGACTACTAGTTGAGTATGCAAAAATGCGTAATGCGAACGCGATTTTACGTGGATTACGAGCAGTTTCTGATTTTGAATATGAGATGCAAATTACTTCTATGAATCGAAAGTTAGATGAAAACATTGAAACCTTTTTTATTATGACAAACAATCAATACTCATTTTTAAGCTCGAGCATTGTGAAAGAAGTTGCGAGATATGGAGGAAGTGTAGTAGATCTTGTACCTCCTGTTGTAGAACGTGCTTTAAAAGAAAAGTTTCAAACCCCGTTAAAGTGAACGGGGTTTTTCTTTGTTGCTCCGAAAAAATAATAAGATGACATATACATATAAGCAAAATAATGTAAATATCGGTCCGTAGTGTATAAAAGATGTCCAAATTTCATGCAGAATAGAAGAATGATTCGATAAAAAGACAGGGATATCTTTTTGCATAGGTGAAAAAGAGCTTACTTTTTCATAAAATGGTTTCCAAAATATAAAAGTAAAAATAGGGGCAAGAATACTTTGGATAATTCGTGCGAAAAAATAGGGCTTAAATCTAATGTCTGTTTCAGCTAATATGCTAGCGACTTGTGCCTGAATAGAAAGGCCGCTAAATGCTAAAATAAAGCTTGTTACCATAGCTTGCTGCAGGAGGGGTGTTTCAGTTATTTGACTAATCATTTGGCTTCCAAGTGTCATTTCAAACATGCCAGATAATATGGGGATACTAAATTCAGTAGTTAGTTGGAAGAATGATAAAATATGTTGCATAATAAAAGAAAGGGCTGCTGTAATATGAAATACAGTAATCATTTTATTTAAAACAGAGAATAAAATAATAAATCCACCAATCATAAGTAGCGTTTGAATAGAAGAAACGATAGCGTCCCCAAGTAATTTTCCTATTGGTCTTTTTTCTTGCATACGTGTCTCGTGTAGAATTGAAAAAGGGTTTTGAAAAGGGTGTTTTTTAGTAACATGTTTATCATGCGTGGAACTGTTGTTATTGCCATAAAAACGCATCAGTAACCCGACAGCAAAATTACTTACATAATGTGCAGCAGCTAATACGATTCCTAATTTCGGATTATTGAAAAAACCGATAGAAACAGCGCCAAAAATAAAAAGTGGATTGGATGAGTTTGTAAAAGATACGAGGCGCTCTGCTTCAATTTGTGTTAGCTGATTGCTTTTGCGCAGTCTAGCGCTTAATTTGGCGCCAGCGGGAAAGCCTGAAGCCATTCCCATTGCCCAAACAAATCCGCCTATTCCTGGAACGCGGAAAAGTGGTCGCATAAGTGGTTCTAATATAACGCCTATAAATTTTACAACACCAATACTAATGAGAAGTTCGGCAATGATGAAAAACGGTAAAAGTGAAGGGAATACAACTTCCCACCATATATTTAACCCTCGAATGGAAGCTTGTAAAGCAGCTTGGGGGTGGAGTACAAGAGAAAAGGTTAAAAAAAGTGTTGATATGGTAAGGAAAGCCGTTTTCCATTTTTCATACATGTAAGTAAATCCCCCTTTGTCCCAAAAAACGTTCATTTCAGTATACGTGGATACGTAGTGAATTTAGACCATAAGTATGAAAAAGGAACGAAAAAAATTAAAGGGTGAGAAAAGTGAAAAAACCGAAAATTGGCTTAGCTCTTGGATCTGGGGGCGCAAAAGGTTTTGCTCATATTGGTGTTATAAAGGTTTTAAGGGAAAATGATATACCGATTCATATGATTGCAGGAAGTAGTATGGGGGCTTTAGTAGGTACATTTTATGCGGCTAGTTCAAACGTTGAAAGACTGTATAAACTGGCAAATGTTTTTAAGAGGAAATATTATTTAGATTTTACGGTTCCGAAAATGGGATTTATTTCTGGAAAACGTGTCAAAGATATGATTAAAATGTTTACATATAATAAAAATTTAGAAGAATTAGATATCCCGACGGCTGTTGTGGCTACTGATATCTTAAAGGGGGAAAAAGTAGTTTTTACAAGTGGTCCAGTTGCAGAGGCGGTGAGAGCAAGTATTTCTGTACCTGGAGTGTTTGTGCCAGAGAAAATAGATGGACGATTATTGGTAGATGGCGGAGTAATTGATCGCATCCCAGTATCGGTTGTGAAAGAGTTAGGTGCCGATATTGTCATTGCTGTTGATGTATCCCCGATTAAAGTAAATGGAGAGGTTACGTCTATTTATGATGTAATTATGCAGAGTATTGAAATTATGCAATATGAGCTTGTGATAAATCGGCAAATTGCATCTGATTTAATGATGCGACCAGCTGTAGAACAATTTAGTTCCCGGGCTTTTACAAACATTGAAGACATTATTCGAGTTGGAGAGGTAGAAGCGGAAAAGCATGTTGCAAATATTCATTTATTAATTGAGCAGTGGAAGGAGAAACATAATGTTTAAGCGTTTTCGGTTTATATATGCAATTTTAATAGGGGTTATATTGGCAATGTTACTTGTTTATGTACGTCTGCCGTATTATGTAACGAAACCAGGAATGGCTGCCAAATTAGAGCCTTACGTTCAAGTTGAAGGGGGAACAAAAGAATCAGGTGATTTTATGCTTGTTACGGTTTCAATGGGACCGGCAAATGTAGTGAATTTAATAGCGGCACAGTTTAATAAATATACACATATTTCAAAAGCGGAAGAAATATTGCAAAAGGGTGAAAGTGATGAAGAATATCAATTTCGCCAAAATTATGCGATGAAAGATTCGCAAAATGCAGCGATTTATAATGCTTATAAACGTGCAAATCGTACTGTTTCTTTTGAAAATAAGGGTGTGTTGGTTGCTGGTGTAGCGAAAGGGATGCCTTCAGAAGGAAAGCTTAAACTTGGAGATGTTATCATTGCCGTCGATGGAAAAACATTTGAAAAGACAGAACAATTTATTGAATATATGACAGGGAAAAAAGAAGGAGATACAGTAAATATTGAGTACAAGAGGGATGGGAAACAGTTAAAAGAAAATTTAAATGTAAAGACTATTCCGAATGGAAATGGACGTGTTGGTATAGGTGTTTCTATCGTTACGGAAAGAGAACTAGTGGTAGATCCGAAAGTGAAAATTGACTCTCATGAAATAGGCGGACCATCGGCAGGCCTAATGTTTACATTAGAAATATATAATCAACTGGTGGAAGATGATTTAACAAGAGGGCATGAAATAGCTGGAACAGGGACGATCAATGAAAAGGGAGAAGTTGGCCCGATTGGTGGTATTCAGCAAAAAGTGGTTGCTGCAAGTGATGCTGGTGCTGAAGTGTTCTTTGCACCAAATGAAAAAGGTGCGGAGAAATCGAATTATAAAGATGCACTTGAGGCTGCGAAAGATATTAAAACGAAAATGAAAGTTGTGCCAGTTGATACGTTGGATGATGCATTAATGTATTTGGAAAAAATGGGCAAGAAATAAAAAAATCTCTCTGAAAAGAGAGATTTTTTTATAGGAATTTTGCAGTTGTTTCATCGTAACGAATTGGGTGATGTGTTGCATCTTGTTTTAGTAGTTGTGTTCGTAATGGTTCTTGTATGATGGAGAAATATACAGAATTGGCTTTTCGATCTATGTGTAAAGTAGGGTGGTCAAATGTTTTTGTATGGGTAAGGATTGGAAGCTCTATTTTTTTCTTGTTTTTTGAAAGGTACGTTTGTCCTTTTTGTGACATGCCTAATAGACGAATGTATGGTGCATGTTGCTCTATATTTGCGCAATGTATTTCTTCTTTTGTTGTATTTGTTAAAATATGTGTACAAGCTCTTTGTAATCTAGTCCACGTATAACGTTTCGTTTTTAATGCTTCCATGAATGAATGGAAGGAGGAACTGGTTTGTATTTTTGATAAAATACGATGCTCTAAACCTTCCTCAATTTCATATATATGTCGTAAGTCTTCTGGAGACATTGTCATAAGTTTGTATTTAAAAAATGAAAAGTATTGTTCCCAATTATGTAATGTCCCGTAGTTTTGTTTATAACTTGCTAAAAGAGAAGCAGTCGCTTTTGGGATGAAAGGCTCAATTTCTGTAAAGGAACTATTTTCACTAAAAAGTTGTTTGCGAATACTTGTTGCGCTTGCAATATGTTGGTCGTTAAATGTTTCATCATGATAATGAGATGCGAACCTTTTTATCGTTTGTGCTTGCATAGAACTATTTTGCATTAGAATTGCTTTTATGTATTGGAAGCCTAAAATGTTATTTGGTTGTGACATGTCTATATTTTTTTCAGAAGATAAAATGTGTAGAAAAGCTTCAGATGTAGCTTTTGCGTAACTATTACCTGCGTTCATAAATTGCTTTACAAGACGATTGAAAGTCTCTTCTTCATTTTTCTGCACAGAGATGGTGTTATAAAAATTTTCGATTTGTCCATCTTCACTGCCGAAACAAATTTCAGAAACGTGTAGGGCGTTTAAAATAGAAATAGCGCCATTTGCAAAGGTTTCGGCCTTTTGCGTTGAAAAGGCATAAGGAAGCTCTACAACGAGGTCTACACCGCATGCTAAGGCCATTTTGGTACGATACCATTTGGATACGAGTGCTGGCTCACCACGTTGTAAAAAAGGGCCACTCATAACAGCGATTGTAATATCAGAGTGTGTTAACTTTTTTGTTTGTTGCACATGATAAGCATGACCGTTATGAAAAGGGTTATATTCAACAACAATACCACTGGCTTTTATGGTAATCTCTCCTTTCGATGTAGCATCTTTTTGAAAAACGTGATACTCTATATATTATTTACTATGATGACTTCATTATAGTGTAAAGAAAAAACTTACACTATAAATGCATTATATCACTTATACCGCAGGGTTTAACCATCTTGTTTTTCCTCGTTGCCCACTTTTTGCCCACTTTGCCCACTTTTCAGTACATTTCCTAGCATTTCAGTTACTTCAATTTGACGCTCTTCATAAACATCAGTATAAATATTTAAAGTTGTAGAAACATTTGTATGACCAAGCAATTTTGAAACAACCTTTGCATTTGCGCCAGAATCGATTAAAATAGTTGTAAACGTTCTTCGGATATCGTGGAATCTAATATACGGTACGTCAATTGCTTCGCACAAAGCTTTCATTTGGTAGCGTATCGTATATGGATGCACGATTTTTTTATTTCTTGTACAAATTAATAAGTCGAAAGAATTCTCCTTCTTATGACTTTGATATTCTAACAACTCTTCCATTAATTCTTCCGTCATCGGAATTATACGATTAGATGCTTCGGTTTTTGTCTCACCTAATTCATACTTCCCATCAACAAGCGTTAATGTTCTTTGTACATGAATAGTCTTATTTTTGAAATTAATATCGTCCCACTGTAAAGCTAATACTTCTCCGATCCGCATGCCTGTATGCAAAGCTAAAATAAATGCAATATAGTAACTTCCTTGTATTTTTGCATACTCCATAAACTTCATGGCTTGTTCAACTGTCCAACTAGCTTGCGACTTCTTTTTAACTTTAGGCCGCTTAGCTTTCTTAGCAGGATTAGAGTTAATCATTTCTAGTTCTACGCCTTTATCGAGGATTTGTTTTAACATAACATCAACGGATGAAATGTATTTCGTAGTTAGACCCTCTTTAAGTAGCTTCTGATGAAAATTATGAACAGTTAGAGGTTTTATATCCGATAACCTCTTTTCACCAAATTCAGGCATAACACGTGAGCGTAGAATGCGTTTGTATTGATATAATGTTGATGGTCTACATGATGATTCTTTCTCTTGCATCCAGATTTCTACGAGCTGAGAAAAGCGAATATCACTATTCTCATATTCTCCATTTGCTAAATCATTTGTGACTCTAGCCACTTCTTCTTGAGCAGCTTTCTTTGTTTTAAAACCACCTTTAGTGATTTGTTTCCGTTTACCTGTGATAGGGTCTTTGCCGACATCCATGGTAAAAGACCACTTCTCACCACGTTTACGAAAGTATGCCATGATTTTTCACCTCGTCATAATCGTTTTCTAGATACAAGTTGTGATATGTGGTAGTGGTATAAGAAATAATAGCATAGATGATTAGTTTTTTGTAAAAATATAGCTGAATTTGAATGAAAGTACTCTACATATTAGTACAAAATGGATATAATGGATTATATATATAATTGCGGATAATATAAAATGAAAAAATAAAGTTAATTAGAAAGTAAGAAAAATTTTGTAAAACTCCCATTACTACGCGTTTTAAATTGAAAACTAATTAGCATTATATATAAAAAGGAGAATACAGAATGAAAAAATAATTATGATTGACATGCAAAAGGGGACATAGTTAAATGGAAATCGTGACAGCAAAAATAGCACACAAAGAAATCACCAATGGTGTTACAAAACCATATATTATTACATGTGATAATAGTGAACAGTACGTTGTTAAATTTAAAGAAAATCCAGAGGGAAAAAGAATATTAGCAAATGAATATGTATGTGCGAAGATAGCAGAAATTCTTGAGTTGCCCCTTGCTTCTCCGTCTTTGGTACAAGTTAATGAAGAATTTATTGAAGATTTCGGAGAACAAATTTCGAAACATACAGAAGAAGATGTGACTGTAGGGCTTCATTTCGGAACAAAAAGAATAAAAAAAGCATTCCAAATTTCTTCAGCAGGTATGCTGGAATTAGCGAAGAATATTGAGTGTATACCAGGTATAATTTTATTCGATCAGTTAGTTTGTAATTGCGATAGAGAGTGTAATGGTGGTAATCTATTGTTTGACCAATCTAAAATGGAAATAGTAGTTCTTGATCATACGCACGCATTTGATATAGGACCATTGTGGGATGAACATAATTTGAACTTTAAAATTGGGGAAGCTTTCAAGCCCCTTCAACCAGATGGATATGTATATAGAAAATTAATCCCCCATGTAAAAGGGCATAATCCGTTTAACTCAATTTTAGAAAAAATGGAAAGGCTAGATGATAATTCTTTGTGGAATATTATAAATAACATTCCGGAAGAATGGGGCGTTACAGGAGTGCAAAAAGAAAAACTACTTGAATATATAGGGGATAGGCTGAATAGAATTGAAACAGCTTTACCTGTATTAAAACCAGGATTACCTTATTGGAAAGGAGGGTCATAGATGGAACGTATGTGTAAGTATGCTGTTCTTAGATATGTACCAGATGATATTAGAGAAGAATTTATTAATATCGGTTTAGTTTTTCATTCTCCAGAAGATGCTTATGTGAATTTACAGTTAACGACTAATTTTAGTCGTGTTAGTCAATTTGATGATGAATCGGATGTCAAGTTCTTGAAATTGGTACTAGAAGGAGTAAAAGATGATTTTACACAGTCCATTACTGACGGTCCTTCTCTTCAACAAGCAAAAGATCCTAAATTTTTAGAAAAGGCAACATCGATATATGTCAACCAACTTCAGTTTTCTCCAATCAGAACTATTAGAAGTCGAGATTATTTAAAAGATGAAATAGACCTTTTTAGAACATATGTATATTTCGATCCTCATAAATCAAAACGTATAACGGATACTGAAGTTAAGAGCATTATGAGTCGAGTATTTAGGAATCATGAAAAGAATATATCTGGGAATTTAGAACGTAATGTTGAGGTGGATATCGGGGCTGAAGATATAAAGTTAGATTTTGCTTTTAAAAAGAATTGCAAAGCTCAATTTGTAAAAACATTATCTTTTGATTATGCTTTAAGAAATAGTAAAAAAGCTACACAATTAGCAAAAGAGTGGGCATGGAATTATGAGAAAATGTTAAAGGATAAATACAAAATAAATAGTAATTTAATAACCGAAGATGAATTTGATATTGTGACAGTCATTTACTTCAAATCTGAGAATAAAAATATTAAAGCTGCTTTAGATATTTTAAGTGAAGTTTCTCATATTGTAGAGGCAACGAACGAAGAGAAAATTATAGCTTTTGCTGATGAAATTATAGGGACTATTTCAGCTCCCATTAGTAACTAATAAAAAAAGAGCCACATGGCTCTTTTTTTATTAGTTTTTTGTCAATTTTTACCGTTGTGATTGGAAATGTTTTCTACTACAATCGACTTATAACAATTCTTTTTTCTCGTTTAAGAATTGCGTGTAAAACTTGAGTTGTTTACAGAACTGTTCTCGTTGGGATTCATCCAGGCCTGCGAAAACCGTTTGAATTTCATCGAGAACATTTTTTAAGTTCTTTTCACTGGTTGTGAATTTTCGCCCCATTAGTGTATCGACAGAAATATTAAAGAATGACGCGATACGATCTAACGAATCCAAATCGGGCTCATTGAAGTTTGTTTCCAGATTACTAATCTGGCTACGGCTTAATTGAACTTTATCGCCTAATTCAGCTTGCGTTAAAGAACGAGTATTTCTAAACTTTTTTAAATTTTCTCCAAATGTATTCATGCCTTTATTATAAATAAGGCATTATTTTTAGACTATATATACCAAATAATTTGGTTTAAATATTGCATTCGCTTAATTTTTTGGAATTAATTCTAAAAAATGTAGAACAAATGTTCTTTTAATGGTAAAATATTCTTAGTGAAAAAATGGACTTTTCGAAAAAAATTTCTCAACATGATTTGACTATAAAAGGAATGAAGATTCTAAATCTTGTGATAAACTGATTTTAACGATAAAAATAAGAGCAAAAAAAGACCCATAGCGCAGCAAAAGTAGTGTGCAGCCACTCTTCTGCTGTTCCCCTAATACGGTAGGGAAAACGCTTGCCATGAGTCAGCATAAGTATAACATATTAAACTAAAAAAAACTTAAATGGTATAGTGTTTCTATTGAGAAAATTCAGGGAAGGTGTCTCGCGTTCAAAGGAGGCTTCGTTATGAATAAAGTATCTTGTTTAGGTGGTATTGTTTTAGAGGATGAATTAAATTCAGTAAAGCTTTCAAAAATCACAAATTTATCACAATCAAATTTATGGAAAACACTGAATGGAAAAGTACCTATGACTTTCGCAAAATTAGTTAAGATATTGAGTGGTCTTGACTCTGAAGAACAGAAGATGGCAGTGGTTCAAGAATTTTTAAAGTATACAGATAAAGAAGCAGATATAAGAACTGCAATGTATTATTTATATCAGTCAGGTTATACGGAATTACTTCATGATCTTGTTGAGAAAAATTATAAACAACCTGTAACTAATAATTACAGAGATATATTCCGAGTTTGTTTAGATAGACAAACTCAATCATTGAGATCGGGAGCGTTTCTTAAAGAAATCGAAACATTACGTACAAAAGTGAATTTAAATAAAACAGGTGTGAATATTCTTGTGAATACCTTAAGCGTATATGGTTATTTTGACTTAGGGGCATATAATGTATTAACTATTCTCCAAGGAATTATTCAGGAGAAAATCGATGAAATGCCAAAAGGCTTAGAAAAGACATTAAACGAAGTAGAATTAAATATTATCTGTGCATATGCAAGTTTAATGCAAGACGAAGTAAAAACGGCAAGGGGATTATTAATGCATGTATTAGAAAAACAAGAGATTCCGCGTTTATTGAAAGCTACAGCACTTAGTATTTTTGCTGAGAGTTATATTTTCAGTAATCCCGATAAAGCTTTGTATTTTTTTGAATTATCGCTTTCAGAATTAAGAAAGATTAAGAATAACAAATCATTACTAAAAAGAAAATTAGTGGAAAATACAACTGCCTTTTGTTGTATTATTCATAATATTCCTGTAAAATCAGAATATATACATGACGACGCTGAAATTGCGTTACAGTGCATTCGTCATAACAAGAACAGTGAAGCTTGCGAAATATTAAATCAAATCAGTAATCGAACTGCAATTCAAGATTTTTATTTATCAATTGCAATGAATGATGAAGAATTGAGAAGAAAGGCATATCACCGGTTCTTAAAGGACGGAAACTTATTCTACATAAAAATTTTTGATATCTTAAAGTGAGGGACAGTGAGAATGAAAAAAATAATTGCTAGTGTGGTTATTGCATGTACGCTCGCATTATCAGTGTTATCGATTGGTTCGGTATCAGCTAAAGATAATCAAGCAGCAGGAAAAGTAAAAGAAGTACAACTAATGAAAATGGACCCAGGTACTTTAGGATAATAAATAAAGAAAATGCCATTGCATCAAAAGGTGCAATGGCATTTCGTACGTTTAAGGGGTTATTCATTTTCTACATTTTGATATTTTTGAATAATTAAGGATGATGGGGGAACCGACGATGGAAAATGTACTAGAGAGCACATTATGGGAAATGTTAAAATTAGGTGTATTAACTACAGATGAGAATGAAAGAAAAATGGTAGAGAACATAAAAAATATTGTTAAAAAAGAAAAAAATGATTGTTAGCCCAATTGCTGACAATCATTTTTTGTTATGGCCTACAGCAGCTTTCATCATATCCAGTAACATATCTTGTTTTTCTTTTGGCATTTTTTCTAACATGTCAATTAGCTCGTTAAATTCTTTTCTTAATTCAGTGAATTGAACTGCATTTAATTCTGGATCATCAGATCGACCTAATAAATAATCGACAGATACGTTTAATACATCTGAAATGATAACTAAAGTTTCATTAGATGGCGAACTATAGCCTGTTTCATAATTAGAAATTGTAGTTTTTGTTACTTTAGTTTCTGCATCCATCTTTTCTTTTATCTTTAATGCTAATGCATCTTGTGTTAATCCACGTTTCTTTCTAGAAAGTTTTATCCTTTGCCCTAAAATAGTCATAAATTCACCCCATATATATTATATCCAAAACTATAAACTGTTTTTCTAATTTGAAAGTACAACTAAATTGTACTTTGTTTGTAAAAGTTTTGCATTAGTTTTTTGAAACTTTGTTTAAAAATCCAAAAAACTCAAATATTATTATTGACAGTACAAAAAACTTGGATATATAATAAGTGTAACAAGTTCAAGAAAGTTGGATTTTAGGAGGTGTCATCATGGGAAAGAAACGACATAATTTAATTAAAGCTCGCAAACGTAAAAATTTTACTCAGGAACAACTAGGGGCATTGATAAATAAACAGAAAACGGTAATCAGTAATTGGGAAACTGGCTACGCAACTCCAACATTAGATGATGCAATGCAAATAGCGCAAATATTAGAAGAAGACATATATAATCTTTTTTTAGGTGTTGAAGTTCAAGAAAATCAAACTTTATTTTGAAAAGTTCAATTGTAGGATGAATTAAATAAAAAATGAAAAGGAGCTAAAAACATGTACCAGATAAAACAATTACCATTCTCACTGAAAGCAGAGGATGTACAAGAATTCTTAAATATTTCTCGATCAGCTGCATATGCACTTATGAAGAGAAAGGACTTTCCGACAATCGTAATTGGAAAAAGCAAACGTGTTAAAGCGGAAGACTTTCTTAAATGGGTAGAAGCACAAAAGGTAGGAACAAATGCTAGTTAAAACAGAATTTCAGGTGTTTAACAAAATTACCGTTTGATAAATAAGGAGGTGATCTAGTGGAAGATACAACATCATTAGTAGCATTCGCAATGTTTATCGCATTTAGTATATTGCTACTTTACATTACTTACGAACCAATAAAACGGTGGGCTTGGGGTGACGTAGAACAAAATAAAAAGACCCATGGCAGTGGGTCCTTTAAGAAAAAACACTTGTTATAAGTATATCACGGAAAGTAGGGAAATAGTACATGCGTTTAACTGAATATCAAGTGCTATTACCTAATAAATTCTGGAACTTAGCAGAGAACAAGGACGAATTAAAGGAAATGATTGAACAGTATTTCAAAGTTGGTTATCCGCATTATGAAATTCAACGAATAATCAAAAGCGGACAAGCATATGTAGCAGTTTGTATTAGGAGGTAAATATTTATGGCAAACGTAGTAACTGAAATTGGTGGATTAAATTTCAAAGGTAATGTAGTGGATCATGAATGGTTTAATTACATCACTTTTAGTAATGGTAAGCCTCACATTGTAGCAATTATGGTATTGAGCGAAATCGTCTATTGGTATCGTCCTACAGTTATTCGAGATGAATATACTGGCAAGGTTACTTATAAGAAAAAATTCAAATCAGATAAGTTACAAAAGAGTTATCAGCAATTAGCAGAGACATTTGGATTTTCAAAACTACAAGTTAAACGAGCTTGTGACTTATTAGTGGATATGAATTTAATCATAATCGAATTTAGAACAATCATTGTAAATGAAATTACTTTAAATAATGTAATGTTCGTTGAACCTATAGTAAGTGGAATAAAAAGCATATCAAGTATGTATCAAGAAGTTGAAGAAGACCCTGTTGACTTTGAAGTAAAGAGGGTAGTCACTTCAAAATCAGGTACCTCTTCACATGAAAGTAATGAAGCTCCTGACTTTAAAGTAAAGACAAATACAGAGATTACTACAAAGAATACTACAGAGAATGTAAGTAGTAGTAGCATCTTCTCTTTCTATGAAAATAATTTCGGTATTTTAAATACATTCATCGCTGAAAGTATTTCACAATGGGTAAACGATACAAACGAAGAACTTGTACAAGCAGCTATGGAGCGTGCTTTGAAACAGCAGAAGAAATGGAATTATGCTGAGGGCATTTTAAAACAGTGGGTTAACAATAACGTGAAGACCTTAAAAGATGTGGATGCTTTAGAAACGGAATATCAACGAAATAAAGGAGTGAAAAAACGTGTCGGAATCAATCGGAAGAGTGATGACTCGGATAGTGAATACATCGGCTTGTAGTGAAGAAACAGAAGGGTATACATGTGAACATTGCAATAAATATATCGCGGCAATCACTGTAGAAGTTCCGCAGTTACGTATTAAAAACAAAATACTTCCTACATGTGAATGTGTTGTAGAACGTGAAGAAGCAAAAATACGTGAAGCTCAAAACTTTGCTAAGAAGAGAGAAATAGAAAAGTTGTTCAGCATTAGTAACTTAGGAGAAAGGTTCTCCAAAAGTACATTTGAATCGTTTCTAGATAGAAACGGATCAGAGATAGCTTATAAAGTTGCAGTGAAATACGTGAAGACTTTTAAAGAGTGGAACGGGGAATCGTTACTGCTTTGGGGAGAACCTGGTAATGGTAAAACACACTTAGCAGCCGCGATTGTAAATGAGCTTTCTAAAAAAGGATACATTGTCGTATTTCAAAGCGTTCCAGAATTATTACAACGTATTCGCAGCACATTCAATAGTGAAAACAAAGAAAATGAAACACATATTATGAGAGCACTTTTAGAATGCGACTTACTTATATTAGATGATATTGGAGCAGAAAAAACTACGGAATGGGTCGAAGAAAAATTGTTCAATATCATTGATGGTCGGTATAGAAAAGAACTTCCTACTCTGTATACGAGTAATTTAGAACCAAAAGAACTGAAAAATCAAGTTGGCAAACGTTCATATGACCGAATGGTTGAAACAAGTCTAACTGTAAAAAATGAAGCCGCTAGTTATAGAAGAGAGATAGCGAAGCAACGTTTACAAAGATTTATAGAAGCATAAAAGGAGGAAAAAATATGTGTGCATTATGTCGTAATACAGGAATTATTCGTAAAGAAATTTATTCAGGTGTAACTCTAACGGAAGGTTGTAATTGTGAAGTGGCAAAGCAACAGCAAGAAGAAAACGATAAGCGTTGGCAAGCATGGTTAATAAAATTCGAATCGATGAAACAAAAGTTGCAACGTAAGCAGCAACAAAAAGTAAGTTAACAAGGGAAAAAGGGGGATTTCAGTCATATGAAGTCTACGAAAGTCGAAATCGATGTTACTAATAATAAAATTTATGTGGTCAAAAATGGCGAAGTTACGCCACTGAATCCTCCAGTAACAGGGTTCGGGGAGCAAGTAATCACTTGGCAAGGTGGAAAAGTTGATCGTGTATCAACTACAATCACAGAAAAAATTAAATAACTGGGGATGCGATTATGAAGCAATTAACAATTGATGATGTTATGGGTAGTTTCGACTATAACGCGATAAGTACCAGTGAAAAGTTTTTGAATCCAAGCTATGAAGTGCATTTCTACGATAAAGAGGAACGACAAAAAATGGATTGTTTTGATGCTAAAACTGAAGTTGAAGCTTGGAATGCAGCTATAGAAGAGCACGGGAAAGGTATTCAGAAGATTAGGATAACTAATTCGAAACGTACTAGAGCAGAATTTCTGGAACTAGATTAGGAGGGGAAATTGATGGCTTTTAATCGATGGTTAACTGATGAGGAATATCAGCAAGCTGAATCAAACGGTATTAGTAGAAGAGTTCTTTACATGAGGATGTACAAATATGGCTGGGAATTGCAAGAAGCATTAACGACACCACCAAGAACATATTGGCATATGGGCGAAGGGAAACACAATAAATGGCTAAAATTAGCTGAAGAAAATGGAATTAATTCAAGTACTTTTTATAGCAGGGTAAATAATGGTTGGGACCCTAAAGATGCGGCAAGTATTCCGACGCGTAAACAAATTGACAGGAAAGAACTTGTTAAAATTGCTGAATCCAATGGCATAAGTGTAAGTACTTTCAGATCTAGATTGAGTTATGGTTGGGACCCGATAAAAGCAGCTACAACACCAGCTAAGTCTAAAAATAAAAATATTAGTTAAGAGGAGTAGATGAAAATGAACATTATGGAGAACGGTGTATTGGAAGCAACTAAATTAATAAGTGAAGCAAGAAAAGGTGAACAGGTTATGCAAGAATCTACGGTTTTGCAGATTGCAAGCATATTGTCGATCGGTGAATTAAATGATTATCAGGAAGCAACATTACGTACTTGGAATAACAAAACTGACTTTGGAGGACGTGTTTCAAATGCAGCTTTAGGACTTACAGGGGAAGCTGGTGAAGTTGCTGATATTGTTAAAAAAGCAATTTATCATGGACCTGGTTTCCAACCATCGCATTGTCCAGGAGAAGAGGACGGAAACACTTATAAATTAGCCTTAGAACTTGGAGACATTATGTATTATGTATCGATTATGGCGCACGAACTGGGATATACGTTACAAGATATTGCTGAAATGAATATTGCAAAACTAGCTAAAAGATATCCAGATGGATTTAGTCGGGAAGCAAGTCAAAGCCGTGTTGATGTGAAATGAAAAAAGGCTAGGATTTCACCTAGCCTTCAATCAAAAGGTTGTCGTACAAAAATGGAATGTTGGCAAATATAACATTTGCACTTTTAGTATATAAGGGTTTTTGGGGGAAGGGAATATATTTTATCAATCTTTATAAAAAATCAATATAAAATTTGAATTTTATATAAAAGGGGAGAATAATCATGAACGTTGGCGAATGGGTTTTAGCTGAAAATCAAGTTGGTTTTATCGTTTTTAAAAACCATACTGAAACATCTATAAAAGTTCAATTTGGTTACAGAAACAGTAAAGTTTATTCAAAAGACGACATATCCCCAGTTAAATTTCAATTAGACAATGATGCAATTCATAATCTTCAACTTCTAGCATTAGAAACTAACGATAAAATTTGGTTTGAAAAATTAGGGGAATTAAAAAAACGTTGTATTAAATAGCTGAACCAACTGTTGGATTAGAACTTCTTGTAATCATTGAAAATGAGGTTGTTTTTACAGTGCCAGTAGCACCAATTGATACAAGTCGAATTTGAATTTTGTAGAAAAGGGGAAATAGAGATGGAAGTTACAGCTAAAGCAACGGGATTTAATGAAGAAGGCTCTTTAAAGGGTAAAGTGACAATCGTTACAAAAAACAATACGTTTACAATTCATACAGATTATGAAGATGATGCTTATTATCTAGCCAGTGTACTAGAAGATGTAGCAGAAGAAATTGAAGTTAAAGAAAACTAAACAAAAGCGTTATTTGAAAGGAAGTGCCATAAATGGAAGAGAGAAAGCACCTTTTTGAAGATGGTGAAAAAGTTCGGATTATAGAGACTGGTGAAATTGTTACAGTAGATCATTGGTGGTTTGCGAAACCAACTGTAGATGTAAGGCTCTTCACAGCGCAATACAACATTGTAGAGCATCCTGGTACGTGGTTTGACGAACGTGAATTAGAAAAGATTTCTTAACAAAATAGTTATTTTAATTAAAAAGCAGTTAGCTTTTGCTAGCTGCTTCACTCCTTGGGAGTTCTCGTTATGTAATTTAGATAAAGATACTAGCTATTAAAAATATAGCTCCTATCAAAATTAGAGAATCAAATAAAATCAAGAACTGGTTTTTCTGTGGCTTTCGAAATTCCTTTATTAAGCTAAAAACTGCACTCATTCCGAAACAGATGTATAACAAAATCATTATTGTTTCTGACACACTTAACACTCCTAATATATTGATAACTTAATTATATAACGAAAAACATGTGCATGTAAGTTTTTAACAAAATTCTTAGGTTAATCAAAAAGAGCACCATTTGCCCTAACGGTGCTCTTCGACCAAGAACTATATTTTTTATTTTTTATAGTCCGTATAAGTGTATGAATTTCATAAATAAAGAGTGAATCAAATTTTAACAAAATCCTTATTTTAAAGCTAAAGAGTGCCTTGTAGAGCACTCTTTAGGATGCGTATGTTCGATCTTAGATTGATTTCTTGTTTGGAGAAATAAAATATTCTTAAACAAAGTTTAAATAGACAATCCAGCCCATAATTACAATATAAAACACCGTACCAAAGAAGATTAAAATGTATTTTAATGTCTTGTTCATATTAGACCGTCCTAAAAGAGGATAATTTGGATTTTAATATGATACGTAAAAAAAGGTGCATTTATACGGGGCAGGGTGACTAGCAAAAGTAAAACAAAATCGTTATTTAAATAAAAGAAACCCCGTTTATCAACGGGATTTCTAAGGGTAATTGTCAAGTAATGACGTACTCGACTAAATAACCATATCATGAATTTTTTGGTAACAATACTGGTAAATGTGTCCAAATGAATGAGAGCATCATTTTCAACAAAAACGCTATTTGGTATGTAAGTGTAAGAGCACTTCTGGAAGTGCCCTTCTGTAATGACTATCCACTCTAAAAAGAAAGAATGCAATATATCATATGAAATTATGTTTGTTTTAAGTGTGGGTCTTTTATATAAAAATTTCATTTTGTAGAAAAGGGGAATGGATATGAAGGTATTTAAAATGAATGATATTGATTGGGTTTGTGCTGAAACTGAAGAACAAGCAAAGGAATATTACAAAGAAGAATGTGGTATTGATGATGAAGATTTAAATGAATACTTCGAAGGTGAAGTTAGTTTACGAGAAACGATGCTTATCAATATTGACGATTTACCTGATGAAGAGCAACGAGTAGCTATAATCGAACCAGTAGTCCATAGAGGCGGAGCGACGTGTGTTTTAAGGTCATTCGAATGGGTAATAAAGCAAGACAATATTACAAAACCATGTGTCATTGCTTCAACAGAGTATTAAAAGAGCAGCTAGCAAAGGCTAACTGCTCTACGAAAGAAACGTTAAGAAGGAAGTTCAATCATTAAGTGTTATTTATAGTATGGCCAAGATTTTGGGCTTTATTCAAGGGGGAATAAAGATTGGAAGATATAAAGTGGCATGAAGCAGAAGAGAATAATGATGGCATTAAAACAGTTGCAATGATTGAACTTGATAAGAAATTAAAAGGTGTAACAATGTATGGATACAACAGGATAGTTGGTTATAACGGTATTTTAAAAGGTGAAAAAGTTCTCTATAAAGGAGAAGAATATACCGTGGTAATGGTATCGAGATTAGGGGACTTTGGTTTATCTAAAACAGGAGAATTGCCATACATTTTACGTGCTTGCCCAAAAGACGTTGTAAAAAAATAAAAGAGCGGCTAGCAAAAGCTGACCGCTCCGTTTTGACAAAAGATTCCGGGCTGCCAACACTGTTAAGAAAGCAGCTTATGGTTAGTATGGTACAAAATCACGATTAGTATTCAAAAATAAAGAGCAGCTAGAAAAAGCTAACTGCTCAGGTAATGGAGAAAGATTACCATGTCATCTATAGTATTGACGGAATATTAAAATTTATTCAGAAGGGACCGAAATATTGTGAGTAATTTTAATGGGGAGAAGTTAACAGAACTTCGGCATTTATTCGGAATGACTCAAGGAAAAGCTGCTGAATTGTTAGATGTTGATATTAATAAGTTGATTGAGATAGAGCGATCAAGAATCATCCTAACATTTAATCAAATACAAGTACTTTGCAAGAGGTTTCATGTTAAACCAAAGTATTTTTATAGCGAATCATTTGTAACAAGCAGAGTAGATCCGAAATATATTTCTTTTCGTTATTAATAGGGGGTGGAGGAAAATGAAAGCAAGGTATTTTGAGTATTTTATTAATTATACTTTTTATGATGAAAAAGACAGAAGTGAGTATGAGAGTAGCGCGACAATAACGATCGCTAAGAAAATGAACAGAAATATGATATTTGCAATCGCCAACGATATAGAGGAAAGAAATAACGTTAAGGGCGTCATTATACGTAATTACCAATTACTTCGAGAAAAACGAGGACGGAAAATTTAGAACAAAATAATCCTTTGAATAGAAAGTGAGAAAAATATGTTACCAAATAACAAGATCTATAAACATTTATTCTCGTTACTTATTGCCCTTCATGTGGGATTAGCAATTATAGCAGCGATACAGCAGAAGTGGTGGGGTGTAGCAGACACGTTAGGTGGAGCGACACTTTTGATAGCTATTGTACTTGTAATTGAAAATGGTCAAGTTAAAAAATGGGCAGCAATGCTGTTCACGATAACAGCTATTGAGAATGGATTAGAAGTTGCAAATCAATTTTTATCACAAAAATATTTAGATTCACTTTGGGATATAGCTGCGATAGTACTGTGTGTGTATTGGATGAGGCAATATTACGTTGAAGAATAGAAAGTGAGGTTAGAAGAATGAAAGCTTTGAAGAAAAGGAAAATCAGAAAAGCGATTGCTCGTCGTGCAAAAGATGTTGAGAAGTATCAAGTTAATAAAGCTTGGAGAAATATTTTTGTACAAGCTGGTATTTTAAAGTAAATGTAAACAGAATATAGTCCGGCTAGAAAACTAGAGGACACCAATTCATTAAAACAGCAAGTAAGGCTGTTTTAGGAATAGGTGTTCTTTTTATTTTGAAAAGGGAGATGGGGAAATATGAAGGCACTAAAAGACCAATTACGCGAGTGGAAAAAGCAATCGAATCATACAAAAAAGAAAACTAAGAAAAAACGAAAAGAGAAGTTAAGCACTCGTGATATTGAAGGTTTAATGGGAATTCATGGGCCACGTTATGAACGCAGACGCGGAGCTTTAAGACAAAAGTAATTTAAAAATAAAAAGGAGTGGTCTTACATGACTAAACAATTATCTTTCTTGCCAAAAATCGATAGAGTAGCAACGCAGAAAAAATTAGAAGGTGTTCTGGAAAGCGTACGTTTATATAGACAGTTTGGAATGATGCGTGAAGAAATGAAAGTCACTCCTTCTTATGAAATTAGATATCACGGACCTACAAATGATGTAGGAAAGCCATTAGAAGATGTAGCGATGGCTAATATACAGCAAAGTAAACGAGAAGAGTGGATTAAGCAAACGTCATTTCGTATTGACCAGTTTCTTAGTCGTTTAGGCAATGGGCGTGCTGGAAAGGACCAAAGAAACATTATTATTAAGCGTTATTTAGAAGATGAAGATGTATGCGATTATATGGTGTATAACGAACTTGGCATGAGTGAGCGTACTTATCGACGAGTTAAGGCTAGAGTGTTTTATAAACTTGCTTTTGCTCTTAGATTAGAAGTTTATGAGACTGAAGAAACGGGAGGTAATGAATAATGAATTTTGTTCAGCCGATACGTGATCCAGAGCAAATACAGCAGCTTAAAGAATATTTTAAGGAAAAGAGCTTACGTAATTACATTCTCTTCATTATGGGCATTAATACAGGTCTTAGAATCTCGGATATTTTGAAACTTAAGGTAGGAGATGTTAAGGGGAGTCATATATCCATGAGGGAAAAGAAAACAGGGAAACAGAAACGAATACAAATTACTGCAGCATTGAAAAGAGAGCTCAAATGGTTTATTGAAGAAAGAGAAGATAATGAGTATCTATTGAAAAGTAGACAAGGTAGAAATCGTCCAATCGGTCGTAGCATGGCATATAAGATATTAAGTGGAGCAGCGGCAGAGTTTGGATTAGATGAAATAGGAACACATACGCTAAGAAAGACGTACGGCTATCACATGTACATGCAAACGAAAAACATAGCATTACTCATGGAGATATTCAATCACTCGTCAGAGAAGGTCACGTTACGTTATATAGGGGTAAACCAAGATGCAATGGATAAAGCAATGACTAGGTTTAAAATCTAAGCATTGCTTTTTCTTTTTAAAACTATACAGTTACTCATAAATTTTGTACTGTGTAACTCAAAAGAGAAAGTGAAACGAAATCAATGATATCAAGGGATTTGGCGAAGGGGTCAGTTACACACAATATAAGATATGGGTAACTCATTAAGATAAAATTAATAAGAGAAGAATATAAAAATAAGTGGCAGAGTCGTGACCGCTTTTTGGCAGGAAATGTGCCGGTTGTTTTGGAATTCACGTGATATATTTGTATTGTGAGAAATGGCGGAAAACATTGCTCACAAAATTCCTGATAATTGAAAATGGATCGTCATAACCGGTGGCGATGGTTGCAGATGGGATGAATAGTTGTTTCTTGATTTCACATCCAACTGTAAATTACGTTATGCAAGCGGAGAAGGGCTTTTGCTCTTCTTCCAGTTACTTAATATTGCTGCAGCAGATGAATATAACGACATTAGGTAATTGGGAGAAGAATAAAACTTCATTTACCGTAATTGAAGTGTAAACAAATAATTAATCATAAAGCATCCATTCGGGTGCTTTTTTATTTTGAAGGAGGATGAAAAAAGATGGCTAAGAAACGAGTTCTAACTGTGGAAGTACTTCATGAAGTTCTTAAAAAGAACAATAAGGAACTATATGAAGCAGTGGTAAAAAGAGAAGAAGCGATTAAGAGTGGATGCGCCGATAAGATAAAGGAAGTTGAATATAAACTCGGTGTGGAGAGTGGAGAAGCATTATTGTTATTGAATCTAATTTATTATTTAGAAGGAAAAATTGAATTAGAACAAATTGTATAAAAGTGTTGCTAATAAAGGAGGATGAAAAATGAGTGAACAAAAGAGCGCATTATCAGTGAAGGTAGAAGTTGATACAAAAGAAGCGAAAGAGAACGTTAAGGAATTGACTGCCGCGGTTAATGAATGTGTGGAAGCATTCGAGAAGTTGGGAAGTGTTATGGGTAGATTTACGAATGAAATAAATCCTTTATTTATAGAAGTACCTGTTGTTTTAAATGGTAAAACGATAGCTCAAAAAGTTAGTGAGCTTATCGAAATTAAGGAAAGGTTTTAACCTGAGGTGATAATAAATGAAACTAACTAAACAAGAACAAGCGGTTATAATCAGCACATTCATTTCGATGTTAGGAACAGATCTTGTAAATGAGCGTATCGATAAACAAAAATTAGAAAGTGTGCTTCCTATCTTTAATGAGATGGAAGATAACACAACACCAAAGCAAAGAAGAGAAGCAATGGTTAGTTTGCTCAATAAAACAATAAATGAATTTTTAAAACAATAGCCACAAAAAAGGAAAAGCAACTCGCATGGGGGCGAATCACTTTTCCTGATGGCAATGTTAACTTTATTATAACAATTTGTATTTATTTGTAAATATATAATCGGAATATTCTTTTAAAGGAGAGTGAAGATAATGGAATTAACTAAGACTGAGATAGCTGTCGCTATTAGTATGTTTAATGTGGCATTAGGTGAAGATGAGTTTGGGAATTATCTTGAGAAGTGTACGAGTGAACATTCATTAGAACAATTCGTTGAAATAACTGAACACATCGCTAATAATACAACAATAAATGAGATGAGAGAATCTAGTGTAAGTGTAATAAATAAGCTTATTCAGGGTTTATTAGAAGAATAAGGAGTGAGGATAAATGCAAGTCTACTGTTCTAACTGCAATGAAGATTACGATATGCAACCACAAGTAGCACAGCTTCCAAAAGGAATTGAGAAGTGTTTCTATATTTGTCCTCATTGTGGCCATGAGCATGTTGCTGCATATGTGAACGATAAGATTCGTAAACATCAAGCGGATATAGCTAAGTGTCATGAGCGGATTAATAAAAAGAATATGGCCATCGGGGATGAAATGAAACGATTGAGGAAGAAGATGGAGGGAAGTAAATGATGATATTAACCTATCTTATTATTGGTTTACTTTATAGTTCCATTACAATGTATCCAGTTGCGAGAAACGTTGGACAACGAAAGAAACATGACGGTGTATATATAGTAAGTACATTTATCATTTCTATTGCATTTACCATTTGTCTCGCTCCTTTCTGGATTATTCTTCTTGGGTTTAATATAGCGAAGTTGTTTTATAAATGGAAGAATAGAAACCAAATGAAGTGTGAATGTTTTAATTGCGGTGATGAATCAACAATAGATATAGTAACAGGCGCTGGTAATCGTTGTTCTAAATGTAATGGTATAACAATACCTAAAGCGTCAGGTGGTACACATGCCAAGTAAACCATTCAAGCCGTGTAAGTCATTAGGTTGCAATGAACTGACACGGGATAAGTATTGTATTAAGCACCAAGATAAAGTACAAGAGAACACAAGATACTATGACAAGTACATACGAAACAAAAGCTCACGTTCATTCTACAACTCAAGATTGTGGAAGGATATGCGTGAGCTTATTTATCGTAGAGATCATGGTTTATGTGTTCAATGTAGAAGTAATGACATCATTAAGATAGGTGATGTAGTCGATCACATCATACCTATTCGAGTAGATTGGTCAAAACGATTAGAACCAACTAACTTACAAACACTCTGTCATGCTTGCCATAACAAAAAAACAAAAGAAGACGAGAAGAAAAACAGAAAATGATTGGAAAGAAAAAATTTACAAACAACCCCCCACCATGAAAAAGCAAAAGGCGAATCCCTGGAGACCGCCGCCTAGCTTTCCGTGCAAAAAGTTCGTTTTATTCTACAAAAGGGGGTTCAGCCAAGGGAGGTGGTTCTCATAGGAAGGAAAGCGAAGCCGATTCATTTGCATTTATTAGAAGGTAATACAAATCGATTGACAAAGGATGAAATTGAGAAGCGATTAAAAGCTGAAAAACAGTTGCAAGCAAAAAAAGACAAGGTAAAGCCACCAACGTGGTTAGATTCAGTTGCAAAGAAAGAGTTTAGGAGAATTGCTGGTGAATTACTAGAGTTAGACGTTATCACAAACATAGATGTAAATGCATTAGCAACGTATTGTGATGCTTATTCTGACTATGTTGAATGCACCAAAATTATCCGAGAAGAAGGACTTCTTGTTGAATATACCAATAAGGCAGCTGAAACCAATAAAGTTCCACATCCATTACTTACAAAGAAAAAGCAATTGCATGAACAAATGAAGGCTTTGGCTGTTGAGTTTGGTCTTACACCGAGTGCAAGAGCTAAAATTGTCATTCCAAATATAAAACAAGGTCCGAAAACAAATGTAGAAAAGGAGTTTGACGTATAACATGATCAGACAATGGATGCTGGACTACTGTGATGACGTACTAAATGATGAAGTTGTTGCTTGTCAGAAGCATAAACAGGCTTGTAAACGATTTTTAAGAGATATTGAGCGTGAATGGTCTGAAGATTTCCCATATGTTTTTAAGGAAGAAAAAGCACTTCGTTTCCTAAAGTGGATGTCTCTGTTTAAACATACAAAAGGAAAATTAGCAGGTCAGAGAATTGAACCACATTCGATACAAATCTTTGTATTTAGCAATATTTACGGATGGGTTCATCGTAATACGGGACTAAGGCGATTCAAAAAGGCATATTGGCAAGTTGGACGTAAAAACGCAAAGTCTCAATCTTTAGCATGTGTAGGTTCATATGAAGCGATGGCATTTGGTGAAAATATGTCGGAAGTATACATTGGAGCAACGAAAACGGAACAAAGTAAAATTGTTTGGAATGAAATTAAAGCGCAAATGAATGGATGTGAAGATTTAAAAGGAAAGTTCAATATTGCGTATGGGAAAATTGAACACCTTAAAACTGATTCTTTTATTTCAGCGCTATCAAAAGATGCAGGGAAATCTGGTGATGGACTGAATGTTCAGTGCGGAATTATTGATGAATATCATGCACATCCTACTTCTGAAATTTATGATGTTCTGGTGTCAGGTTCGGGTGCTCGTCCGAATCCGCTTATGATGATTATAACGACAGCTGGTTTTAATTTAAGTCATCCTTGCTATCGTGTAGAGTATCAATATGTTTCTAAAATTTTGGATCCTAATATTGATATTGAAAACGAAGAATATTTTGTCATGGTTAATGAATTAGATAAAGATGATGAGATTACGAATGCAGAAGTGTGGGAGAAAGCAAATCCGATTCTATGTAGTTATGAAGAAGGACGTACTTTCTTAAAAGGAGAACTCCAATCAGCCCTTGATGTACCTGAGAAAATGCGTAATTATCTCACGAAAAACATGAATAGATGGGTGGATATGAAAGAAAATGGCTACATGGATATGCAAAAATGGAAGGATTGCAAGGAAACGGTGGAATTATCCGAATTAAAAGGGTTGGAATGCACAGTAGGTGTCGATTTATCAGCAAAAATTGACTTAACAAGTGTAGATTTTGAATTTAAAAAGGATGATACTTATATTGTGATTAGTCATAGTTTTATGCCGGAAGATACCTTGCATGAGAAAAGAAAAACAGATAAAGTTCCGTATGATCTTTGGATACAGCAAGGGTGGATTACAACAACACCTGGTGCGGTAGTTGATTATGAATATATTAAAAAACATATTAAAACTATGGAAAAAGAGAATAAATTCAAAATAAAAGAAATATGCGCTGACCCTTGGAATGCAACGCAATTCATGCAAGACATGGAAGCAGAAGGATATACAGTGGTGGAAATACGTCAAGGAATGGCGACTTTATCAGGTCCTACAAAAGATTTTCGTGAACAAGTTTATCAGAAAAAAGTCATTCACAATAACAATCCAGTGTTAAATTGGGCTGTTAGTAATGCTATAACAAAACAGGATGCCAACGAAAACATCATGTTGGACAAGTCAAAAGCAACAGAGAGAATCGACCCGATAGCGGCTGTAATTAACTCGCATGTTCGATGCATGCTTAATTCTGGTGAGATGGACTTAAACTCCTATATTTTAAGTCAAGATTTCTCATTCTAGGAGGAATCACATGCGATTCTTATTATTTTTTATAAGTATTTTAGAAGATATTCTATTGATTTCGGGGTTGTCCATTATTGTAGTGACGACTTTTTTTGTTAATCCGATTTATGGATGGTATCTATTAGGGATTATTCTCACAATGCTGGGGGTGGTAATGATAAGAAGATAGAAAGGAGGTGAAACATTTGATTTTTCGGCAGTTATTTAGAAATCAGGATACGACAAATTTAAAAAATCCTTCTCCTTGGTTTAAAAGTTTATTTGGATATCAAGCCGCAAGCGGTGAAAAGGTAACTGTTGAGTCCTCTTTAGGTGTTCCGACGGTTTATCGGTGCATTAACATCCTTGCAAATAGTGTTGCGATGCTTCCTTTTCAAACGTTTAAAAAGACGGCGAAGGGAAGGGAACGGGATAAGGTACATCAAGTGTCTTTTGTTCTAGAAAGAAGACCAAATCCTTATCAAAGTCCATTCAAATTCAAACATTTAATTGAAACGCACCGTAATACATGGGGAAATGCTTATATAAATATTCATTGGGGTTTGGATGGAAGACCAAAAGAATTATGGGTACTGAATCCAGCTGTTACAACGCCCACAGTGGATCTAAAGACCAATAAGCTATGGTATTTCACTAGTTTGCCAGACGGCACACCTATAAAAATACCTGATGATGACATTATACATCTTACTACATTGTCTACTGATGGTTTAAAGGGGAAACCACCTATTCAAATTGCAAGGGAGTCTATAGGCAGCTCACAAGCGGCACAGAAGTTTAAAGGCAAGTTTTTTACAAACGGTGCAGCGCATAGTGGAATATTAAAAACGCAACAAGCACTAGGTAAAGAGGCGAAAGAAGTACTTCGTGATGCATGGGAAGAGGCAAATACAGGATTAAATAATGCTCAAAGGATTGCTATTTTAGATGCTGGTTTAGAATTTGAAAAGGTTGGGATGCCTTTAAAAGATGCTCAATTTATTGAAGGTATGAAATTTGATAAAGGTGAGATTGCAAATATCTTTAATATTCCTTTGCATATGATTAATGAGTTAGATCGTGCTACTTTCTCCAATATTGAGCAACAAGCGTTGGATTTTATTCAAAATACATTGAGCCCAATTCTTATTCAGTATGAGGAAGAGTTTTCTTATAAAACATTTTCATTTCATGAGCAAAAACGATATTACTTGAAGTTTAACCTAACAAGCTTATTACGTGCTGATTCTAAATCACGAGCAGAATTCTACAAAATCATGTTAGATGCTGGTGCTTTTTCGATTAATAAGGTGCTGGAACTAGAAGACATGGACGGGATTGGGGAATACGGTGATAAACACCGCGTTGACTTAAACCATGTATCTATTGAAATTGCCGATGAATACCAATTAGCAAAAGCTAATGGAGGGGCATTACAGAAGGGAGGTGAGGACAATTAAGGACGTATTTACTATTAAAAATCAAACAGAATCGTCAGCAGATCTATTTATCTATGGTGACATCATAAATAATACAGGTTGGAAATGGGATGATTCTGATATTATGCCGGATGATGTAAAAAACATTTTAGGGCAATTAGATGATAAAAGTAACCTTAATATCTATGTAAATAGTGGCGGTGGTTCTGTATTTGCTGGTTTAGCCATTTATAACATGCTAAAGCGCAATAAAGCGCAAAAAACTGTTTATGTGGACGGTGTTGCAGCTTCTATTGCCTCAGTAATTGCCTTAGCTGGTGATCGTGTCGTCGTTCCTTCTAACGCATTCTTAATGATTCATAAACCTTGGACATTTGCAGTCGGAAATGCAATTGATTTCCGAAAAGCAGCAGAGGACCTTGATAACATTGAATCAGGAATCATGAATGTATACAAAGAGAAGTTAAAAGAAGGTGTTGAAATTGAAGAGATTCAACAATTAGTAGATGCTGAGACCTGGTTAAGTGGTGAAGAAGCTGAAAAATACTTCAATATAGAAGTTGTGGAGGCAAAAGAAGTCGCAGCTTGTAGTAGTGATTACTTTGATAAATATCAAAAAACACCAAATAAGATTGTAGCAAAAGCTCCTTCTATTCCAAAGAAGGACAATAATGAACAATTAAAAATACAAAATGCACTAGACCTGTTAGAACTATAGGTCTATTTTTTGTGCCAATATAAGGAGGACATACCGAATGGATAAACGTGAACAAGAATTACGTCAAAAAGTTGCTGATTTAAAAGCGAAAGCAGAAGAATTTAACAATAGCGGTAAATATGAAGATGCAAAGGCAAAAATTGAGGAAGCGAAAAACGCGAAAAATGAACTGGATAACTATCTAGCGATGATGCAAATCCAAGTTTCTGACCCTGTAAATTCACAAACAGGAGTTTTGCCTCCAGCATCAGTTAAAAATGAAGATCCATCGTATAAAGAAGTATTTATGAAAGCTATCCGTGGTCAAAATTTAAGCCATGAAGAAGCATGCGTTATGCAGGAATACAAAGCGGCCTTATCTGAGAATTCAGGTAAAGATGGCGGCTATATTGTTCCAGAAGATATTACGACAACAATTAATCAATTAAAACAAACGGTTGATAGCTTAGAACAATATGTAAATGTACAACCTGTATCAACAAACAAGGGAGCCCGTACGCTAGAGAAACGTGCAGCATCTACACCTTTTGCGCCATTATCTGAGTATGGTAAGCCAAATGCAATGCAAGAAATTGCTTCTCCTGAATTCGATCGTTTATCGTATGCTATTGAAGATTATGCAGGCTTCTTACCGGTGCCAAATGATTTATTAGATGATACAGATCAAGCTTTAGAAGAATATTTACGTCAATGGATTGCGAAAAAATCTATTGCGACTCGAAACTATCTGATTTTACAAGAAATCAATAAACTAACAAAAGTTGATTTAAAGGATTATAACGGCCTTAAAACAACATTAAACGTTACACTAGATCCAATGTTTGCAGCAGTAGCGAACATTTTTACAAACCAAGATGGATTTAATTACTTAGATCAATTAGAAGATAAAAATGGTCGTCCACTACTTCAACCAGATCCAACAAATCCAACTCGTAAGTTATTTTCCGGTAAGCCCGTTATTGTGTTGTCCAATAAAACAATTGCTACAGATAAAGACGGAAAAGCACCTTTCATTGTTGGGGATTTAAAAGAGGCAGTTATTCTTTGGGATAGAAAACAATTATCTATTGATATGACCAAAGAAGGCGGAAATGCTTGGAGAACAAATACTTCTGAATTCCGAGCAATTGAACGTGAAGATGTCACATTATGGGACCAAGAAGCAGTTGTGTATGGGCAAATTACGGTTGCGCCTAAAACTGGAGCTTAATAAGCTAGGGGGTGTCCTTCTTGGTACTAACATTAGAGGAAGCTAAAAAGTATCTTCGCGTGGATGGTGATGAGGAGGACGATCTCATTACATCTTTCGTAATAGCAGCTGAAATCTATATTAAAAATGCTACAAGTAAAAATGTGGACTTAAAAAGCGAGCTTGCTAAATTGGCGGCTCGTATTTTAATTTCCCATTGGCATGAAAATCGGGAAGCAGTTGGAAAAGCAGAACAATTAGCATTTAGTTTGCAATCGATATTAGTTCAGTTGCAGTATTCTGGTGGTGATTCAAGTGAATCCAGGTAAATTAGATAAACGTCTTACATTTCAAGTGAAAGATGATGAAGCAAAGAGCCCAGACGGTGATCCAATAGAAAGATATAAGGATTCTTTTACTGTATGGGGCTCTTTTATTTTTTTAAAGGGAAGAAAATACTTTGAAGCAGCCGCAGCTAACAGCGAAGTGCAGGGTGAAACAGAAATCCGATTTCGCGCAGATGTGAATGCTGACATGAAAATCAAGTATAAGAATACGATTTATGACATTCTTTCGGTTATTCCAACTGAAAAACACACATTATCAATCATGTGGAAGCGTGGTGGAATGAATGGCTGATGGTGTAGATTTGTTAGGTTTTGATCGTTTGGTTACTGAATTAAATCAAATGGGGTTACGTGGAGAGGAAATAGAAGATAAAGCTCTTGCAGCCGGTGGTGAACAAATTCGAAAAGCTATTGCAGAAAGAAGTGAACCGAGGAGTTCAAGTCCTAAGAAACCTTCCAAAAGTGAACCTTGGCGTACGGGCCAACATTTGCTGGATAATATACGAGTTACGAAGGCACGAATGGAAAATGGTGTGAAAACGATCAAGATTGGAATAGACAAAGCGGACCGTTCTCCATATTTCTATGGAAAGTTTTTAGAGTGGGGTACTTCTAAAATGCCAGCACATCCATTTATAGAACCAGGTTTTAACGCTTCTAAAGCCGATGCGGTACGTGCTATGACGGATATCTTGAAAAATGAAATGGGGCTGAATTTATGATAAATTTACGCCCTGAAATTGTGCAAGCTCTTGGAAATAATCAGGAGCTTGTTTCTTTATTAGGTGGAAAACGTGTTTATTATCGTAAAGCCAAAAATGCTGAAGAGTTTCCACGGATTACGTTTTTTGAATTAGATAATCGACCAGATGGATTTGCAGATAATGATGAAAGCGAAAGTGAAATCACATTCCAAATCGATATTTGGTCAAAGGGTAGTACAACAGCAATCCATCAAAAAGTGAATGGAATTATGAAAAGTATTGGTTTTTCACGTTATGCGGTTGCTGATTTATATGAAGAGGATACAAAAATTTTTCATTACGCGATGCGATTCGCGAAAGGAGTGGAGTTATAGATGGCTGGAGAAGTTATTAAAATTAGTTCGACTGTCGGTGTAGATAGTCTTGTTTATGCAAAGTCATTGAAAGATGACGCAACAGGTGTTGATTACAGTACGGTTAAAAAAATGGAAGGGGCAGTAAAGGTTAAAACATCTAAAAAAGTAGCTACCGAGATTATGTGGAGCGACAATAAAAAATCGGAAATTGCTGAGTCTGATGGTGAGGTTGAGGTTGAAATTGAAGTTCGAGGCCTGTCATTATCAACAAAGGCAGACATTGAAGGATTTCCAGAAGTTACAGATGGTGTATTAGACGAAAAACGTGAGGGTGAAAAGCCATATTTAGCAATTGGATGGCGCTTTTTAAAGGCTAATGGAAAATATCGATATGTTTGGTTATTAAAAGGGAAACTTTCACAAGAAGAGGAAGAAGCTGAAACTAAAAAAGATAAGCCAAACTTCCAAACAACCAAACTGAAAGGTTCGTTTATTGAACGTGATTTTGATGATAGAACTAAGTTTACAGCCGATGAAGACGAACCTACGTTTACAAAAGCTATTGGAGACAATTGGTTTAAAAAGGTATACGAGAAACCGGTGGCACAACCACCAGCAGGAAAGTAAGAGGGAGCAAAAGCTCTCTCTTTTTTATTAAATTTAGGAGGGAAAAACTATGAAATTAACTTTAATGATCAATAAAGAAAAACAAACTTTTAATATGCCAGAATTTATTCCAGCCCGTCTTATCCGTCAGGCTCCTGAGTTGGCTGAAATTCCAAACAATCCTGGTCCAGAAGATATGGATAAAATGGTTAAATTCGTGGTGAAGGTGTACGATGATCAATTTACATTAGACCAATATTGGGATGGGATTGATGCTCGTAAATTTTTATCAACAACTTCAGACGTAATTAATGCAATTATAAATGAAACTGTGGAAGCAGCTGGTGGTAATCCTGTATCTGGAGAAGAAGAAAACCCAAACGCGTAGAGGGAGGGGGGCTAACGTTCAGTGAGTTTATGGACGAGCTCTACCTCTCTTTATTACGTCAGGGGTATAAACACCATCATATCGATAATGAAATGGATATCTGGCATTATTTAAGGTTAAATCAAAAATATCGTGAACAAGATCACTCAAATAGCGAAAATCATAACTCAAATGAAATTGAAGTTCCGGCAGAAAACATTATTTAATGAGGGGGTGAGACTATGGCGAATGAAATGAATAATTTGGTCGTTAGGCTTTCCCTTGATAATGTAAACTTCCGACAAGGTATCGCGAATTCAGGGCGTGCAGTCAGAACATTACAGAATGAATTAAAATCTGTAAGTACAGGTATGGGTGGTTTTGCTAACGCTAGTCAACAAACGCAAGCGAAAATGAATACACTCAGTAGGCTCATTGATGCGCAAAAAGAGAAAGTTAAAGCGTTACGACAAGCCTATGATCAAAATAAGGCTAAATTAGGTGAAAATGATGCAGCAACCCAGCGATATGCTTCGCAAGTTAATAAAGCAGTTGCTGATTTAAATAGATTTGAAAATGAACTCAAACAAGTGAATCGTCAGGCACAACAAACAGCACTGGATAAATTAAATAATTCATTGAAGTCTTTACAAGCTGAATTCCAAGCGGTTACAACAGGAATGCATGGATATACCAATGCTACTGAACAAACTCGAGCAAAAATTGATGTGCTATCTCGTATGGTAGATAAGCAAAAGGAGAAAATCAGGGAGCTTCAGTCCGCTTACAATCGTGCTAAAACAGAAGAAGGTGCAGCAAGTCAATCAGCACAACATTATGCTGAACAAATTCATCGAGCTACCGCTGAACTTAATCGATTCGAAACTGAATTACGTCAGTCAAATCATGAACTAGAACAACAAGGTAATCGTCTTCTCAATTTCGGAAACCGTATGGAAACATTGGGAAATCATTTGCAAAATGCAGGAATGCAAATTGGTATGGTGTTTGGCGGAATGACTTACGCTATAGGGCGTGGTTTAAAATCAGCGGTTACTGAATCAATGAACTTCGAACAACAGATGGCTAACATTAAAGCAGTATCTGGTTCTACTGGCGAAGAAATGAAAAAGTTGAGTGAACTGGCTGTTAATATGGGTGAAACAACAAAGTATTCTTCTGTAGAAGCCGGAAAAGGTATTGAAGAATTAATAAAGGCTGGTGTCAGTTTAACAGATATTATTAATGGAGGTTTATCAGGTGCTCTGAACCTAGCAACGGCTGGAGAATTAGATTTAGGTGAAGCGGCAGAAATTGCATCAACAGCGTTAAATGCCTTCAAAGCGGATCATCTTTCAGTAGCAGATGCAGCTAACATATTATCAGGAGCGGCAAACGCATCGGCAACTGATGTACGTGAATTAAAATATGGTCTTGCTGCCTCTTCAGCAGTAGCGGCAGGAGCAGGGATGACGTTTAAAGATACCGCTACAACTTTAGCAGTATTCGCTCAAAATGGTTTAAAAGGTTCAGATGCAGGGACATCTTTAAAAACGATGCTTATGAGGTTAAATCCATCTACTAAAGAAGCATATAACAAAATGCGTGATTTAGGTCTTATCACATATAACGCTCAAGCAGGGTTTGATTTCCTGGTGAAAAATGGAGTTACTCCAGCATCTAGAAGTGTGGGAGATATCGAAGTTGCATTAGAAAAATATGTAATGAAAACTGAAGGAGTTACAAAGTGGAACGATAAATGTGATACAACATTCCGTGAGTTAGCAACAAGTTCCGCATTCTTATCATCAAAATTTTACGATCAACAGGGACATATTCAAAGTCTAGAAAATATTTCAGGAACACTTCATGAGTCTATGAAAGATTTAACAGATCAACAACGAAGTATGGCGTTAGAAACATTATTTGGTTCTGATGCCGTTCGTGGTGCGACTATTCTCTTTAAAGAAGGAGCAAAAGGGGTTAATGAAATGTGGGATGCAATGTCCAAAGTTACGGCTGCCGATGTTGCAAAAACAAAGATTGATACCCTCCAAGGAAGAATCGTTTTATTAGATTCAGCGTTTTCTACTATGAAAAAGACAATTGGTGATGCACTTGCTCCTGTGGTGAGTGTGTTTGTTGCTGGTTTACAAAAACTTGTTGATGGATTCAACTCTTTACCTGGACCAGTACAAAAGGCCATTGCAATTACAGGTGGTATTGTTCTGGCGCTAACAGCTGTGGCTACAGCAATAGGTGTGGTTTTAGCAGCGTTTGGAATGATTGCTTCAGGAATTGGTTCTTTATCTGTTGCATTAGCATCAGTCGGTGGGATTGCTGGAATTGCGGCTGGAGCAGTTGGATTCTTAGGAAGTGCGCTTGCCGTTTTAACAGGACCAATTGGTCTAGTAGCAGCCGCGCTTATCGGGACCGGAGTTGTTGCATATAAAGCATATCAAAAAGCAACTGAAGACAGTATCGCTTCAGTAGATCGCTTCGCTACAAATACAGAAGGAAAAGTAAGCTCCTCAACAAAGAAAGTTCTTGGCGAGTATTTCAAACTGTCCGATGGTATTAGACAAAAGTTAACTGAAATTAGATTGAATCATGAAGTAATAACAGAAGAACAATCACAGAAGTTGATTGGCCAATACGACAAATTAGGTAATACGATTATAGAAAAAACAAATGCAAGACAACAAAAAGAAATTGAAGGGCTTAAAAAGTTCTTTGCGGATTCGTATGTATTAACCGCTGAAGAAGAGAACAAACGAATCGAACAGTTAAATCAGCACTATGAACAAGAGAAGCTAAAAACACAAGAGAAAGAAAATAAAATTAAAGAAATTCTACAAACGGCAGCTAGAGAAAATAGAGAATTAACAACATCCGAGCGAATCTCGTTACAAGCATTACAGGATGAAATGGACAGAGTTGCTGTCGAACATATGTCTAAAAATCAAATGGAGCAAAAGGTTATTCTTGAAAATATGCGTGTGCAGGCTAGTGAAATTTCAGCTAGACAGGCAGCAGAAGTTGTAGAGAATAGCGCCAAAGCAAGAGACAAAGTTATTGAGGATGCGAAAAAGACCCGTGATGAAAAAATTGCAGAGGCAATTCGTCAGCGTGATGAAAATAAAACAATTACTGCTGATGAAGCGAATGCAATCATTGCAGAGGCAAAACGTCAGTATGATAGTACAGTTTCTACGGCTAGAGATAAGCATAAAGAAATTGTGAGTGAGGCAAAAGCACAAGCTGGTGAACATGCTAATCAGGTAGATTGGGAAACTGGACAAGTAAAATCGAAATATCAAGTTATGAAAGATGATGTTATTCGAAAAATGAAAGAAATGTGGTCAGATGTTACTAACAAATATGAAGATATGAAAAACTCTGCAAGTAGCAAGGTAGAAGAAATAAAAAATACAGTTTCAAGAAAATTTGAAGAGCAGAAAAAAGCTGTTAGTGATAAAATGCGGGAGATAAAGAGCGATATTGAAGAAAAGTGGAATACAGTTGAAAAATTTTTTAGTACTATAAATCTACGTTCCATTGGTAAATCCATTATAGAAGGTCTCGAAAGAGGGTTGGATGATGCGACAGGTGGTTTATATAGTAAGGCGAAAAGCATTGCTGGAGAGATTAAAAAGACTATTTCTGGAGCACTAGAAATTAACAGTCCGTCTAAAGTGATGATTCCAGTCGGTAGCGCAGTTCCAGAAGGTGTTGGGGTTGGTATGGATAAAGGAAAACGGTTTGTTGTTGATGCAGCGAAAAATGTAGTCAGAACCGTTAAGAAGCAGATGGGGAATATGCCATCTATTTTTGATTTTGGATTCCAAACAAATCAATATAGTATCCCACAAAATACGTTTGGCAATTTTAGCGGATACACGCAACCGCAATTAGCTTATAACAACCAATCTATGGCTAAAACTATATTCCCAGATAGAGCGGGTGGAGAGCAAGAACTGAAATTAACTGTAAATATGACAAATGTTTTAGATGGGAAAGAGCTTGCAAATGGAAGTTACACCTACACTACAAAACTTCAAGATCGTGAACAAAAAAGAAGAGCGGAATTTTAAGGGTGGTGAGCACGTTGGGGAAACTTAGTTTTACTTTTAATAATATTAGAAAAGATTATATTCAAATGCTGGTTGGAAGAAAACGTCCTTCATGGGCTCCAGTTAAAAGAAAATTAGTAAGAGTCCCTCATCGTGCAGGGGCTCTTTTTATTAATACAGAAACGGAGGAACGTCGTATTGATGTTCCTCTTGTCATTAAAGCAAAAAAAGATATGGCGGATTTGCAAAAGATAAAAGAAGATTTAGCAGATTGGCTATATACAGAGCAACCAGCTGAACTTATTTTTGATGATGAGTTAGACAGGACTTATTTAGCATTAATTGATGGTTCTGTTGATTTGGACGAAATAGTCAATAGAGGTAGAGGTGTTATTACTTTTGTTTGTCCAATGCCGTATAAATTAGGTAAACAAAATACTCATACGTTTACTCAAAACTGGTCCACTGAAATCACTACTTCTTTCGTCAATCAAGGTAATGTAGAAGCGCCTCCAATTATTGAGATTGAGGCCAAGAAACCGAGTACATTTTTAGATGTATGGTTTGGTGAGTATCCGTATAATCGTGATTATTTTAGAATCGGTTATCCGTTGAAAACAGAGCAACTACCTGTAGAGAGAAATCAAAGGCTGATATGGGATGAAATGACTACCACTGTTGGGTGGAGTAAAGTAAGTTCAATGGAAGATGGCAACCCAGTCGGTGAAATGAAATCAGACGGTTATCAATTTTATTGCTCTAATTATGGTACAGGGACAGGAAAAGGATGGAATGGTGCAGCTGTTAAAAAAAATATACCTAATGGGCCAGTGCAAGATTTTATTATGCAGGCTTATGTTACATGTAAAAGTAAACGTATCAATGAGATGGGTCGAGTGGAAATAGCGATATTAGATGAAAACAGTAAAGTGCTTTCGAAAATAGCTATGACTGATGTATTTTGGCAAGCTGAACAAAACTTCGGAACAATGGTAATCGGTTATGATAATAAACCAGGAAGAAGAAGTTTAATTCATGAAAGTGGAGATTATCCAAACACTTGGAACCAGTATCAAGGGCGATTGTGGATAGCTAGAACAGGAAATGTATGGGAAGCGTATATTTCGAAATTCCTCCCGGGGACGGAAAAAGATGATTCTGAACGATTTGTGCGGTGGACGGATGAAAATAACTATCACATGGAAAAAGCGGCGCAAATTCAAATCAGTATTATGCAATGGCAAGATGTACCGCCAGTAGAAGCGATGACCGTTTCAGATTTAAAGTTTTGGAAAGTGAATTTAAATACTCAAAATAATCCGCCTTACATTTTTGATACGGGAGACAAGATTATAATTGATACAGAAAAAAGTCTTGTAACCATTAACGGTAAAAATGCGATTAATTTAAAAGACATTTTTAGTAATTTTCCAAATATCATACGTGGTGAGAATCGTATTGATATAATGCCACCAGATGTTAAAGCGACTGTTAGTTATAGGGAGAGATACAGATGAGAACACCAAGCGGGATTTTGCATGTTGTGGATTTCAAAACAGATCAAATCGTTGCAGCTATTCAGCCAAATGACTATTGGGATGATAATAGGCGTTGGGAACTAAAAAACAATGTTGATATGCTGGATTTCACTGTTTTTGATGGAACTACTCATTCAGCTACACTACAACAACAAAATCTTGTTCTAAAAGAAGTTCGCGATGGAAGAGTTGTACCATATGTCATTACAGAAACAGAGAAGAATTCAGACAAACGATCCATTACCACATATGCTTCAGGAGCTTGGGTTCAAATTGCTAAATCAGGCATTATAAAACCACAAAGGATAGAAGGTAAAACAGTAAACGAATTCATTGATATGGCTCTTGTAGGCATGAAATGGAAACGTGGAAAAACAGATTATGCAGGTTTTCACACTATGACCATTGATGAATTTATGGATCCGTTAACTTTTTTAAAGAAAATAGCTTCTTTATTCAAGTTAGAAATTCAATATCGCGTTGAGGTTCAAGGGTCACAAATAGTTGGATGGTATGTTGATATGATTCAAAGGCGTGGCCGAGATACTGGTAAAGAAATAGAGTTGGGGAAAGATTTGATAGGTGTTACACGTATTGAACATTCAAGAGATATTTGTACAGCACTAGTCGGATTTGTAAAAGGTGAAGGCGATAATGTAATTACCATTGAAGGTATTAACAGGGGACTTCCGTATATTGTTGATAATGATGCATTTCAACGATGGAACGAACGTGGTAAGCATAAGTTTGGTTTTTATACGCCAGAAACAGAAGAGTTAAATATGACTCCGCAACGTTTAATGACATTAATGGAAATAGAACTGAAAAAACGTATTAATTCTTCAGTTTCGTATGAAGTAGAGGCACAATCGATTGGTCGCATTTTCGGACTAGCACATGAACTAATCAATGAAGGCGATACAATCCGAATCAAAGATACAGGCTTCATACCTAAGCTATATCTTGAAGCTCGTGTTATTGCTGGTGACGAATCATTCACTGATCCTGCACAAGATAAATACGAATTTGGGGATTATCGAGAGATAGTAGACCCAAACGAGGAACTAAGAAAGATTTACAATCGAATCCTTAGTAAATTCGGTGAGAAACAAGAAATGTTGGATCAGCTAGATAAATTAGTGAAAGAAGCCAATGAAACAGCAAGTAACGCTAAGAAAGAATCAGAAGCAGCGAAAACACTTGCCGAAAAGGTACAAGAGAATATTAAAAATAATACTGTTGAAATTATAGAAGCTAAGAATCCACCGACAACAGGTCTTAAACCTAATAAAACGCTTTGGCGTGATATTAGTAACGGAAAGCCCGGCATTTTAAAAATATGGACAGGTACAGCTTGGGAATCGGTTGTACCAGATGTTGAATCAGTTAAGAAAGAAACACTTGAGCAGGTTAATAAAGATATTGAGTCCACAAAATCAGAATTAAATCAAAAGGTTCAAGAAGCACAGAATCAAGCTACAGGACAATTCAATCAAGTACAGGAAGGTTTACAGGGTGTCAGTCGTACAATTTCTAATATCGAAAACAAACAAGGTGAAATTGACAAGAAAGTAACTCAGTTTGAACAGGATTCTAATGGATTTAAAACTTCTATCGAAACGTTAACGAAAAAAGATACTGAAATAAGCAGTAAATTAAATACAGTAGAGCAAACTGTGGAAGGCACAAAAAAGACGATATCCGATGTACAGCAAACAACAAGTGAGCTTAAGAAAACAACAACTGAAATAGAAGAAAAAGCTGGGAAGATTAGTGAGAAGCTAACAAGTGTAGAAACAAAGGTTAATAACGATAAAGCTGGAGGGCGCAACCTTTTACTAGATTCAAATGTTAAATACGAAAAAACAGAATACCTAATCAATCAATATTCTCTAACTGAAAATTTCTTTGCAGGCGAGGAATATACTTTTGTGATTAAGGGAAGTGTCCCACAAGGTCAGAAATTTGGGATTTGGCAGAATGGCGGTTCGAATAATGTTGGATATGCAACAAGTGTTTATGCTAACGGAATAACGTATGTAACCTTTAAAGCTGTTGCAACTACAAGTGGGAATGAACGAAAGTTAAGCTTATATAACTATCCAAGTAATACTACAAAGGCAACTGTAGAATGGGTTGCCCTGTATAAAGGGAATAAGCCACAGGATTGGACGCCAGCGCCTGAAGAACAGGTAACAACCGATGAATTCACCAAGAAAACCACTGAAATTACAAGAAGTGTAGATGGTATCAAAGAAACGATAACAAAAGTAGAAAATAATCAAAGTGGATTTGATAAGCGTGTTGCTACTGTAGAAAAAGATGCAACTGCTATTAAACAAAATGTCTCTTTAATACAAGATACGCAGACAGAACAAGGAAGACAATTACAAGAGGCAAAGGCTGGATGGGAAAATACTGCAAAAGCACTTGAAGGTAAAGTTGAGCTTAAACAAGTGGAGGATTATGTCGCTGGGTTTAAGATCCCTGAGTTGAAGCAAACAGTTAATCAGAATAAACAAGATTTATTAGATGAATTAGCTAATAAGCTTGCAACTGAGCAATTTAACCAGAAGATGACTCTGATTGATAACCGTTTTACTATCAATGAACAGGGTATCAATGCCGCAGCAAAAAAGACAGAGGTATATACAAAAGAGCAAGCAAATGGACAATTTGCCACATCATCTTATGTAAGAGATATGGAAACCCGTCTTCAGTTAACTGAAAAGGGCGTTAGTATATCTGTAAAAGAAAATGATGTAATAGCAGCATTCAATATGAGTAAAGAAAACATTACTTTGAATGCAAATAGAATTAACTTAAGAGGTTTTATTACAGCTGATCATATTAAAGGGCAGGTTTTAGAAGGAGTAACACTTAAAACGAGTGGAAACAGATTTGTTGAAATAAATAAACAAGACATGAAGATTTTCGATTTAGATAAGCCACGTGGTTATATAGGATTTATGGAGACAAATGATGGAAGTATTCAACCTTCATTAGTCCTTGGTTCTGACAATAATAAATACAAGGGTACAGGATCGTTCTATATTTATCAAACGACTCCACGAATAAATGGTATCGAACAACCTTCTAAAGCGTATGCAAAATTTGGGATTTCTAAAGGGGAAAATGCAGAAGGGAATAATATATGGTCAAATTATATTCAAATGCAGAATGACGGTGGACATCTGAGCGTATATTCAGATGGACAATTTCGTTTTAAAAACTTGAATGATATTATTTTTGAATCTGAAGGATGGGCTCCAGGATATGGTTACTTCTCTGTAACTACAACTGAACCGCATATTTTTACAAATAACTCGGGGCAGTTTACTTTCAAAAGAAAAGGCAGTGACTATAAAATACATTTCATAAACGGCGCCACCGATCATGATTTAGTCATGGGTAATGCAATGATAAGATCAAGTTTTGTACAAGGTTATAACAACGGCTTGCAGATTAAAGATATGATGGGTCAAGGGTGGAAAGATATAGAATTAAGAACACTGCGAGCTAAAGAAAATATATCTGCTACAGGGCGTATGTGGGCGCAAGAATTTATCCCTAGTTCTTCTCGTACGCTTAAAACGAACATAGAAGACCTTCCATTCTCCGCTTTAGATAAAATCAACTCTGTAAACATTAAACAGTATCACTTTATAAGAGATGTTGAACGCTTTGAGTCAGGGGAGTCTATTACACTTCCAATTAATTACGGTATGATTGCGGAGGACTCTGACGATGTATTCACCACACCAGAGAAAGACGCTGTAACACTTTATAACTCGGTTGCAATTTCTATTCAAGCAATACAAGAAGTTGACTTTAAAGTTGAAAATCTTCGATTTGATCACGGTATGTTGAAGCAGGAACTTGAGGTACAAAGGCAAGAACTTGAAGCGCAAAAACTTAAGGAGGTGGATCAAGATAATCGAATCGCGGCACTAGAAGAATTGGTAAGAAAATTGATGAATGAAACACCAACAACAGAAAATACAACGCAAACAGAGCAGCCATAAGCTGGTCTTTTTTTATTGTCTAAAAAGAGGTGATCAAAGTGGAAGGATTACAAGAAGTAAGAAGTGATGTTCAAGAAATCAAGCAAGAAATTAAGGAAATAAGATTAGAAGTGAAAAGCTTAGAAATACGCACAACAGGTAACGAAAAAGACATTATTAATATCAACAAACAGTTAGATAAAATCAGCGCCAATACTACTTGGATTTTACGACTTATAGTTGGTGGAATTATTGGTGGTATTCTCACTTTCTTAATGAAAGGAGGTGGTATGTAATGGTTAGTTTAGCTGTAATGATTGGTATTGTAGTTGGTCTCTCACAAATCGTAAAAACAATTGGATTACAAACAAAATATGTTCCGTTATTAAATTTAACGCTTGGCATTGTGCTAGGCGTTTTATTTTTGGACGGAGATATCAAAACAAATGTATTTCAAGGAATCATCATTGGTCTATCAGCAAGTGGATTATTTGACCACACAAAAATTATGAAAAAGGATGCTGATATAAAATGAAAAAAACATTAAAACATATTTCTTCTGTAGTCTTTGCTGTTATTTTAGCTTTATCCGTTGCAACAAGTGCTTTTGCTGATAGAAAACTGATTATTCCTGATCTACCGAAACAACCATACCGTAATGGTGTAGGTGCTTATGAGGGCGTTGTAGCACATTCTACAGCAACTCCTGAAGCGCCAGCTATTAATATTCAAAAGTATGAGTCTCGTACGTGGCGTTCAGCATTCGTGCATTATGCAGTTGATTGGAATGAAACAATCCAAATTGCTGATACGAAATACATTGCCTATGGCGCAGGACCAGGAGCAAATAAACGATTTGTTCACGTAGAATTATGCGAAACAAGAGATTATGAGAAATTCAAACGAAGCTATGATAAGTACGTTAAGTTATTGGCTAAAATCCTTCGTGACCGTGGAATATCAGTAGAAAAAGGACTGTGGACTCACTACGATGTGACGAAATATCTTGGTGGTACAGATCATGAAGATCCACTTGATTACTTAAAGTCTCATGGCGTTTCAGAAGCTCAATTCCACGCTGATGTACAGCGCGCATATAATAACTCTAGTGTGGAAGTTTCCGTTCCTGATAAGCCATCTAAACCAGCAGAAGTTCCAACGGCTGTAACAGATGGTATTGCTTATATTGAAGGTTACAATGTTAACTTACGTAAAGGACCTGGTACAAGTTATTCTAAGATTCGACAGCTAAATAAACCGGAATCTTATGTTGTATGGGGTGAAAAGGATGGTTGGTTAAATCTTGGTAGAGAGCAATGGATTAAGAACGATCCATCTTATGTGAAGTTTAGTAAGAAAAGCACAGTAGATTCATCAATTGTAGGTAAGCGTGTTGTTTCTAAAGTTAATAATTTACGATTCTATGATGCTCCATCTTGGCAGGAAAAAGATGTTGCTGGTTCTGTAGATGCAGGATTAGGTTTTACAATTGATGCAAAAATAAACGTCAATGGATCCCCGCAATACAAAGTGCACAATAGTAAAGGTAAAACATACTATGTCACAGCAAGTGAAGCCTATGTGTATGTGAAGTAAAAAGACAAGAGCCGTCCTGTTGGGCGGCTTTTTATACTTTATTTTTTAGAAGCTCTATATCCAGCAGCTTTTGCATCAGCTTCAGAACAGAACGTTTCTTCAGCATTTGTTTTATCATAGAACTGTTGACCAGGCATATGGTAAATTTTCTCACCTCTACTATTTTTATTACCTTTAATAGTGCAAGTTCCATTTTGTTCTGTTACTTGATTTGTTTTGGGTGGAGTAACAACTTCTTGTTTCTTTTGTTGCTCTTTTTGTTTTTGCTGTTCTTCTCTTTGTTTTTGAAGTTCCTGTTGTCTTTTTTGTTCAGCTTCTTGCTTTTTTAATTCTTCTTGTTGCTTCTGAAGATCTTGTTGTTTTTTTTCCTCTTCTTTTACTTCCTCAGATTGTTTTGATTCCTCTTGCTTAATAACAGTAGAGGCTTTTTCGGATTTATCACTATCCGAACTTTTTGTACAAGAGCCTATTAAAATAATTAATAAAATGATGATACCTAAACAACCTAAACATCCACACCCTCGGCGTTTTTTTTCTTCTTTTTCATTTGTTGTTTTTTCCATTTCTATCCCCCTAAATATTGAAAATTTCAATATTTAGTATAACAGATATCGAAAGGGGAGTATTGAAAAGTTTTTATTGAATGCATAACTTTTTAATAATTTGAAATTGAAAAGTGGTATTGTAAATTCACAATAATGATACTTGATTACAAAAAAAAGTTGTTTTAATTATAATAAGGTTGTTAAGAACTTTAAAAAGGTAGAGGACAATGTTGAAACGGGTAATAGTAAAAAACTTTGTCATTTATCAAAATTTTTTCAGAAGGTATCGGTACATTTTCAAAATCTATCAATATTAAAAACACCCGACATCTTTCAATCAACAAAAATCGGGAAAGATATTTTTATTTTGTCCATAATGTGTTTGAAAGGAAGGATTTAGAATGGATTGGTTAGAGAGAATGAATCGCTCGATGAATTATATTGAGCAAAATTTATCGAATGAAATAGATGCAAAAGAAGTAGCGAGGTTAGCTTGTTGTTCAGAGTATCATTTTCCTAGAATGTTTTCGTCTATTACAGGTTTTACTTTGTCGGAATATATAAGGCGTAGACGTTTATCACAAGCTGCATTTGAACTTCAAAATGATAATTTCATTCGAATTATTGATCTTGCGCTGAAGTATGGATATGATTCACCGGACGCATTTAGTCGGGCTTTTAAAAGCCTTCATGGGGTGACTCCAACAGAAGCGAGACGTAAAGGGGTTGAATTAAAAGCCTTTCCGAGAATTTCCTTTCAAATCACGATTAAAGGGGATGTGGAGATGGAGTATAGAATTGAAGTGCTAGATTGTAAGGTTGAAATTGTAGGAGTGAAAGAAAAAGTCATAACTGAGGCTGCCTTTCGTATGATTCCGACATTATGGGAGGAAGCAACAAAAAGTGGATTATTGAAACAACTTATAGATATGTCGTGGGAAAATCCGCAATGTAAATTAGAAGGTCTTTTAGGTGTATGTGGAAAGCAAGCTGCTATAACAGATGAAACATTTGAGTATATGATGGGATGCCGTTACCAAAGCGAATATACTATTGGCATGGAGAAGATTATAATCCCTAAAAGTACTTGGGCTGTTTTTCCAAATGTCTCTGATGCATGGAAACGCCTCTATACAGAATGGCTACCTACCTCTGGATATGAGTTGGTAGATCTTCCTTGTATTGAAAATTATTTAGCACCTGATCGAAATCCGAGTAGTGAACTTTGGGTTCCAGTTATTCAAAAATAATGATAATGTGTGATGAGATATGGTTGATGAATGCTCAACTAGATGATAAATGGTGGTATGAAGTTAAATAAAACAAAAGAATAGTTTGATTAACAAAAATAGCCGTCAAATGACGGCTATTTTTTATTGTTCAATTATTGTTGCGCTAATTTTAGGCATTCCTGTTTTATCTTTTTCATCGTAGGCACCATAAATCGTTACTGTTGCACCTTTTGATATTTTTAATCCACTTTTGAGTGTTATTTCATTTTCATTTGATTGCACACCACTTTGTGCGATTTGAATAGTGTACCTACCTTTTCCGTCATTTTCATTTGTACTTATGACAAAAGAAGGTAGCACTGAAGATTTAAGTAATAAATCTACCGTTCCCGTAGCTTTAAGCCTTTTTCCTTTTTCATATTGATCTCCATTTGCTTTAACAAAACTAACTTCTTCAGCATCTTGCTTTATCTTCTTATTTAATTCATCCTGAGATGTTAAATCTTTTTTAGTTTCTTCTTGAGATTTGACGTTTGTTTTTTCCCTTGATTCATTTTCTTTGGAAGAATCACAAGCTGTTAGACCTAAAAATAGGGTACTTCCGACACAAAGACTTATAAGTTTTTTATACATTTTCATTATCCTCCTCTATCCAAATTTCTTCCATGTGCAATTTTAATTCTTTTGCAATTTTGTAAGCTGTGAGAAAACTAGGGAGCGTCGTGTTATTAACAAGTGAGCTCATTGTAGTTTGACTAATTCCAATAAGATTTGAAAATTCCTTTTGACGTATTTCTCTTTCAGCAAAAATAACACGAAGTTTACATTTTAATCGCACAATATCACCTCTTTAATTATATACAATTCGCATATGGAAATGTGTCCTCCTTTAATTTAATCAACGAACATTTAGAAAAGTTTAAATGGACAGGCAATATAACTACTTCTAAGTCATATACCTATATCAAGACCACAAGGAACACCAAGTGGAACTAAGGTCATCACGAGGGGAGATGGTTACATGCGTTGGCAGTATAATCACTTGAACACAACTCAATATTTACATCCTTCAAAAGAACTAAGAGATCTGTACAATGAATCAAGATCAAGAGTAGAAACAGAATCTATTCTAAATCACATGAAAAATCATGAAGTTTATGATCGAAAAGAATATAAGGGGTATTTCAGTTTGTCACAGGTATTAGAAGAAGATTTATATGGAGAGGAAGAAGATATTTTAGACTGGGAAATTCTAATGGATTGTTATGATGTCATTCTTACGAGAAGAGGTATTGCATTTCGTGAAAAGGAAGAGGAGGAATAATCCATGACATTAGCAGGGGAAGCGATAATAATTTGGACAGCGACAGGCTTGTCAGTAATAGCGATAAAGGTAGCAGAGAAAATGGGGAAGAGTGTTCCACATTGGCTTCCGCATATCACCTTGTACACGACACTTACAGGCTCGTTCTTATATCTTCTACGTTATGTTCTCACTTTGTTTCTATGAGAGAATGCCAAGTGGAATTTAATTATCGTGCAGAACATAAGGTTTTTAGCTTGTACGTTCGTATTCCTTGAAACAGGGATATATACCCTCTATAAGAGGGATATAGGGAGTGATTTTATGTTTGAATTATTATCGGTACCGCTGGCGGCAATACTTTTCGCTATATTCGGTGATAAGTTCAAAAATAAAGAGGATGACCGGAAAAAGATACAAGTATTTTTTGAAGTAAGTGGAATTGCAATTAGGAGTAATGAAAAATTACAGTATCCAGTTTTTATTGAGCAAAAAGAGGATGATCGTAGTACGACTTATGTGTATCGATTGCCAGTAGGGATGCCGTCAAAAATCATTCAAAAGGTAGAGGATGTTGTAAGTGAAGGATTAAGTAAGCCCGTACGGATTCAATATGATAATTACAAATTGAATATCCGTGTGTTTTATAAAGATGTTCCGGATAAATGGGACTGGGAAGTTGGTTTGATAAAGAAAGGGAAATGGCAGGTTCCCATGGGGCAAAGTTTAGAAAGATTAATATATCATGACTTTGATAAAACACCACATATGGCATTAGGTGGACTTACGCGAATGGGTAAGACAGTATTTTTAAAGAATGTATTTACTTCGCTTACCCTAGCGCAACCAGAGCATATTCACTTATACATTATTGATTTAAAAGGTGGTTTAGAGTTCGGTTCATATAAGCATTTAAAACAAGTGGATTCCGTTGCAGAGAAGCCTATAGAAGCTTTTATGGTATTAAGCGATATTCTTAGGAAGATGGAAGAGAAGATGCAATATATGAAAGCCAGACATTACACAAATGTTGTAGAAACGGATATGAAAGAACGATATTTCATCATAGTAGACGAAGGGGCGGAGCTTTGTCCTGATAAAAGTATGAAAAAAGAAAAGCAAAAACTATTAGGAGCGTGTCAGCAAATGCTCTCTCATATTGCTCGTATAGGTGGAGCGTTAGGATTTAGATTAATTTTCTGTACACAGTATCCAACAGGAGATACATTGCCACGACAAGTAAAACAGAATAGTGATGCGAAATTAGGGTTCAGATTACCAACTCAAACAGCTTCTGGTGTTGTGATAGATGAATCAGGATTAGAATCGATAAAAAGTATTCCTGGACGTGCAATTTTTAAAACAGACAGGTTAACTGAAATTCAAGTCCCTTACATTAGTAATGAAATAATGTGGAACCATTTAAAACAATATGAGGTGGAAAAACATGAGGATGCAAACACACCTGAAAATCAACCGTCAAATGGCGATACTTGCGACGATTAGAAAGTTACAATTTGCAACAAGAAGGCATTTAATGTGTGTTCACGAAATGGGAGGGATTAGGAATGCAAATAGGATAATGAATGATTTATCTATTTACACAAGTAAAGTGATTCACAACAAAGAGTATGTTTATTATTTAAATCAATCAGGACATAAGTTATTTGGTGAAGGTAAAGTCGTTCATCATAGTAAAATGTCACATGCTATATTACGGAATGAAGCTTGGCTACATTTATTTTGCCCAGATGATTGGCAAGTAGAAACAGAAATTAGATATATAAAAGATAATAAAAAGAAGAAGATAATTCCTGATGTGAAATTTCGTGACGAGGACAGAATACTTCATGCTGTAGAAATAGATCGTACCCAAAAGATGGTGGTCAATGATGAGAAATTAAAATGTTACGAGGAGCTTACTAAAATATATAAACAAAAATATAACGGAAAAGTGCCAGTTATTCATTTCTTTACCATAACCAAATATAGAGAAAAGAAATTAGAACAACTGGCAGCGAAATATGATGTGTTTGTAAAAGTATATGTAATTCAAGAAATTTAATTCTGTAGGAGTTAACAGGGATAGTAAATGGGAATATATATAAGAAGAGAGTGATCGTAAACGACCACTCTCTTTTGACCACGCAGACCACATTGACCACAACTTGTACCACATTTATTATTTACTTTATGTCCATTTTGTCTAAAATAGAAAATATAGCTGGACAAGAATACACGTTTTATCACATAATGGACACAATGCATCTTTAGAGGTGTAAAGAAAAAACATTGACAAATATAAAATGGCTAGCTATAATTTTGTTTGTTGCCTTGAGGTGATATGATATGAAATGGTCCATCCATCAATTGAATAAATTGAGAAATAAAGGATTGACATTGGATGAGATGGTAGATGTAAGTGAGCTAAAAGAGGTCGAGAAAGATATTCGTGAAATTAATCCTGTTCACGTAACAGGAAGAGTTGATTTTGGCTCCGGTAAGTTTACGTTCCATCTACATATAACTGGAAGCATGGTTTTACCATGTTCTCGCTCTTTAGTAGATGTGACATTACCATTTGACATTAAAACAACTGAGGTGTTCCAAACTTCACAAGAAGAATTTGAAACTGAAGCTGAAATTCATTGTTTAGAAGGAGAAGTACTTGACTTACTGCCCGTAATCAAGGAAAATATACTTTTGGAGATTCCAATGCAAATTTTCAGTGATGATGTTTCTGGTGGAGCACCGACGCAAGGTCAAGACTGGCAAGTGATTTCGGAAGAAGACAAAGAAAAGCCTGTTGATCCAAGATTGGCAGGACTTGCAAAGTTTTTTGACAAATAATCGGAAGACTGGTTCAGGCCTTCATATGAAAATAACTATTTCTTTTAAGGAGGTGGGAAGAATGGCTGTACCTTTTAGAAGAACTTCTAAAACAGTAAAAAGAAAGCGTCGTACGCATTTCAAATTATCAGTACCTGGTATGGTAGAGTGCCCAAGCTGTGGTGAAGCGAAATTAGCTCACCGTGTATGTAAAGCATGCGGTACTTACAAAGGTAAAGAAGTAATCAGCAAGTAATTGCGGGAAAATAAACGTAGAAGATATCTTCTACGTTTATTTTTTTGTCTTATTCTTCATTTGTTGTATTCTATCTTTTCTAGTAACTGCATATGTTTAATAAAAAATGCATAGGGAGGACTAGAGAGATGGCGACAACAAGACAAGATGCTTGGACTGATGATGAAGATTTGCTTCTGGCAGAAGTAGTACTCCGGCATATTCGAGAAGGTGGAACGCAATTATCTGCCTTTAAAGAAGTGGGAAGACATTTATCACGTACACCAGCAGCATGTGGCTTTAGGTGGAATTCTTACGTTAGAAAGCAATACAAAGAACGTATTGAAGAAGCGAAGCAACTGCGTAAAGTGGAAAATTATGAAGTGAAAGAGACAAAGGTATTAGAACCTACGTCAATTACATTGAATGATGTTATTGATTTCTTGCAAAATTATAAAGATGAAAACTCTTTAGTGGTGTTGCAACAGCAAATTGAATCGTTACAAACAGAGAAAGAGAGCCTGTTGGAGCGATTATCAGTATATGAGGAAGAATATAGAACATTGCTTGATTATATTGATCAAAAAAGAAGTGTAATGGTAGCGGAAAGAAATAGCGCTCGTTCGAATGGGAAATTAGAGAAGTTAAAGAAATAAAAAAACAGCTGCTATGTAGCTGTTTTTTTTATTTCTTATGCAGACTCTTCGTTTGTAACCGCATTCAAATTTGTTTCTGGGTGCCAAACGTAAAAATCACCATCAGGTACTGACACAGGTTGGAAATTTAATTTATCCCAAAAACCAGCTGAATGGATACGTGCGATCGTTTTAATTGGGAACTGCAGTCCCTTCGCATAATTTACAAGCATTTCTCCGAATCCTTGTTTTTGGAAAGTTGGTAATACTTCAAGTTTATAAAGTTCTAGGTAAGTACCTGTAATTTCGAATGGTTCCCCGCCGTTCCTTTTCATGTATAGACTCATACGTGCAATGAGTGATCCGCCGTAATAAATACCGTAAAATGGAGATTCACTATTGTTTTCAATAATGTTTGCTTGTAATTCTTCTAACATGGATAGTTCTTGAGCTCCGCAGCCTTTAAATTTTTTAAACTCGTCTAATGTTTTATAATTGATGAGCAAGCGCTCAACTTTTGGGAATCCCATAACATCACATCCTTTTTGTCTCGTTGAATGCAGAAAAGTGAAAATATTTATAATAATATTATAACTCATTTTTTTATTTTTATGAAGATGATAGTGTATTTCTTTTATTATTTTTTTGAGGATTTGCTAAACTAAGAGTAGAAGCATAGTAATAAGTAGTATATACATATTGAAAGAAGAGGTGGCATTTGATCATCTTTAGTTAATTATGATTCCGTATGAATCGGGGGTTCGCGGAATAAAAGAGGAGGGGAAAAAGGGACTTATGTATCGTGTTCAAATGAGTTCCTTGTGTGAAAATGAAAATTGGAGTTGTGGGACCGGGAGCTATTGGTCTATTGTATACATTTTATTTACAAAAAAGTAATCAAGATGTTACGTTGTTTACAAGGACAGCTAAGCAGGCTGACGAATTAAATATAACGGGTGTAACTTGTATTAGGGAGGGGAAACGTGAAACGGTATTCCCGCCAGTATTACCAATAGAAAGTATGCTAGACCAGCAGCTAGATTATATATTTATTGCTGTTAAGCAATATCATATAACTGACATACTACCTTTTGTGCGAGGGAAATCCTCAGTAGTCTTTTTGCAAAACGGAATGTCACACCTTCATGCTATGCAGAAAATAGAGAATGAAAATATTGCAGTTGGAATTGTAGAGCATGGTGCGAAAAAAGAAGAAAGACATATCGTTTATCATACAGGGATAGGTGTAACGAAGTTTGGAATCGTGCGCGGTCGGTCTATACATTTTGAAAAAATATTTAATTGCTTTCCTTTTCCGTATTTTCCAATTCGAATAGAAGATAATTGGAAGGATGTTATGCACAAAAAATTAGTAGTGAATGTATGTATCAATCCATTGACGGCATTATTACAGGTCAAGAACGGAGAATTGATCACGAACCCGTTTTTTTATCAGATGATGGAGCAAGTATTCCAGGAAGTCGTTTTTCTCGTTAAAGAAGAAAAAGAAATGGTATGGGAAATGGTACGCCATGTATGTGAAAGAACATCTCATAATACATCATCTATGCTGGCAGATGTAAGGGCGAATAGACAAACAGAGATTGGTGCGATTGTTGGATATGTATTAGAAGAAGCTAAGAAACAGCAACGATCCGTTCCGACACTTCAATTTTTGTTCGATGCAATAAAAGGGTTAGAAGTAAAAGTATAAGTGTAATTCTTTGCTTTTATGTGAAACATTGACTACAATGTGGATTGGTGAGAGAACAGGATACGAAAGGAAGAATTATATGGAGATAAAAGAAATCTCTGTTCCGCAACAAGGTGTTGTAGCGGACTATATGAACGGTAAAAAAGAGATACAGTCGTGTTTTGATTATATGTTAACAGAAGATGCTTTTAAACAGCGTGTACAAGATTTGCGTGAGAGGGAGTTTTTCCGCCAAGATTTAGTAGCGCATTTATTAGAATATAATACAAAATTACAAGCGGGAGAAGCTACAATTCAAAATGTAAAAGTGCTTGAAGATGAAGATACATATGTTGTTATAGCTGGACAACAAGCTGGGTTATTAACTGGGCCACTTTATACGATTCATAAAATTATTTCAGTTTTACAGCTTGCGAAGGAAAAGGAAGAAAGTTTAGGCGTTAAAGTTGTTCCTGTTTTCTGGATTGCTGGTGAAGACCATGATATGGATGAAATTAATCATACTTTTGTAACGAAGAATAAAAAAATAAAAAAGACCATTTTTCATGATCGTAATCCGAAAAAGGCGAGTGCTTCAGAGTCTGAGCTTTCTTTGGAAGACTGTAGAAAGTGGATTGAAGAAATTTTTAAAACATACCCTGAAACGAATTTTACAAAGGATGTACTGCGATTTATTGATGATTCTTTACGGAAATCGAATACGTATGTAGATTTCTTTGGTCACCTTATTATGAAAATGTTCATAAATTCTGGTTTAATTCTTGTCGATTCGCATCATCCTGAATTAAGAAAATTAGAAGTGCCGTTTTTTAAACAAATTGTAAGTAAGTATAAAGAAGTGCAAGAGGGGCTTCATAACCAACAGGAAGTAATTAAAGAATTAGGATATAAGCCAATTATTGAAACAAAGTCTAATGCAGTACATATATTCATGGAAATTGATAATGAGCGAGTGTTGCTTGAAGACAATCAAGGGAAGTTTGTTGGGAAGGATGGGACGTATTCCTTTTCATATGAAGAATTGATTGAAGAGATGGAAAGAAGCCCAGAGCGCTTTAGTAATAATGTTGTAACGCGCCCTCTTATGCAAGAGTATGTATTTCCTACGTTGGCGTTTATTGGAGGTCCAGGGGAATTAGCTTACTGGAGTGAATTACAACAAGTCTTCCATACTATCGGTTTCCGAATGCCGCCTGTCGTTCCGCGTATTACAATTACTTATATAGAGAGGGATATAGCGACAGATTTACACGATTTACAATTGCAAGAGAGTGATCCGTTTTTAAATAACGTAGATAAGTTGCGTGATGATTGGTTATCTAATCAAATAGAGGAACCGATAGATGACCGATTTGTAGAGGCGAAAAAAGAAATAATGAATATTCATAAGTCATTACAACAGTTTGTGAAGAAAATAGATCCAGGGTTAAGTGCATTTGCAGGGAAAAATGAATTCAAAATTAATGAACAAATCGAACTGTTGGAAAGAATGTTGAAAAGAAATGTTGAGAAAAAACATGAAGTGCAACTAAACAAATTCCGTCGCATACAATTTGCACTCCGTCCATCAGGAGCGCCGCAAGAGCGTGTGTGGAATATATGTTACTATTTAAATCAGTACGGTTTAGATTTCATTGATCGTGTAATGGAAAAGCCGTTTTCTTGGAATGGAAAACATCACGTTATAAAACTGTAGAATCTTGCTCTTAGGAGCAGGATTTTATTTTTATCTCGTTGAATTTACTGTGAAGTGAAATTTTTCTGAATTATTAATTTAAAAACAGTGGATATTGCAATTATGCAGGATACTTAAATATATGACAAAATAGCACAAAATGTAAACGTATTATTATCTTTTTCGACAGTTTTTTATTTAAATTCCCGCAAAAGATGATAAAATTTAGTATATAATAAAAGAAAATGGCGATTTGTATAGTATGCTGCCTTTGTAGGCAAGTTAAATGAGTCGTTCTTTCATAGTATTTCGTTCTCTAGTCGTGAAATATGCGTTTAGAGGAGGAGATACATTCAACATAATTAATTGGAAAAAGAGTAGGTGCAACAATGTTTAATCACGTAACAGTGCTTTTGAAGGAAACAGTAGATGGCTTAGATATAAAGCCAGGTGGTACATATGTAGATTGTACACTGGGGGGAGGAGGACATAGTTCTTATTTATTATCCCAATTAACTGAAGGCGGAAGATTAATCGCGTTTGATCAAGATGAGATAGCAATTCAAAATGCGAAAGAAAAATTCTCTTCATACGGTGAGCAGTTCATAACAGTAAAGAGTAATTTCCGTTACCTATCTGAAAAACTACAGGAATTAGGTATAACAGAAGTAGACGGTATTTTATTTGATTTAGGTGTTTCATCCCCGCAATTAGATACACCAGAGCGTGGCTTTAGTTACCATCATGATGCCCCGTTAGATATGCGAATGGATCAAGATGCCCCATTAACAGCCTATGATGTTGTAAATAGTTGGTCATATGAACAACTTGTAAGAATTTTCTTCCAGTATGGCGAAGAGAAATTTTCAAAACAAATAGCAAGGAAAATTGAAGCGTATCGTGAGAATAAAGCTATTGAAACGACAGGGGAATTAGTAGAACTAATTAAAGAGGGTATTCCAGCTCCTGCTCGTAGAACGGGTGGACATCCTGCGAAGCGAGTGTTCCAAGCGATCCGTATTGCGGTAAATGATGAATTGAAAGTATTTGAAGAAGCGTTGGAATCTGCAATTGAGATGGTCAAGCCAGGCGGAAGAGTTAGCGTTATAACATTCCATTCTTTAGAAGACCGTATTTGTAAAACGACGTTTAAGCGAAATAGTACAACGCCACAATTGCCACCAGGATTACCAATTATTCCTGATGAATTTAAGCCAAAATTAAAGCTTATTACAAGAAAACCGATTTTACCTTCTGATATAGAGTTAGAAGAAAATAATCGAGCGCGTTCTGCGAAATTGAGAATCGCTGAAAAACGATAAAAAGGGGAGAGAGGTATGAGTAACTTAGCTGTAAAGTACAAGCAACAAGCGCAAGAAGAGGTTCAGATTCAAACGCCCCCACAGCAGATGGTTCAGCCAAAAGCTAAAGCGAAGATTACAAGAATCGAAAAACTGTTGTATGTAGCGTTTATTGGCTTTTTATTGTATGCCTGTGTAGCATTTATTGGAAATAAAGCAGGCCTTTATCAAGTTAATGTAGAAGCTGCGACAATAGAACAAAAAATTGTACAGCAGCAAAAAGAAAATCAAGAGTTACAGGCTGAAGTAGAGAAGTTAAGTCGTTATGAACGAATCGCTGAAGTTGCAAAAAAACACGGGCTAGAAATTAATGCGAATAATGTGAAAGGCCTCAAATAAGGCAATAGGTGTGAAGGGAAAATGAAGAGAAATATGACTAAATTTCATACCAATAAGGGAGCAGGGTATTTTATGATTTTATTCCTCCTGCTCTTTTTGCTGTTATTAGCCCGATTTTTTTACATACAAGCGACAGGAACAGTGCATAATCAGGATTTGGATAAACTCGCTCAGCAAAAACATAGTAAAACAGGAGTTCTCGAAGCAAATCGCGGGACGATTTATGATCAAAACGGTCATGTATTAGCGCAAGATGCAAACTCTTATAAACTTGTAGCGGAACTAAAAGGTGCGAAGCCGGTTGAGGATAAAGAGGATACCGCCAAGAAAATTGCGGGCGTACTCGGAAAAGATGAAAAGAAGATTTTAGATACGTTAAATAAAGAAGGTAGAAGTCAAGTAGAATTTGGGAATTTAGGTAAGGGCTTGACGAAGGAACAGAAGGAACAAATCGAAGCATTGAAATTGCCAGGCATATCTTTTATTACAGAAAATGCAAGAGTGTATCCAAATGGTGATTTCGCATCTTATGTTGTAGGTTACGCGAAACCTGATGATAAAGGAATTGCTATAGGACGATTTGGTTTAGAAAAGAGTTTGGATAAGTATTTAGGTGCTGCTAATGGAAAAGTAGCTTATACAGGTGACCGTAAAGGAGTATCTCTTGACGGTGGAAAAGTGAATGTAAAGGCACCTAAAAATGGTGATAATGTTTATTTAACGCTTGACCAACGTATTCAAAGTTATTTAGAAGACGCGATGAAAGAAGCGAGTAAACATTATGAACCGGAAAGCTTAATAGGAATTGTTGCGGATCCAAAAACAGGGAAAATATTAGCGATGTCTAGTAAACCTAGTTATGATCCGAACCAGGAAATTAATGAGTATTATTATAATGATGCAATTGCAAATGCATTTGAACCTGGATCAACAATGAAAATTTTCACGCTAGCAGCAGCTATTAATGAAGGTGTGTATAAGGGACAAGATTATTATCAGTCTGGTACATATCAAGTCGGGAACCGCAAAATAAAAGATCATAATGGCGGCGCTGGATGGGGATCTATCACATTTGATGAAGGGGTAGAGCGCTCTTCCAATGTAGCGTTTGCTATTTTAGGTGATCAAAAACTTGGTCCAGACCGTTTCCGGAAATATATCCATGCTTTCGGATTAGATGAAAAAACGAATATTGATTTACCTGATGAAGGTTCAAATACCATTTTATTCGATCAGCAAATACAGCAAGTAACGACAGCTTTTGGACAAGGTTCTACTGTAACACCAATTCAGCTTGTACAAGCTGCAACTGCTATTGCGAACGATGGGAAAATGATGAAACCTTATACAATTGATAAAATTGTAGATCCGATAACAGGGGAAGTAAAATTAGAACATAAGCCAGAAGAAGTGGGCAAACCGGTTACAAAAGAGACAGCAGCGCAAGTAAGGCAGTTATTAGAACGTGTTGTTACATCACCGAAAGGAACAGGAACTGCTTATAAAGTCGATGGATATTCAGTTGGTGGTAAAACAGGAACAGCGCAAATTCCGGATGGAAAAGGTGGCTATATGACAGGAAGAGAGAATTATATATTCTCGTTCTTAGGTATGGCACCTATGGATGATCCGCAACTTGTTGTATATGTAGCTGTTAAAAAACCGAAGTTGAAAGATGATGAGAGTGGTGCACAACCTTTAGCTGATATTTTTAAATATGTAACGAAGAATAGTTTAGAGTATTTAAAGATTAAGCCTAATGAAGTGAAAGATCCGAAGAAATATGTGAAAGAGCAGCAAACTGCTGTTCCAGATGTAACGGGAAAAACGATGGAAGAAGCGAAAAAAGCTATTGATAAAGCAAAACTTCGCCCAATCGTATTAGGTGAAGGGAAAGTACAGCAACAAGTACCGAAAGCGACTGAACAAACATTGAAGGGTGACCGAGTGTTCTTAGTGGGAGATCAACCTACAATGCCAAATATACAAGGCTGGGCACTTCGTGATGTTATGAATTTAGCAAAAACATTAAAGCTTAACTTAAAACCTACTGGTACCGGATACGTAACTGAACAAAGTGTGCCAGAAGGAACATTGTTGCAACCTGGTACAGAGTTAGGTGTAACACTTGTACCGCCACTTGAACCACAACAAGAAGCAGAAAAGCCGTAATGGTAAAAGAGAAGAAGTTCTAATTAAATAAGTACAAGCATATATTGGAACAAGCTAGGCGTAAGGGAGGCTTGTTCCAATATGCGTGTATCAAATGTAACAGTTAGAAAACGACTTATTTTTATACTCATATCAGGTATACTTATTTTCACTATCATCGATATTCGTCTTGGATATGTGCAATTTTTTCTTGGGAATATGTTAACGGATCGTGCGAAAGATTCATGGAGTCGTAATATTACTTTTGAACCTGAACGTGGAAAAATTTTAGACCGAAATGGTGTGGAACTTGCCACGAATAAAAGTGCTCCAACTGTCTTTGTTGTACCGAGGCAAATTGAAAAACCAGCAGAGACTGCAGAGAAGTTAGCTGCAGTATTAGGTGTGGAAAAAGATGAGATTTATAAGAGGATTACAAAAAAAGAATCAATTGTAAGGTTAGATAAAGGCGGAAGGAAAATATCACATGATAAGGCGAAAGAGGTAAGAGGATTAAGTTTGAAAGGTGTTTATATCGCAGAGGACTCTATCCGGTACTATCCATTTGGCAACTTTTTATCACACGTATTAGGGTTTGCAGGTAGTGATAACCAAGGTCTTATGGGACTAGAAAAGTATTATGATAAAGAGCTGAATGGTGATGAAGGTCATGTGCGCTTTTTTGCAGATGCAAAAGGGCAAAGGATGCCTAATGTTGGTGATGATTTCAAAAAACCAGAAGCTGGTTTGAATTTAGGTTTAACAATTGATGCACGTATTAATAGAATTATGGAAAGAGAAATGAATATTGCAGAGTCGACATATAATCCAGATGGTATGATTGCGATTGCGATGAATCCGAAAAATGGTGAAATTTTAGGTATGTCGAGTCGGCCGAGTTTTGATCCGGCAGATTTTCAAAGTGTTTCTCCAGAAGTGTACAATAGAAATTTACCAGTATGGAGTACGTATGAACCTGGTTCAACATTTAAAATCATTACGTTAGCCGCAGCTTTGAATGAAAATTTAGTAGACTTAGAGAAAGATACGTTTTATGATGATGGAGCAGCTGAAGTTGGTGGAGCAAGATTGAAATGCTGGAAAGCAGGAGGCCACGGTAGCCAAACGTTTTTAGAAGTAGTTCAAAACTCTTGTAACCCAGGATTTATCGAACTGGGTGATCGTCTTGGTAAAGACCGATTGTTTAAATACATTCGTAATTTCGGCTTTGGACAGAAGACAGGAATCGATCTGCAAGGTGAAGGTAGTGGGATTTTATTTAATTTAGATAAAGTCGGTCCAGTCGAGCAAGCAACAACTTCATTCGGTCAAGGTGTTTCTGTTACGCCAATCCAACAAGTAGCGGCGGTAGCAGCGGCTGTAAATGGTGGAACTTTGTATCAACCGTATATAGCTAAAGAATTTATTGATCCGAAAAACAATCAAGTTGTAAGTAAAAAGACACCTGTGGAAAAAAGAAAAGTTATTTCCAAGGAAACTTCAGAAAAAGTTCGGTATGCATTAGAGAATGTTGTAGCAAAAGGATCTGGTAAAGGTGCTTTCATTGATGGGTATCGTGTAGGTGGAAAAACAGGTACGGCTCAAAAAGTGAAAGATGGTAAATATTTAGAGAATAATTATATTGTATCTTTTATCGGTTTTGCTCCAGCAGATGATCCGGAAATTGTTGTTTATGTTGCTGTTGATAATCCGAAAGGTGTAACGCAATTTGGTGGAGTAGTAGCAGCTCCAATTGTTGGGAATATTCTGCGGGATGCACTTCCTGTTATGGGAGTGAAACCGAGAAAAGAACAAGTTGAGAGAGAATATAAATGGGGCGATACACCAACTGTGGAAGTTCCGAATTTAATTGGTATGAAAAAGAAAGACTTACAGACGCAACTCGTTGATTTGAAGCTTGATATAAGCGGAGATGGAGAGAAAGTCATTAAACAGTCCCCGGAAGCAGGAGCTAAAGTGAAAGAAGGCTCAAAAATTAGAATTTACTTCGGGAATTAAAGGTAACCTAGTACGTTTTATGGTACAATTGGTGGAAGTGAGTTCTTTATAGAAGAGTTACTTAATTTGAGACCGCAAGAGTCTCGGTTATAAATAGGTCTATTTATTAGACACAGTAGCACTTACCTCCTATTTTACATAATTAGGAGGTAACGTGTTGCTTATTAATAAAAGAGATAAATACACAATGTAGAGAGGGTTTAGTGAAATGAAGTTGCATACACTTGTATCATGTTTGCATGATTTTCCAGTTGTTCCAAAAGAAAATCCAGAAATCACATCTATAGAAGCTGATTCACGTAAAGTGAAAGAAGGAAGCTTATTTGTATGTATGAAAGGATATACGGTTGATAGCCATGATTTTGCTAAGCAAGCAGCGGCACAAGGAGCGGCTGCTATTGTTGCGGAAAGACCAATTGATGTTGACGTTCCAGTTGTACTTGTGAAAAATACTTTTCGTTCGTTAGCGGTTTTAGCTGATTATTTTTATGGTCAACCAACACACAAGTTACATTTAATCGGTATTACAGGTACAAATGGAAAGACAACAACATCGCATATTATGGATGAGATTATGCGCGCACATGGTCATAAAACGGGGCTAATTGGAACGATTAATATGAAAATCGGTGATGAAACATTTGAGGTGAAAAATACAACACCAGATGCACTAACACTTCAACAGACGTTTGCAAAAATGGTTGAACACGGTGTGGATAGCACAGTAATGGAAGTTTCGTCACATGCTTTAGATCTTGGCCGTGTACACGGATGTGATTACGATGTAGCAGTGTTTACAAATTTAACACAAGATCATTTAGACTATCATAAAACGATGGAAGAATATAAACATGCAAAAGGGTTGCTATTTGCGCAACTTGGCAATAGTTATAATCATAATCGTGAAAAATACGCGGTATTGAATAACGATGATGCTGTAACAGCGGAATATATGAGAAGTACTGCAGCAACTGTTGTAACGTATGGAATTGATACAACAAGTGATGTTATGGCAAAAGATATCGTTATGACAAGTGGTGGAACTACATTTACGCTTGTAACACCGTATGAGAGTGTAAATGTTACGATGAAATTAATTGGGAAATTTAATGTATATAACGTACTAGCTGCGACAGCGGCAGGACTTGTTTCTGGTGTAAGTTTAGAAACAATCATTGATGTAATAAAGGAACTAGCTGGAGTTCCAGGACGTTTTGAAGTAGTTGATGGTGGACAAAATTATACAGTTATTGTTGATTATGCACATACACCAGATAGCTTAGAGAATGTATTGAAAACAGCAAAACAGTTTGCAAAAGGTGACGTATATTGCATCGTCGGTTGTGGCGGTGATAGAGATAGAACGAAGAGACCAATCATGGCAAGTGTTGCAACACGATATGCAACTCACGCCATTTACACTTCAGATAATCCAAGAAGTGAAGAGCCAGGAGCTATTTTAGATGATATGGTACATGGTGCAAATGGAAAAAATTATGAAGTAATTATTGATAGAAAAGAAGCGATATACCATGCAATTGCTAACGCAAAAGCTGAAGATATTATCATTATTGCTGGTAAGGGTCATGAAACATATCAAATTATTGGTAAAGATGTTCATCATTTTGATGATCGTGAAATCGCTAAAGAAGCAATTACAGAGCGTTTAAACAACGAAGAGTAACAACGTGAGAGGAGGACTACATGTGCTTGAGCAAGGTTTATTAGTAACGGCTGGGGTAGCATTCTTAATTTCTGTTGCCCTTTCGCCATTGTTTATTCCATTTTTAAGAAAATTAAAGTTCGGACAGAGTATTCGTGATGAGGGACCAAAATCACATCAAAAAAAATCAGGGACACCGACAATGGGTGGTATTGTCATATACGTATCTATGATGGTAACTTCACTTATTATGGCGATTAAGTTTAATCATTTAGGTGCAGAGGTATCGTTATTACTATTAGTGACATTTGGTTACGGATTGATTGGATTTTTAGATGACTACATAAAGGTAGTTAAGAAGAGAAATCTTGGTTTAACATCAAAACAAAAATTAGTAGGTCAGCTTGTTATTGCTATTGCGTTCTTTTTAATTGGAAAAGGGCAAGCGTTCCACACATACATCATGATTCCGGGAACGGATGTTAAGTTTGAATTAGGTTGGGCGTATTTTGTACTTGTACTATTTATGCTTATTGGTGGATCAAATGCAGTTAACTTAACTGACGGTTTAGATGGTTTATTATCAGGAACAGCTGCTATTGCATTTGGAGCATTTAGTATAATTGCTGTGGCACAAGAGCAATTTGGAGTAGCGATATTCTGTATGGCAGTTGTAGGAGCTGTACTTGGATTTTTAGTATTCAATGCGAATCCAGCAAAAGTGTTTATGGGAGATACAGGTTCATTAGCTTTAGGTGGAGCCATTGCAGCTGTAGCAATTTTATTAAAACAAGAATTGCTACTTGTAATCATTGGCGGAGTATTCGTAATGGAAACTTTATCGGTTATTATTCAGGTTATTTCGTTTAAAACAACAGGAAAACGTGTCTTTAAAATGAGTCCATTACACCATCATTATGAATTATGTGGTTGGTCAGAATGGCGTGTCGTTGTGACGTTTTGGTCTGTAGGATTTTTATTAGCTGTGTTAGGAATTTATATCGGGGTGTGGATGTAATTGAAAACTGTAACTGAATTTCAAAATAAGAATATTCTTGTATTAGGCATTGCAAAAAGTGGTTATGCAGCAGCTACATTGCTACAAAAGTTAGGGGCAAATGTTATTGTAAATGACGGAAAGCCTTTAGCAGAGAATGTACTTGCTGCAGAATTACAAGCAAAAGGAATGGATGTTGTATGCGGTGGTCATCCTTTAGAATTATTAGAGAGAAATATTTCTCTTGTAGTAAAAAATCCAGGAATCCCGTATTCTAATCCAATATTAGTTGCTGCGAAAGAAAAGCAAATTCCAATTGTTACGGAAGTTGAATTAGCATATCGTATTTCAGAAGCACCATTTGTTGGGATTACGGGGTCTAACGGTAAAACGACGACGACAATGCTTACATTTGAAATGCTAAAAGAAGGACAAAAGCATCCCGTAATTGCAGGAAACATTGGAACTGTAGCGTGTGAAGTTGCACAGGATGCGAAAGAAAATGAAGTTGTAGTTACAGAACTTTCATCGTTCCAATTGATGGGAGTAGAATTGTTCCAACCTAAAATTGCTGCGTTTTTAAATTTATTTGAGGCCCACTTAGATTATCATGGGACGAAGAAAGAATATGGTTTAGCAAAAGCGAATATTTTTAAAAACCAAACAGAAAATGATTATAGTGTAATAAATGCAGATGATGCAGATGTGATGGCTTTATCTGCTTATAGTAAAGGTCAAAAAGTACTGTTCTCAACAACGAAAGAAATTGAAGATGGTGCGTGTATAAAAGATAATGCTCTTTATTTTAAAGGTGAAAAAGTTGTTGAAGTAGGCGATATCGTTTTACCTGGTCAACATAATTTAGAAAATATTTTAGCAGCGATGAGTATCGCAAAATTATCGGGTGTTTCTAATGAAGCGATTACGGCAGTTTTAAAACGTTTTACAGGTGTAAAACATCGTTTAGAATACGTAACAACTATAAATAACCGTAAGTTTTATAATGACTCAAAAGCAACGAATATGTTAGCGACAGAGAAAGCTTTATCTGCGTTTACACAACCGACTGTGTTATTAGCAGGTGGGCTGGATCGTGGAAATGAATTCGATGATTTAATTCCGTATTTCAAAAATGTTAAAGCGATTGTAACATTTGGACAAACAGCTCCAAAATTAGTAAGAGCTGCAGAAAAAGCGGGATTAGATACAATTGAAAGTGTCGATACTTTAGATGAAGCTGTAGTGAAAGCTTATGCTCATTCTACAGATGGCGATGTAATTCTTCTTTCTCCAGCATGTGCAAGCTGGGATCAATTTAAAACATTTGAAGAAAGAGGAGACATTTTTATACAAGCTGTGCATAAACTTATATAAAGTAAATCAAAACATCAGTAGGCTAACACCTACTGATGTTTTGTTACATAGGGCAAAAGTTTCTGCCTAAAGAGGTGGTGTTTATGGGTAATGAAGAAAACGCCTGATTTTATTCTCATCATCGTTACACTTGCGTTGTTAACAATCGGAATGATTATGGTTTATAGTGCGAGTGCGGTTTGGGCCTCTTATAAAATGGGGGACTCATTCTTTTTTGCAAAAAGGCAATTGCTATTCGCAGGTCTTGGTGTAGTGGCTATGTTTTTTATTATGAAAATTGATTATTGGGTGTGGCGTACGTATTCAAAAGTAATTTTGCTAGTTTGCTTCGTTCTTCTTATTCTCGTTCTTATTCCTGGAGTAGGTCTTGTTCGAGGAGGAGCGCGAAGTTGGATTGGAATCGGGGCATTTTCCATTCAACCGTCCGAATTTATGAAGTTTGCGATGATTATTTTCTTAGCGAAATTTTTAGCGGAACGACAAAAATTAATTACCTCTTTTAAACGTGGTTTACTACCAGCTTTAGGTTTTGTATTTCTTGCTTTCGGAATGATTATGTTACAGCCCGACCTTGGTACAGGGACGGTAATGGTTGGGACATGTATCGTTATGATATTTATCTCAGGAGCAAGAGTCTTTCACTTTGCAATGTTTGGTTTGCTTGGTGTAGCAGGATTTGTAGGGCTAATTGCATCAGCACCGTATCGGATGAAACGTATTACATCATATTTAGACCCGTGGTCAGATCCGCTTGGAAGTGGATTTCAAATTATTCAATCGTTACTCGCAATTGGACCAGGTGGATTATTCGGGCTTGGACTTGGACAAAGTAGACAAAAGTTTCTTTATTTACCTGAACCGCAAACAGACTTTATATTTGCAATCTTATCCGAGGAATTAGGTTTTATTGGTGGTTCATTTGTGTTATTATTATTTAGTCTATTATTATGGCGTGGGATTCGTATAGCTTTAGGAGCGCCAGATTTATATGGTACGTTTTTAGCAGTAGGTATTGTGGCGATGATTGCGATTCAAGTAATGATTAATGTTGGTGTTGTAACAGGATTGATGCCTGTTACGGGTATTACTTTGCCGTTTTTAAGTTATGGTGGATCAAGTTTGACATTAATGTTAATGGCAGTAGGTGTATTATTAAATATAAGTCGCCATTCTCGCTACTAAACCCTGTTTTATAAGACAGGGTTTTTCGTATGTGTACGAAGAAACAATATGTATATAGAAATAAATACGACTGTAATAAGAAAAAGAGAAGCGGAGGAGTTAGTAGTGCGTGTATTAGTAAGTGGTGGGGGCACTGGAGGTCATATTTATCCGGCTCTTGCTTTAATAAGAGAAATAAAAAAATTAAATCCGGAAGCAAGGTTTTTATATATTGGTACGGAGAATGGATTAGAGAGCACAATCGTGCCCAAAGCAGGTATACCGTTTCAATCTATTGTTATAAGTGGATTTAAGCGTAAAATATCGTTAGATAACGTGAAAACGGTGATGCGTTTTCTAAAAGGTGTACAAGATAGTAAACGATATATTCGTCGTTTCAATCCAGATATTGTAATTGGAACAGGTGGATATGTATGTGGACCTGTTGTATATGCTGCGGCAAAATTAGGTATTCCAACTATTGTACATGAACAAAATAGTGTACCTGGTGTAACGAATAAATTTTTAAGCCGCTATGTTGATAAAGTTGCAGTTTGTTTTGAAGCGGCTGCAGAACATTTTCCGCAGTCAAAAGTGGTCATGACTGGAAACCCACGAGCGTCAGAAGTAATGGATCAAAATGGAATGAAAGGAAAACGTTCAGTAGGTTTATCTCTTCCTAAAAAATCCGTGCTTATTTTTGGTGGCAGCCGTGGGGCTAGACCAATTAACGATGCTTTCGTAGAGGCAATTGAACAGTTTGGAAATAAAAGTTACGAAATATTGTATGTAACAGGTGAAGTTCATTACGACAAAGTGATGGATGCAGTGAAGCAAAAAGGGAACCCGAATAATGTTATTATTAAACCTTTCATTCATAATATGCCAGAAGTACTTACAGGTGTAGACCTTGTTGTCTCAAGAGCTGGAGCAACAACACTTGCAGAATTAACAGCGTTAGGTAAGCCAAGTGTGTTAATTCCGAGTCCTTATGTAACAAATAACCATCAGGAAAAAAATGCACGTTCTGTTGTCGATAAAGGAGCAGCAAAAATGTTGCTTGAAAAAGATTTAACAGCTGAAACACTTATTCGTGATATTGACGAGATTTTATTAGATGCACAAACATTACAAAATATGAAGCTTGCTGCTGGGCAATTAGGTATTCCAGATGCAGCAAATAAGTTGTATGAAGTAATGAATAAGCTTGTAAAAAAATAACGTTAGGTGAACGCCCTGCATACTACTGTAATAAGGATGCTTAGTATGGGGGAGATTGTTTATGGAGCAATTAGTAAATGAGCTTATAGAAGCAAAGGTTGGTCGTGTGTTAGTGGATGAACCGTTAGCACGTTATACAACTATGAAAATAGGTGGACCAGCTGATATTTTAATTGTGCCAAAGCATGTTGCCGGTATTGAAAAAACGTTGCAGTTAGTAAAGAAATATAAAACAAAGTGGACTGTAATTGGTCGCGGTTCGAACCTTCTTGTATCTGATCTAGGGATAGAAGGTGTCGTTATTCGTTTAGGAGAAGGATTAGACCACTTAGAAGTCGAAAAACATAGAGTAAGAGTTGGTGGTGGGTATCCCCTGATTAAATTATCAACTTTACTTAGTCGTCAAGGGTTAGCTGGTCTGGAGTTTGCAAGTGGTATTCCAGGAAGTGTTGGCGGTGCAGTGTATATGAATGCAGGAGCACATAAATCGGATATATCAAACATATTCTCAAAAGCTCTTATTTTGTTTGAAGATGGAACAATTGACTGGTTAACGCATGAAGAAATGGAGTTTTCCTATCGTACATCTGTATTGCAAACGAAACGTCCTGGTATTGTTTTGGAAGCTGAGTTTCAATTGCAGATAGGAGAGCGTGAGGGAATTGTAAGTGTCATGCAAAAGAATAAAGATTACCGTCGTGAAACACAGCCATGGAATCACCCTTGTGCAGGAAGTGTGTTTCGGAATCCAATTCCATACTTTGCAGGAGATTTAATAGAGAAGGCGGGGCTTCGTGGTTATCAAATAGGTGGAGCTCAAATTTCTGAAATGCATGGAAACTTCATTATTAATACTGGTGGAGCTAGCGCGCAAGATGTATTATCTTTAATAGCATTAGTAAAACAAACAATCAAGGATAAATTTAGCGTAGAAATGCATACAGAAGTAGAAATCATTGGAAGATAACGGTTATTCGTTCCGCTCATTATCATTTATGTTATAATAAGAAGATAAGAACGGCATGAGGAACATGCCGTTCTTTATGTTACGTAGGGGGATCGTACATGAAAAATAGTAAAGTGATTAAACTACAGGATCGTGTACCAAAGTTAAAAAATCAACAGAAAAAAAACAAGAAAGATGTTAATCATCGGTTGATTTTATACATATCAATTTTATTTTTATTAGTTCTCTTTTTAATTTATTTTCGGTCTCCGCTTAGCAATATAAAAAAGATAAGCGTGTTTGGAAATCATTATATGACAGATGAACAAGTGATGAAGGAATCAGGTGTGACATATGATACAAGTTATTTCCGAGTGACAGCACATAAAGCAGAAGAAAACTTAACGAAACGAAAAGAAATTAAAGCAGTAAATGTAAAGAAGCGTTTTCCAAATAAAATTGACGTTCATATTGAAGAATATTTAACGATTGGTTATATAAACAAAGATGGGAAATTACAACCGTTATTAGAGAACGGGAAAACACTTGATGTACTCCCGAACGGAAAACTTCCTGTTGCAGCGCCAATTTTTGAACCTTTTAAAGAGGAGAAAATGAAGGAGTTAATTGCTGAGCTTGAAAAATTAACACCAACTATTTTAAGGTCTATTTCTGAAATTCGTTATTCACCGACAAATGCGAATGAAGACCACCTTACTTTATATATGAATGAAGGGTATGAAGTGAGCACTACGATTCAAAATTTCGCAAAACGTATGGAAGCTTATCCACTTATCTTAAAAACAATTGAGCCAGGCAAAAAGGTATTAATTGACTTAGAAGTAGGGGCGTATACGAAAGAATTAGGAGCAGAAGAAAAAAAAGAATAGAATGATAGTTTTCACTACGTTATTGTAGAAAAAAACGAAACGAACGTTCTGCTTGGTGCATAGGAATTTACAAGAATGGTTCATTTGATGAAAAATATGTAAAAATTCTTAGATTCATACTAGGATTGGTACAAGTTTCACTTTTCTATGAGTACATCTTAGTGTAGACTTATACTTGGCGGTAATCTTTACACTTGAAATAGAATTATTTCAAGATAAGCAGTTATTCAAAGTTTACTGCAATATTCTTAAATGAATGTTAAATAAAAATAAGAAAAATATAGGGTTAAAAAAGGGAAACGTATAAAGACGTTGAATATTTTTCTTATAAATAGTAAAGTTGCGATTGTTGTTCCATATATTGAGTTGTATGGTATAAATAAAGAAGGAGGTGCCAAAGAATGAACAGCAATGAAATATATGTTAGTCTTGACATCGGTACATCCAATGTTAAAGTCATCATTGGTGAAATGGTTAATGACAGCTTAAACATTATTGGTGTTGGAAATGTAAAATCAAATGGTTTAAAGAAGGGATCGATAGTTGATATAGACGAGACTGTTCGATCAATTAAAAAAGCAATTGAACAAGCTGAGCGCATGGTGGGAATCCACATTGAGCAAGTTGTAGTAGGTGTCAATGCAAACCAGGTACAGCTACTTCCTTGTCACGGAGTAGTCGCTGTTTCAAATGAAGATCGTGAAATCGGGAATGAAGATGTCTTACGCGTTCTAGATGCAGCACAAGTTGTGTCAATTGCTCCAGAACGTGAGTTTATTGATGTGGTACCTCGACAGTTCATTGTAGACGGTCTTGACGAGATTAACGATCCGCGCGGGATGATCGGTGTAAGATTAGAAATGGAAGGTACACTTATTACAGGCTCGAGAACTTTACTACATAACCTACTTCGTTGTGTAGAAAAAGCAGGTCTTGAAATTGTTGATATTTGTCTTCAACCTTTAGCGGCTGCAACAGTTGCTATATCTTCAGATGAAAAAAATAGAGGAGTAGCCCTTGTTGATATGGGGGGAGGATCTACAACTTTATCTATTTTTAAAGATGGAGAGTTACAAGCGACGAGCGTATTACCATTAGGTGGAGACCATATAACGAAAGATATTGCGATTGGGTTGAAAACTTCAACAGAAAATGCAGATCAAATTAAGTTGAAATATGGACATGCTTTTTATGATACAGCGTCTGAAGAAGAGATGTTTACGGTTCCTATTATGGGAAGCGATCAAACAGAACAATATTCTCAGTTGGAATTATCGGATATAATAGAGGCTCGTGTAGAGGAAATTTTAATGTTTGTTCAAGATGAAGTGCGTAAGTTAGGGGTAAAGCAAGTAGCTTCTGGTTATGTACTAACTGGTGGAATTGCTTCTATGCCAGGTGTTCTTGATCTTGCATATGATATTTTACATGAAAATGTTCGTATAGCAACTCCTGATTATATTGGCGTGCGTGAGCCCCAATATACAAGTGGAGTAGGATTAATTAAACATTCTTATCAAAAAGCTAAGTTGCGTGGGAAAAATGTGCAGGAAAAACAAGAGCATTTTGAACCAGTACCAGCACCAGCTCCAACGCCGGTACAACAGCAACCTGCGAAACAAAAAACGCGTAATCAAAACAATAATAATCAAAATGATGACCGTATGATGTCAAAAGTAAAACGTGTATTCCGTTATTTATGGGATTAAAATTGGACACGAAAAATGAGGTTCTAGGGGGATTTCGACATGTTAGAGTTTGATACTACTCAAGATCAATTAGCGAATATAAAAGTTATCGGTGTCGGCGGTGGCGGAAACAATGCTGTAAACCGTATGATTGAACACGGTGTACAAGGTGTAGACTTTATCGCTGTGAATACTGATGCACAAGCATTAAATCTATCAAAAGCTGAAACGAAAATGCAAATTGGTGGAAAATTAACACGTGGACTTGGTGCAGGTGCAAACCCTGAAGTAGGGAAAAAAGCTGCAGAAGAAAGTAAAGAACAGATCCAAGAAGCACTTCGTGGTGCTGATATGGTATTCGTAACTGCTGGTATGGGCGGCGGAACTGGAACTGGTGCAGCTCCAGTTGTTGCTCAAGTGGCAAAAGAATTAGGTGCATTAACAGTTGGTGTTGTAACACGCCCATTTACATTTGAAGGACGTAAGCGTGCAACACAAGCGGCATCTGGTATTGCGGCATTTAAAGAAAATGTAGATACACTTATTGTAATTCCAAACGATCGCTTATTAGAGATTGTTGATAAAAACACGCCAATGTTAGAGGCATTCCGTGAAGCAGATAACGTATTACGTCAAGGTGTTCAAGGTATTTCTGATTTAATTGCAACACCAGGTTTAATTAACTTAGACTTCGCAGACGTAAAGACAATTATGTCTAATAGAGGTTCTGCTTTAATGGGTATTGGTTCTGGTAATGGAGAAAATCGTGCTGCTGAAGCTGCGAAAAAAGCGATTTCTAGTCCATTATTAGAAACATCTATTGATGGAGCTCAAGGTGTTATCATGAACATTACGGGTGGAGCTAACTTAAGCTTATATGAAGTACAAGAAGCGGCAGACATTGTAGCTTCAGCTTCAGATCCAGAAGTAAATATGATCTTCGGTTCGGTTATTAATGAAGGATTAAAAGATGATATCGTTGTAACTGTAATTGCAACTGGTTTTGATGATACAATTGCAACTCAACCACCAAAACCAATTATCCGTCCGAATGTGAATCACACGCAACAACAGCAACAGCCAGTAGCTCAACCACCAAAACAACGTGAAGTAAAACGTGAAATGAAGCGTGAAGAGCCAGTTGTACATGAGCGTCATTCAGATTCAGATGATATCGATATTCCAGCATTCTTACGTAATCGTCGCAGACGATAAAAGAAAAGGAGCATTTATGCTCCTTTTTTGTTTTATACAGGGAAAAGATCTGCCTAAGCAGGTCTTTTTTATTTTATATATTTTAATCTATTCCGCTATTTGCCGGATAGCACGATTGGTGCGTGGCGATTAAAGTTTCACTTTATATGTAAGTAAAAAGTATATAGCATTCTATGAAACATATACTTTTATTTTTTACCGACAGATTATGTCTAGAAAGCACAAAATAACAAAAAAACACCTCCGCAAATTGACACACTTTCCTATTGGATATGCATTATACTAGTCTCAACTTAAAAAAAGAGGTGAATTGTTTGGTTGTTTACGCCGACGTTGTTTGGTTGTTAAACGCCTGCATTGATTTTCTTTTACTTTTATTAACGGCTACCGTGTTAAAAAAGAAGATCAAAAGATGGAGGCTTGTGTTAGGGGCATTGATAGGTTCAACCATTGTTATTTTTGCCTTTACTCCTTTTGCTTCTATGATGACACATCCGATTATGAAACTACTGTACTCGTTACTTATTGTGTATACAGCATTTGGGTTTACAACATTTAGAAATTATGCACAAACTGTTTTTACTTTTTACTTTGTAACCTTTATGGTTGGCGGAGGATTAATGGGCACTCATTTCTTTTTGCAAACGAATGAAATGGTAAATGGGTTGGTTCAATCTCAATCAATTTCTTACGGTGACCCAATTAGTTGGTTGTTCGTTATTTTTGGTTTTCCAGTCATTTATTATTTTTCTAAAAAGCGTATTGAAAGCGTAGAGGTTACAAAAATACACTATGATCAAATTGTGAAATTGAAAATTCAATTAGCTGAAGAGGAACTAGAACTCGCAGGTTTAATTGATAGTGGGAATCAACTTTACGACCCGTTAACGAAAACACCTGTTATGATTATGCATATTTCATCATTAGAACATTGTTTGCCAGCTTGGTTAACGGAACAAATTTATTCCAAAACACAGATTCCTCAAATACCAGAAAATGATTCTGGGTGGGCGACAAAATTACGCTTAATTCCTTTCCGAGCAGTAGGAGTAGAGAATCAATTTTTATGGGCAATTAAGCCAGAAAGTGTACAAATTTATCATGAAGGTAGTTCTATTGTCGTGAATAAAGTATTGATTGGATTAAATACACAACAGTTGTCAACCAATGGAGAATATCAATGTATTGTGCATCCGAAAATGTTAATTTCGCAAAAAATGGTAATTGCTTAATAATGGGAGGCGGGATAATATGATGAAATTAAAATTTTATTTAGTATACCTTTGGTATAAAGTATTGTTGAAATTAGGAATTAAGACCGATGAAATTTATTACATTGGTGGAAGTGAAGCGTTACCACCGCCGTTAACGAAAGAAGAAGAGGAAGTTTTATTAAATAAATTGCCAAAAGGAGATCAGGCGGCAAGGTCGTTACTGATTGAACGTAATTTACGGCTAGTCGTATATATAGCAAGAAAGTTTGAAAATACAGGGATAAATATTGAAGATTTGATTAGCATTGGAACAATCGGGCTTATTAAAGCGGTAAATACATTTAATCCAGAAAAGAAAATAAAATTAGCAACATATGCCTCACGTTGTATCGAAAATGAAATCTTAATGCATTTACGCCGCAATAATAAAAATCGTTCAGAAGTTTCTTTTGATGAACCACTTAACATCGATTGGGACGGGAATGAACTTTTATTATCAGATGTATTAGGGACAGACGATGATATTATTACAAAAGATTTAGAAGCTACTGTTGATCGTCATCTTCTAATGAAAGCATTACATCAATTGAATGATCGTGAAAAACAAATTATGGAACTTCGGTTTGGGCTCGCTGGAGGAGAGGAAAAGACGCAAAAAGATGTAGCAGATATGCTTGGGATTTCACAGTCATACATTTCGCGTTTGGAAAAAAGAATCATAAAAAGGTTACGAAAAGAATTTAATAAAATGGTGTAAAGAATAAGACCAGCCGTTATGTAGGCTGGTCTTATTCTCTTTCGTTGTATGAGGAGAGACAACGAAAATGAAAAATGAAGAGAAAACCGCATGCATAAAATCCCCTTCAAAGGAAATACTTTACACTGTACAGCAACTCCCGATAGGAGGGAACACTTTGACGAGAAACAAAGTAGAAATTTGCGGTGTTGATACAGCTAAACTTCCCGTACTAAAAAATGATGAAATGCGTAAATTATTTCGTGAAATGCAAAGTGGAGAGATAAGCGCAAGAGAGAAATTAGTGAATGGAAACTTACGTCTTGTACTGAGCGTCATCCAAAGATTTAATAACAGAGGAGAATATGTTGACGATTTATTTCAAGTTGGTTGTATCGGACTTATGAAATCCATTGATAATTTTGATTTAGGCCAAAATGTAAAATTTTCAACGTATGCTGTGCCGATGATTATTGGGGAAATACGCAGATATTTGCGTGATAACAATCCGATTCGCGTATCTCGCTCCTTACGAGATATTGCGTATAAAGCGTTACAAGTAAGAGAAAAGTTGATTGCAGAAAATTCAAAAGAACCAACAGCAATGGATATTGCAAAAGTGCTTGAAGTGACTCATGAAGAAATCGTTTTTGCTTTAGATGCAATTCAAGATCCAGTTTCATTATTTGAGCCGATTTATAACGATGGGGGGGATCCTATCTTTGTTATGGATCAGTTAAGTGATGAAAAACAAAAGGACGAGCAGTGGGTTGAAGAGTTAGCTCTAAAAGAAGGAATGAAGCGTTTAAATGATCGTGAGAAAATGATTATTCGAAAACGTTTCTTTCAAGGAAAAACACAAATGGAAGTTGCAGAAGAAATTGGGATTTCTCAAGCACAAGTGTCACGTTTAGAGAAATCAGCTATTAAACAAATGAATAAGACGATTCAAGGATAAGGTTTCACCATTTATGGTGAGACCTTTTTATATGTCATATAGTTTGTTTGCGCTCATAGTAGGATAGTTGTGTTCATATAATGAAAATAATATGAGGTTGGTAAGAGGGTGCTTCCTGTTCATTTGTGAAACAATGTTTTTTCGATTCGTCATATATAAGGGAGAGGATGAAAGTGATACAAATTTCGGAATTGCAGATGAAAGATATAATAAATGTTTCAGACGGAAAAAGGCTGGGGAATATTGGCGATATTGAAATTGATATGAACACAGGGAAGATCGATTCTATTATTATTTCTAAACAGGCACGTATGTTTGGGATTTTTGGGAAAGACGTAGAAATTGTAATTCCTTGGAAAGAAATTGTGAAAATTGGGGAAGATGTCATACTTGTTAGAGTAAATCCTGTTAATTCTGTAACAGAATCAATACAAACACCGACAATTTCATAAAGAATATTACAAATTCCTCTTTTTTTTCTGTTAGGATTATGAAAAAATAAAAGTATGGTAAAATAGACAGGAAGTACCATGCTTTTTTATGTTATTTTAATTAAAAGGAGCAGCCTTATGAGAGAACCATTTAAATATGTGGACGGTATACTGTATTTAGAAGCGTGGAAAGAACTTGGAAACATTACTGCTGGATTTACGACAAAAGATGGTGGGGTAAGTACGGGCTCCTTTCATGCAATGAATTTAGGATTACATGTGAATGATATTGCCGAGAACGTTCATGAAAATAGACGCATTTTAGCAAATAAGTTACAAAAACCATTAGAAAACTGGATTTGCTCTGAACAAGTTCATGATCATCATGTTGAAAAAGTAGGACAACAGGAAAAAGGAAGTGGCGTTTATTCATATGAAGACGGCATTTCAAAAACAGATGGCATTTATACGACTAATAATGATGTTCTTTTAACATCTTGTTATGCGGATTGTGTTCCACTCTATTTTTATGCACCATCACATGGTATGATAGGACTTGCGCATGCTGGATGGAAAGGGACTGTAAAAGAGATTGCAAAAGAAATGATTCAAAAATGGAATGCAGAAGGGATTTCGAGTGATGAAATTCATGTTGCGATTGGACCAGCAATTGGATCTTGTTGTTACGTTGTTGATGATCGAGTGTTAACAGCAGCAGAGCAAGTAGTAAACGGTTCTGTTCCTTATAAAAAAGTTTCAGACGGACAGTACGCAATTGATTTAAAAGAAATTAATCGTATATTATGTGTACAAGCAGGCATAAAAGAAGAGAATATTGTAATGTCATCTCTTTGTACAAGCTGTGAAGAACAACTGTTTTTCTCTCATCGTCGTGATCAAGGTAAGACAGGGAGAATGTTGAGTTTCATAGGTTTTAAGGAGGATGAAAGCAAGTGACAGTACAAAAAAATTTAACAACTGTAAACGAAGCAATTAAACAATCTTGCGCGCGAGCGGGACGTTCTTTGCAAGATATTAAACTCGTTGCAGTTACAAAAACGGTAGGAATTGAAAAAACAAACGAAGTAATTGAAGCAGGAATTATCGATTTAGGTGAAAATAGAAATGAAGGTTTCTTACAGAAGTATGAACATTTCGGTTCAAAAGTGAATTGGCATTTTATTGGATCATTACAAACGAGAAAAGTAAAAGAAATCATTAATGAAATCGATTATTTACATTCATTAGATCGTCTTTCACTTGCAAAAGAAATTCAAAAACGTGCGGATAAGAAAGTGAAATGTTTTATTCAAGTGAAAACATCATCTGAAGAATCAAAGCAAGGATTGGCAATAGAAGAAACCGTTTCTTTTATTCAAAGTTTGCAAGAATTGGATAAGATTGAAGTGGTTGGACTAATGACAATGGCTCCGTTTACAGAAGAAGAGGAAGAAATCAGACGCTGTTTTAAGACATTACGTATGCTACAAACAAAGGTGCAGGAGTTAGAATTATTACATGCGCCATGTAAAGAATTATCAATGGGAATGTCTAATGATTACACCATTGCAATTGAAGAAGGTGCTACATACATTCGTTTGGGGACGATTTTAGTAGGAAAAGCGTAAAAGGAAGGAGAATCTTATTATGAGTTGGTCAAAAGTAAAATACTTCTTTTTTGATACACCTGAAGAAAAAGAAGCAGCTCAATATAGTTATGAAAAGGAGCAAACGGACATGAAGAAGCAGCAAGATCCGCCAGAACAACAAGATGTTACGTTTCCAAAAGCGCAAACGAAACAAAATGTTGTGAGCATTGAAACAGCGAAGCAATCCTCAAAAGTTGTTTTATTAGAACCACGCACATATTCGGAAGCGCAAGGAATTGCGGACCATTTAAAAGGTAGACGAGCTGTTGTAATTAATTTACAACGAATGTCTACGGATCAAGCTGTACGTATCGTTGACTTTTTAAGTGGTACTGTATACGCTATAGGCGGGGACATTCAAAAAATAGGACCGAAAACATTTATGTGTACGCCTGAAAATGTAGATATAGTTGGTGCAATTTCAGAGTTATTCGGTGAAGAAGAAGACACAAATATAAAGAGGTGGTAATACGCCATGGAAACAGTTTTAAGGCTTTTAGTTACTGCTATCGAGATTTACTCGTGGGCACTTATTATTTACATTCTCCTATCATGGTTCCCAGGTGCAAAGGAATCAACTTTCGGAGATTTTCTTGCCCGTATTTGTGAACCGTATTTAGAACCATTTCGCAGATTTATTCCGCCGCTTGGTATGATTGACATCTCACCACTTGTTGCGATTTTTGCGTTGAGACTTGCTACAAGTGGTTTAGTAACTTTATTCGGCTATTTCTTATAGTAAGAGGTTAAATACATGAGCATCTACGAGCATTTTAGACCTGATGAAGTGGTCTTTGTGGATAAAGTGTTAGAGTGGAAGCGAGCAGCAGAGTACCATCAAGTGAAGTTAACAGACTTTCTTGATCCAAGACAACAACAAATTGTCACGATGGTAATAGGACAAGGAGATGTTGCTGTACAATTTGATGGTGCAACGTCTCAAGCAGAGCGCAAAAGAGCACTCATTTATCCGGACTATCTAGTAATAAATGAAGAGGAATTTCAAGTAGAAGTATTGGAAATTGACTATCCTTCCAAGTTTTATACGCTAGAGCATAGGCAAATATTAGGTACATTTATGTCTCTCGGTTTAACGAGAGAAAAATGTGGTGATATTTTGCTTCAAGAAGATCGTGCCCAAATTGTAGTCGCGAAAGAAGTTGTATCTTATATTGAGATGAACTTACAATCTATAGGAAAAGTGAAAGTCTCCTTATCACCAGTGCAAGGGGAAAAAATTCTACAGATACAAGAAACGTGGGGGGAGAAATCCGGAACGGTTTCTTCACTTCGTTTAGATGTTATGTTAGCTGAAATGTTACATATATCTAGGCAAAAAGTACAACCTTTCATAAAAAATGGTTTAGTAAAAGTGAATTGGAAAACAGTGGAGCAAACCTCTTATGAATGTTATCCAGGAGATGTTTTTTCAGTGAGAGGATATGGACGCAGTAAATTGTTTTCTGTAGAAGGTAGAACAAAGCGCGACAAATGGAGAATTTTGTATGGTATACTAAAATGATTGGTTTTTTAGAAGGAAATCCTCCTATTTTGTCGAAGAAAAGATATAATTGAAAGAGGAAATTTAGATAACTACTTGGAGGTGGCGTTGTGCCGTTAACACCATTAGATATTCATAACAAAGAATTTGGTCGCGGATTCCGTGGCTATGATGAGGATCAAGTAAATGAGTTTCTTGATCAAATTATCAAAGATTATGAATTAGTCATTCGTGAGAAAAAAGCTTTAGAAGAACAAGTTGCGCAATTAGAAGGGAAGTTAGATCATTTCTCTAATATTGAAGATACGTTAAACAAATCTATCGTTGTTGCACAAGAAGCAGCGGAAGAAGTAAAACGTAATGCCCAAAAAGAAGCGAAATTAATTGTACGTGAAGCTGAAAAGAATGCAGACCGTATTATTAACGAAGCTTTAGTAAAATCAAGAAAAGTTGCTTTTGATATTGAAGAGCTAAAGAAACAAGCGAAAGTATTCCGCACTCGTTTCCGTATGTTATTAGAAACACAGCTTGAAATGTTAAACAACGATGATTGGGATAAACTAATTGAGTTAGAAGACGAAGTAGACGAGCTGTTGAAAAAAGAAGAAACAGTGTAAGCTTGACGTTTTTCTCATTATTACATATAATTTTAAACAACATATTTATTAAGAAAAACGAAGATAGGGATAAGTACCTTTTTCATACCTTATATAGCGAACTGAGGATGGTGTAAGCTCAGGATAAGGAGATAATGGGAATATCACCCTGGAGTTCCGCGCTGAACAAATAGAGTAAGCGTAGGCGTATATTCGCGTTAAGAATATAAAGAGGATTGTATACATACGTATAGAATCTACTAGGGTGGTACCGCGGGAGACTTTCTCGTCCCTTTTTGGGATGAGAAAGTCTCTTTTTTATTCCGTTTTTTAGGTCTTTCTTTTATACATGTAAGGAGGAATTGAGCATGGAGTACAAAAATACATTACTAATGCCAAAAACAGAGTTCCCGATGCGTGGGAATTTACCAAAACGTGAGCCTGCAATGCAAGAAAAGTGGGCGGAAATGAATATTTATGAAAAGGTACAAGAACATACGAAAGGTCGTCCTTTATTTGTACTGCATGATGGACCTCCATATGCGAATGGTGACATTCATATGGGACATGCATTAAATAAAGTATTAAAAGACTTTATCGTTCGTTATAAATCAATGACTGGTTTCTGTGCACCATATGTCCCAGGTTGGGATACACACGGTTTACCAATTGAACAAGCTTTAACAAATAAAGGTGTGAAGCGTAAAGAAATGACAGTTGCTGAGTTCCGTAAGTTATGTGCAGAGTATGCATATGAACAAGTAGAACGTCAGCGTGAGCAATTTAAGCGTTTAGGTGTACGTGCTGATTGGGATAACCCATACATTACTTTAGAGCCAGCATATGAAGCACAACAAATTAAAGTGTTTGGTGATATGGCGAAAAAAGGTTATATCTATAAAGGACAAAAACCAGTTTATTGGTCACCAACGAGTGAATCAGCTTTAGCAGAAGCTGAAATTGAATACCAAGATAAAAAATCTGCATCTATTTACGTAGCATTTCCTGTAAAAGATGGAAAGAACGTATTAGAAGGTGATGAGAAATACATTATCTGGACAACAACGCCTTGGACGTTGCCTGCAAACTTAGGTATTTCTGTTCACCCAGAACTTGAATACGCTATTGTAAAAGTAAATGATGAAAAATATATTATTGCTTCTGAACTATTTGAGACAGTTGCAAAAACGTTAGAGTGGGAAAACGCTGAAGTTGTGAAAACAGTAAAAGGTAGTGAGCTTGAGTATACAGTTGCAAAGCATCCATTCTACGATCGTGATTCATTAGTTATGCTAGGAGATCACGTAACAACAGATGCAGGTACAGGTTGTGTTCATACAGCACCAGGACACGGGGAAGATGACTTTATTGTTGGTAAAAAGTATGGCTTAGAAGTACTTTGCCCAGTTGATGATAAAGGTGTATTAACAGAGGAAGCACCTGGATTTGAAGGCTTATTCTATGATAAAGCTAACAAGCCAATTACAGAAAAATTAGAAGAAGTAGGCGCATTACTGAAGCTAACATTCATTACGCATTCATATCCACATGATTGGAGAACGAAAAAACCTATTATTTTCCGTGCGACAGCACAGTGGTTTGCATCTATTGAAGCATTCCGTAAAGAGTTATTAGAAGCTGTTGCGGAAACAAAATGGGTACCAGCATGGGGCGAAACTCGTCTTCATAACATGGTTCGTGACCGTGGTGACTGGTGTATTTCTCGTCAACGTGCATGGGGTGTGCCAATTCCTGTATTCTATGCTGAGAATGGTGATCCAATCATTACGGATGAAACAATTAACCATGTAGCTGATTTATTCCGTGAACACGGTTCTAACGTATGGTTTGAGCGTGAAGCGAAAGATCTATTACCAGAAGGATTTACACATCCAGGTAGCCCAAATGGTGAATTCCGTAAAGAAACAGACATCATGGATGTATGGTTCGACTCAGGTTCTTCTCACCAAGCGGTATTAGAAGAGCGCAATGACTTACAACGTCCAGCAGATTTATATTTAGAAGGATCTGACCAATATCGTGGTTGGTTTAACTCTTCATTATCGACAGCAGTTGCTGTAACAGGAAAAGCGCCATATAAAGGCGTACTAAGCCACGGTTTCGTATTAGATGGTGAAGGACGTAAAATGAGTAAGTCGATTGGTAACATCGTCGTACCGAAGAAAATTATGGATCAATTAGGCGGAGATATTTTACGATTATGGGTATCTTCTGTTGACTATCAATCTGATGTACGTATTTCGGATGATATTTTAAAACAAGTAGCAGAAGTGTATCGTAAAATCCGTAACACATTCCGTTTCTTGTTAGGAAACTTAGACGACTTTAAGCCAAGTGAAAATACAGTAGCTATAGCTGAACTTCGTGAAGTAGATCGTTACATGTTAGTGAAATTAAATGACTTAATTACAAAAGTAAAAGAAGCATATGAGACATACGACTTCGCTGCTGTATATCATGCAATTCATAACTTCTGTACAATTGATTTAAGTTCATTCTACTTAGACTTTGCAAAAGACATTTTATACATTGAAGGTGCGAACCATGAAGATCGTCGTGCAATTCAAACTGTATTATATGATGTTCTTGTTGCATTAACGAAACTTGTAACACCAATCTTACCGCATACAGCTGATGAAGTATGGCCATACATTCCAGGTGTAACAGAAGAAAGTGTACAATTAACTGATATGCCAGAAGCTACACAATTAGATGGTGCAGAAGCATTAAAAACAAAATGGGATGCGTTTATGACATTGCGTGATGACGTATTAAAAGCGTTAGAAGTAGCTCGTAATGAAAAGGTAATCGGTAAGTCATTAAATGCAAGTATTACGCTATATCCAACTGCAGAAATGAAAGCTATGTTAGAGTCTATTAACGAAGACTTAAAGCAATTATTCATCGTTTCTGAGTACAAACTTGGTGGCATGATGGAAGAAGCGCCAGCAGATGCACCGAAGTATGAACATACAGCGGTTGTTGTTGTTCAAGCAACTGGTGAAACATGTGAACGTTGTTGGGTAGTTTCAGAAACAATTGGTAAAGATGCTGAACATGAAACATTATGTGAGCGTTGTGCAACGGTTGTTAAAGAAAATTATGTAAAATAATAAGGGGTGACTGCACGTAAAGTGCAGTCATTTTTTTGGTTAACAGTATATTGAAATAACTTTCACTCTCTTTCCTATGAAGGAAAAATGTGTGAGAGGTAAGCATATAAATTTCGGACACACTAATCGTACATTGCAACTGGGAGGAATGTACACGTGAATGAAATGTATATGGAAATCAAAGAAGAATTGCAATTGATGCGAAAAGAGTTACAAGAGAGGCTAGCTAAAGAGGTTATGTACAAATATAATACAGAGTTTAGCGAAGAGCTTGGGTATGAAATTAAGGAAGAGATAAAGAAAAAACTTTTATTACATGATATAAAAGAGGATTTAAAAGATGTAGAACGTGCATTATTTAAAATGGAAATAGATATGTATGGTATTTGTGAAGATACAGGGAGAGTAATGTCGGTAAAACAAATGAAAACGATGCCGACTGCACGTACCATTCATGAATTTTTCTATGAAAAAGTAAATGTATGAATGTGCACAACGATATTATATTACCTTTTTTTAATTTATTTTATTCTTCTATAAAGGTTCATTGTGAAAAGGTGGCAGCTATGCTAAAATTTTGAGGTACACTGTCTTTGTGGGGGAAATGAAAATGATATATTATGTAATAGCGTTATTTGTCATTGCCATCGATCAAATATCGAAATGGCTAATTGTAAAGAACATGGAATTGGGTACGAGTATTCCGATTATCGATAATGTATTATACATAACATCACATCGAAATAGAGGAGCTGCTTGGGGTATTTTAGAAAATAAAATGTGGTTTTTCTACATTATTACAGTCGTTTTTGTAGCATTTATCGTATTTTATATGAAAAAATATGCAAAAACAGACAAGCTTCTAGGAATTTCATTAGGTCTAATTTTAGGCGGAGCAATTGGTAATTTTATTGATCGTGTATTTAGACAAGAAGTAGTGGATTTCATTCACGTGTATATTTTCTCGTATAACTATCCAGTATTTAATATCGCTGATTCAGCATTATGTATTGGTGTTGTATTAATTATTATTCAAACATTATTAGAAGGCAAGAAAACGAAGGAGTAATTGAATGAGTGAAGTAGTACAAGTAACAGTTGCAGAAGAACAAAAAAACGAGCGAATTGATAAATTCGTTGCAGGAATAAATAATGAATGGTCACGTACACAAGTACAACAATGGATTAAAGATGACGTTGTTACAGTTAATGGAAAAGCTGTAAAAGGGAATTATAAAGTTAGAGAAAATGATGAAATTACAGTGACGATTCCTGAGCCAGAAGAGTTAGATATTCAGCCAGAAGATATGAACTTAGAAATTTATTATGAAGATGCAGATGTACTTGTTGTTAATAAGCCGCGTGGTATGGTTGTGCATCCAGCACCAGGTCATACAAGTGGTACACTTGTGAACGGTCTTATGCACCATTGTACAGACTTATCAGGCATTAATGGTGTGATGCGTCCGGGTATCGTGCATCGTATTGATAAAGATACGTCTGGTCTATTAATGGTTGCTAAAAATGATATGGCACACGAATCACTTGTAAATCAACTTGTAGCAAAAACAGTAACGAGACGTTACAAAGCGATTGTACACGGTGTTATTCCGCACGATAAGGGAACGATTGATGCTCCGATTGCTCGTGATAAGAAAGAACGCCAAAGTATGACGGTTGATGAAAATGGTAAGCATGCTGTTACGCATTTCCAAGTGTTAGAGCGATTCAAAGATTTCACACTTGTAGAATGTCGCTTAGAAACAGGGCGTACACATCAAATTCGTGTTCATATGAAATATATTGGCTATCCACTTGCAGGAGATCCAAAGTATGGACCAAAGAAAACATTAGATATGAACGGACAAGCACTTCATGCAGGTATTTTAGGCTTTGATCATCCTCGTACTGGTGAATATATTCAGTTTGAGGCACCGATTCCAGAAGTATTTGAAGATGCATTAAATATTTTACGAAAATAGTATTGACAAATCATAAGAAAACTGAGATACTGACAACAGTTAAATAATGATCCTTTAACACAGCCCCGTGAGGTTGAGAAGGTAACGGTTTGAAATGCATAGGGTATGCTATACCCTTTTTCAAAAGTCCTCTCGCACACGCTGAGAGGACTTTTTTTATACCATTACTCTCACGCAAGAAAAAAGCTTGGAGGTGTAGAGCATGCAAGAGAAAGCTGTCGTTTTAGATGACCAAATGATTCGCCGCGCTTTAACACGAATTAGTCATGAAATTGTGGAACGAAATAAAGGTGTCGATAATTGTGTTCTTGTCGGAATTAAAACTCGTGGAATTTTTATTGCACAACGTTTGGCAGAACGAATTGGTCAAATTGAAGGAAAAGAAATAGAGGTTGGAGAGCTAGACATTACGTTATATCGTGATGATTTAACGCTACAATCGAAAAATAAAGAACCACTTGTAAAAGGTTCTGATATCCCTGTAGATATTACGAAGAAAAAAGTTATCCTTGTAGATGATGTATTATATACAGGTAGAACAGTTCGAGCAGCAATGGATGCTCTGATGGATTTAGGTAGACCATCACAAATCCAATTGGCGGTGCTTGTTGATAGAGGTCATCGTGAACTACCAATTCGCGCTGATTATGTAGGAAAGAACATTCCAACATCAAGTGAAGAGCGTATCGAAGTTGATTTGCAAGAGACAGATCAACAAGATCGAGTAAGCATATACGATAAGTAAAGCCCTTTTAAATGTAGTCCTGTGAGGCTGCCAAAGGGTCTTGGCTTTCATATGTCAAATTTGGCATACGAAAGTGTAGGACTCTTTGTGCACAGGCACAAAGAGTTTTTTTATTGCAAAGATTTAAACTGAAGGAGGATGTAACAATGGAACAAAAGCCAGTGTTAGACGTTAATGAAGTACCGAAACCGGGAAAATGGTTATTTTTAAGTATACAACATTTGTTCGCGATGTTTGGATCAACAGTGCTTGTTCCGTTTTTAACAGGATTGAATCCGTCAGTAGCATTAATATCAAGTGGATTAGGAACGTTAGCGTTTCTTCTTATAACGAAAGGTCAAGTACCTGCCTATCTAGGATCATCATTCGCCTTTATCGCACCGATTATAACAGCAAAAACGGCAGGTGGACCGGGAGCAGCAATGCTTGGTGGGTTGCTAGCAGGGCTTGTGTATATCTTAATCTCAATCGGAATTAAGAAATCAGGATCAAAGTGGATTATGAAATTACTACCACCAATCGTAGTTGGCCCGGTAGTAATGGTAATCGGTTTAGCATTAGCACATACAGCAGTTAACATGGCGATGAACGGTGCGGATGGCAAATATAGCTTTACACACTTTTCAGTGGCATTAGTAACATTAGCAATTACAATTATATGCTCAATATTCGGAAGAGGATTTTTCAGTATCATACCAGTGTTACTTGGCATTATCGGCGGATATATTTTCGCTTACTTCCAAGGGCTAGTAGACTTAAAGCCGGTAGCTGAGGCAAAATGGTTTGTTGTACCAGATTTCACAGTACCATTTGTAACATACACACCAGAGTTTTCATGGAAGATCGTACTCTTGATGGTACCAGTAGCACTAGTAACAATTTCAGAACATATCGGACACCAAATTGTACTAGGAAATGTTATTAAAAGAGATTTAATTGAAAAACCTGGTTTACACCGTTCAATCTTCGGTGATGGAGTAGCAACATTAATCGCATCACTAATTGGTGGACCACCGAATACAACGTATGGTGAAAACATCGGTGTGCTAGCAATTACAAGAGCGTACAGTGTATACTTATTCATCGGTTCAGCTGTATTCGCAATCATGTTCGGATTTATCGGTAAGATTTCTGCACTGATTCATTCGATACCAACACCAGTTATGGGTGGTGTATCCATCTTACTATTCGGTGTAATCGCATCAAGCGGATTACGTATGATGGTAGACGATAAAACAGATTTAAGTGACAAACGAAACTTAATGATTGCATCAGTAATACTAGTAATCGGTATTGGTGGAGCGGTACTTCATGTAGGAGAATCATTCCAAGTAGAAGGAATGGCACTAGCAGCAATTGTAGGTGTACTGCTAAATTTACTACTACCGGAAACGAAACAAATAAAACAATCTAAGCAGATTGCTTCATAATAATAACCTTTTAATTCAGTCCTGTGAGACTGGAAAGGGTGGCTTCTTTCTTGCACCCTAGTCTCACATGACTAGGGTATTTTTATGCAAAGGTTGTTATAAAAATACAAAAGTGGTAACATAAAAATCAGAAAGATGAGGGATGACGATGAGCCATTTGTTAACGATGAGTGAATTATCGGAAGTAGAAATTTCAGAAATCCTAAAAGACGCAGAAGATTTTGCGAATGGGAAAGAAAGCAAAACGACAGAGCAAACTTTTGTTGCAAACTTGTTCTTTGAGAATAGTACGAGAACAAGATTTAGCTTTGAAGTTGCTGAGAAGAGATTAGGACTTGATGTTTTAAACTTTTCAGCTGATGCATCTAGCGTACAAAAAGGAGAAACATTATACGATACGATAAGAACACTAGAATCAATCGGAACAAAAGCAGTGGTCATCCGCCACGAGCAAGATCGCTACTTCGATGAACTAAAAGATCAGGTGAATATTCCAATCTTAAACGCTGGAGATGGATGTGGAAACCACCCAACGCAGTGCTTACTCGACCTTCTTACAATTAAACAAGAGTTTGGAAGATTTGAAGGATTGAAGATTGCGATAGTAGGAGATGTTCGTCATAGCCGAGTAGCACGTTCGAATGCAGAAGCATTAACGAAACTGGGTGCAACAATTTACTTCGCAAGTCCAGAAGAGTGGAAAGATGAAGACAACACATTTGGAACATACAAACCATTAGATGAGCTTGTTCCAGAAGTGGATGTAATGATGTTACTTCGTGTACAACATGAGCGTCATGATCATTATGAAACAGACATTATGAAAGAGTATCATGAGAAACACGGATTAACAGTGGAAAGAGAACAGCGTATGAAAGAAGGAAGCATTATTATGCATCCAGCTCCTGTAAACCGAGATGTTGAAATTGCAAGTGAACTTGTTGAGTGTGAGCGTTCACGCATATTTAAACAAATGGAAAATGGAGTTTACGTAAGAATGGCTGTACTAAAACGCGCCTTACCAAATGTATTAGGAGGAATGAAACATGAATTACTTGTTTAAAAATGGTCGTTATATGAATGAAGAAGGAAAAATCGTAGCAACAGATCTTCTCGTACAAGACGGTAAAATCGCTAAGGTAGCAGAAAATATTACGGCAGATAATGCTGAAGTAATCGATGTGAACGGAAAGTTAATCGCACCTGGATTAGTAGATGTACATGTACACCTTCGTGAACCAGGTGGTGAACATAAAGAAACAATTGAAACAGGTACACTAGCAGCGGCAAAAGGTGGATTCACTACAATTTGTGCAATGCCAAATACACGCCCAGTACCAGATTGTAGAGAACATATGGAAGACTTACAAAATCGTATTAAAGAAAAAGCGCATGTTAACGTATTACCATATGGAGCAATTACAGTACGTCAAGCGGGTTCTGAAATGACAGATTTCGAAACGTTAAAAGAACTTGGAGCATTTGCTTTCACTGATGACGGTGTAGGCGTACAAGATGCTAGCATGATGTTAGCTGCTATGAAACGTGCAGCGAAATTAAATATGGCAGTAGTTGCGCACTGTGAAGAGAATACTCTTATTAATAAAGGTTGTGTACATGAAGGGAAGTTTTCTGAGAAACACGGATTAAACGGTATCCCATCAGTATGTGAATCTGTACATATTGCAAGGGATATACTGCTTGCTGAAGCGGCAGATTGTCACTATCACGTATGTCACGTAAGTACGAAAGGCTCTGTACGTGTAATCCGTGATGCAAAGCGCGCTGGAATTAAAGTAACAGCAGAAGTAACACCACATCACCTAGTGTTATGTGAAGATGATATCCCATCAGCTGACCCTAACTTTAAAATGAACCCACCGCTTCGTGGAAAAGAAGATCATGCAGCATTAATTGAAGGTTTATTAGATGGAACAATCGATATGATCGCAACTGATCATGCACCGCATACAGCAGAAGAGAAAGCACAAGGAATTGAAAGAGCACCATTCGGAATTACTGGTTTTGAAACAGCATTCCCGCTTTTATACACAAACCTTGTGAAAAAAGGAATTATTACATTAGAACAATTAATTCAATTCTTAACAGAAAAGCCAGCTGATACATTCGGCTTAGAAGCAGGTCGCCTGAAAGAAGGTAGAACAGCTGATATTACAATTATTGATTTAGAACAAGAAGAAGAGATTGACCCAACAACATTCTTATCAAAAGGAAAAAATACACCATTCGCAGGTTGGAAATGCCAAGGATGGCCGGTAATGACAATCGTTGGTGGTAAGATCGCATGGCAAAAGGAGAGTGCATTAGTATGAAAAGACAACTTATCTTAGAAGATGGAACAGTATTAATTGGAACAGGTTTCGGAGGAGAAATCGAAAAGTCAGGTGAGGTTGTATTTACAACAGGAATGACTGGATATCAAGAAACATTATCTGATCCATCATATTGCGGTCAAATTGTAACATTCACGTACCCATTAATCGGAAACTACGGCATCAACCGTGACGATTTTGAATCGATTCACCCATCTGTAAATGGTTTAATCGTAAACGAAATTTGTGATCACCCATCAAACTTCCGTAATGAAATTTCGTTAAATGACTACTTAAAAGAAAGAAACATCCCAGGATTAGCAGGGATTGATACGAGAAAATTAACGAGAAAAATTCGTCAATACGGTACATTACGCGGACGCCTTTGTAATATGGATGCAGATGTAGAATACATCGTGAGTCAATTAAAAGCGACAGTATTTACAGATCATGTGAAACGCGTATCAACGAAAGATCCATACCCAAGCCCAGGCCGCGGACATCGCGTTGTACTAGTAGACTTCGGTATGAAACATGGTATTTTAAGAGAATTAAATAAACGTGATTGCGATGTGATTGTAGTTCCTTACAACACAACAGCTGAAGAAATTTTACGCCTTAGCCCAGATGGGATTATGCTAAGTAACGGACCTGGGGATCCAAAAGATGTACCAGAAGCAATTGAAATGTTAAAAGACATTATCGGTAAAGTTCCTTTATTCGGAATTTGCCTAGGACATCAATTGTTCGCTCTAGCATCTGGTGCGAATACAAGTAAGTTAAAATTCGGCCACCGTGGGTTAAACCATCCAGTAAAAAATCTTGCAACTGGAAAAGTAGCAATTACATCTCAAAACCATGGTTACGCAGTAGAAGAAGAATCAGTTGAAAATACAGAACTTGAAATTACACATGTTGCTTTAAATGATGGAACAGTAGAAGGCCTTCGTCATAAGAAGTTCCCTGCATTTACAGTACAATACCATCCAGAAGCTTCAGCAGGACCAGAAGATGCAAATGATTTATTCGAAGATTTCTTAACAATGATTGAAAACTTCAAGAAAGAAGGGGAAGAGTTATGCCAAAACGCCTAGACATTAACACAATTTTAGTAATCGGATCGGGACCAATTGTAATTGGGCAAGCAGCGGAGTTTGACTACTCTGGTACACAAGCTTGTCAATCTCTTAAAGAGGAAGGTTACAAAGTAATCCTTGTTAACTCTAACCCAGCAACAATTATGACCGATACTGCAACAGCAGATAAAGTATACATTGAGCCTTTAACATTAGAATTCGTAAGCCGAATCATTCGTAAAGAACGTCCAGATGCAATCTTACCAACATTAGGTGGTCAAACAGGTTTAAACATGGCTGTTGAACTTGCAAAATCAGGCGTACTTGAAGAGTGCGGAGTTGAAATTTTAGGAACAAAATTATCGGCAATCGAGCAAGCGGAAGATCGTGATTTGTTCCGTACATTAATGCAAGATTTAAATGAACCAACACCACCAAGTGAAATCATTCATAACCTTGATGAAGCATATAGCTTTGTAAACGAAATTGGTTATCCAGTAATCGTTCGTCCAGCATTCACATTAGGCGGAACGGGCGGCGGAATTTGCCATAACGAAGAAGAGTTAATTGAAATCGTAACAAGTGGTTTAAAACATAGCCCAGTAACACAATGTTTATTAGAGAAAAGTATTGCTGGTTGTAAAGAAATTGAATATGAAGTAATGCGTGATTCAAATGATAACGCGATTGTAGTATGTAACATGGAAAACATTGATCCAGTTGGTGTTCATACAGGGGATTCAATCGTTGTAGCACCGAGCCAAACGTTAAGCGACCGTGAATACCAAATGTTACGTAACACTTCATTACGAATTATTCGTGCACTAGGAATTGAAGGTGGATGTAACGTTCAGCTTGCACTAGATCCATATAGCTTCCAATACTATGTAATCGAAGTAAACCCACGTGTAAGTCGTTCATCTGCATTAGCATCTAAAGCAACTGGATATCCAATTGCGAAATTAGCAGCGAAAATTGCAGTCGGCTTAACATTAGATGAAATCGTAAACCCAGTAACACAAAAAACTTACGCTTGCTTCGAGCCAGCATTAGACTATGTTGTTTCAAAAATTCCACGCTGGCCATTTGATAAGTTTGAATCAGCGAACAGAACACTTGGAACGCAAATGAAAGCAACTGGTGAGGTTATGTCAATCGGACGTAACTTAGAAGAATCATTATTAAAAGCGGTTCGTTCTTTAGAGCTTGGCATTTATCACTTAGAATTAGACCACTTAAAAGAACTTGATAAAGAAACAATGAAAAAACGCATTATTAAAGCAGATGATGAGCGACTGTTTATCATAGCAGAAGCAATTCGTCAAGGTGTAACGAAAGAAGAGATTAACGAATGGTGTGAAATGGACTTCTTCTTCTTACAAAAAGTTGAAAACATCGTAAATATGGAACGCGAAGTAAAAGCGAATGTAGGAAATATGGAAGTACTACAAACCGCAAAAGAAATGGGCTTCAGCGATCACTACATCGCAGCAGCTTGGAACAAAACGGAGCGCGAAATTTACGATATGCGTAAAGAAAATAATATGACGCCAGTATTCAAAATGGTAGATACTTGTGCGGCAGAGTTTGAATCTGCAACACCGTATTACTACAGCACATACGCTGAGGAGAACGAATCAATTGTAACAGATCGTAAGAGTGTAGTAGTTCTAGGATCTGGTCCGATCCGCATTGGTCAAGGTGTTGAGTTTGACTATGCAACAGTTCACTCAGTATGGGCAATTAAAGAAGCTGGATATGAAGCGATTATCATTAACAATAACCCAGAAACTGTTTCAACAGACTTCAGTATTTCTGACAAATTATACTTTGAACCATTAACGATTGAAGATGTAATGCACATCATCGATTTAGAAAAGCCAGAAGGTGTTATCGTTCAGTTTGGTGGACAAACGGCGATTAACTTAGCGGCAAAATTAGAAGAACATGGTGTGAAGATTTTAGGAACATCACTTGAAGACTTAGACCGTGCAGAAGATCGTGATAAATTCGAAGCTGCTTTAACAAAACTTGGTATCCCACAACCAGTTGGTAAAACAGCAACGACTGTAGAACAAGCGGTAGCAATCGCAGAAGAAATTGGTTACCCAGTATTAGTAAGACCATCTTACGTACTAGGTGGACGTGCGATGGAAATCGTATATCGTCAAGAAGAACTACTGCACTACATGAAAAATGCAGTTAAAGTTCACGCAGATCACCCAGTATTAATCGACCGTTACATGGTCGGTAAAGAAATTGAAGTAGATGCAATTTCAGACGGTGAGAATGTATTCATTCCAGGTATTATGGAACATATTGAACGCGCTGGAGTTCACTCTGGTGACTCAATTGGAGTATATCCACCACAAAGCTTATCTGAAAAATTAAAAGAACAAATTATTGAACATACAATTGCACTTGGAAAAGGATTAAACATTGTTGGATTACTAAATATTCAGTTTGTAGTATTCGAAGATCAAGTGTACGTAATTGAAGTAAATCCACGTGCGAGCCGTACAGTACCATTCTTAAGTAAAATTACAGGTGTACCAATGGCAAACGTTGCAACGAAAGTTATTCTAGGGCAAGACCTAGTAGAGCAAGGATACGGAACGGGCTATCACCCAGAAGAGAAAGAAGTATATGTAAAAGCTCCGGTATTCTCATTCGCGAAACTACGCTCAGTGGATACAACATTAGGACCTGAAATGAAATCAACAGGGGAAGTAATGGGTAAAGATTTAACGCTTGAAAAAGCATTATACAAAGGGTTAGTTGCTTCTGGAATTAACATCCCAACGCACGGATCAGTAATCATTACTGTAGCGGATAAAGATAAAGAAGAGGCGATGGAAATTGCAAAACGTTTCCATGAAATCGGCTATAACTTATTAGCAACAGCTGGAACAGCAAAATCGTTAACAGAGCAAAATATCCCAGTACAAGTTGTAAACAAAATTGATTCTGAGGACTACAACTTACTAGATATTATCCGCCAAGGAAAAGCACAGTTTGTAATCAATACATTAACAAAAGGCAAACAACCAGCGCGTGATGGTTTCCGCATTCGCCGTGAATCAGTAGAAAATGGTGTAGCTTGCTTAACATCACTTGATACAACGAGAGCAATCTTACGAGTATTAGAATCTATGACATTCTCAGCTCATTCAATGAAAGAAATTACGCAAACAAAGCGTCACGAGGTGGTACATGCATGATGCAAAAGCAAAATATGATCGTCGTTAATCAAAAAGAAATCGCAAAGAACATTTACGAATTAGTGCTTCAAGGAACTTTAGTACAGCAAATGAACGAACCAGGGCAGTTTGTACACATTAAGGTAGCAGAGGGCATTGCGCCCCTTCTGCGCCGCCCAATTAGTATTTGTAATGTAGATCAAGAGAAGAACGAATTTACAATGCTATATCGTGCGGAAGGACAAGGGACAAAAACATTAGCAACTAAAAAACAAGGTGAAATGGTAGATGTATTAGGACCATTAGGACACGGTTTTCCTGTAGAAGAAGCAGAAGCTGGTCAAACAGCTTTACTAGTAGGCGGGGGGATTGGTGTACCACCACTTTATGAACTATCACAGCGCCTCGTTGCAAAAGGTGTACGTGTGATTCACATCTTAGGTTTCCAAACGAAAGATGTCGTTTTCTATGAAGAAAAATTTGCAGAGCTTGGTGATACGTACGTTGCGACAGTAGACGGTACACACGGTACAAAAGGATTTGTCACAGATGTAATTGATCATTATGGAATTGACTTTGATATTCTTTATTCATGTGGTCCGTTAGCGATGCTTCGTGCATTAGAAGGACGTTACAAAGAGAAAAAAGCCTATATTTCATTAGAAGAACGTATGGGCTGTGGTATTGGAGCTTGTTTCGCATGTGTATGCCACTTACAAGAAGATCCAAGTGGACATTCTTACAAGAAGGTGTGTAGCGACGGACCAGTATTTCCAATCGGGGAGGTTGTACTATGAACAGATTGCAAGTTGAATTACCAGGATTATCATTAAAAAATCCAATTATACCGGCATCTGGATGCTTTGGATTTGGTCGTGAATATGCACAGTTTTACGATTTAAGTGTACTAGGATCAATCATGATTAAAGCGACGACAGAACAACCACGCTATGGAAATCCGACGCCTCGTGTTGCTGAAACACCGGGTGGCATGTTAAATGCAATCGGACTTCAAAACCCAGGATTAGAAAAAGTAATGAATTCTGAATTACCATGGTTAGAACAATTTGACCTTCCAATCATTGCAAACGTTGCAGGTTCACAAGCTGAGGATTACGTAGCGGTTGCAAAGGAAATTTCTAAAGCGCCTAATGTCCATGCACTAGAATTAAATATTTCTTGTCCGAACGTAAAAACAGGTGGTATCGCCTTTGGTACAAATCCTGAAATTGCTGCTGATTTAACGAAGCGAGTAAAAGAGGTTTCTGAAGTACCTGTATACGTGAAGTTGTCACCGAACGTGGCAAACATTGTAGAAATCGCAAAAGCGATTGAAAATGCAGGTGCCGATGGTTTAACGATGATTAATACATTGCTTGGTATGCGTCTAGATTTAAAAACAGCTAAACCAATTTTAGCAAACCGTACAGGTGGATTATCAGGTCCTGCGATTAAGCCAGTAGCAATTCGTATGGTACATGAAGTAAGCCAAGCGGTTAACATTCCAATTATCGGAATGGGTGGTATTGAAACAGCGGAAGATGTAATCGAATTCTTCTACGCTGGCGCAAGCGCAGTTGCAGTAGGTACAGCGAACTTTATCGATCCGTTCGTATGTCCGACAATTATTGAAGAGTTACCAGCGTTACTAGATGAATTAGGATTTGATCACATTTCGGAATGCCAAGGAAGGAGCTGGAAGCAAACATGTCACAGTCGTTAATCGTTGCATTAGATTTTCCAGGGAAACAAGATGTAGAACAATTCTTGCGCCACTTTGAAGGGGAAGAGTTATTTGTCAAAGTTGGTATGGAGTTATTTTACAAAGAAGGCCCTGCGATTATTACGTACTTAAAAGAAAAAGGACATAAGATTTTTCTAGATTTAAAACTTCATGATATTCCGAATACAGTAAAAAGCGCTATGCGTAGCCTAGCTAGTCTAGATGTTGATATGGTAAATGTTCATGCTGCTGGGGGAAGCAGTATGATGAAAGCTGCGATTGAGGGATTAGAGGAAGGTAAGCAAGAAGGAAAAGAGAGACCGATTTGTATTGCAGTTACACAACTAACAAGCACTTCGGAAGCTATGATGAAAAAAGAGATCGGCATTGAGAAAACGTTAGAAGAAGCGGTTGCTCATTATGCAAAACTAACGAAAGAAAGTGGACTTGATGGCGTTGTTTGTTCAACGCTTGAAGTTCCGAAATTACGTGAAGTATGCGGAAATGAATTTGTAACAGTAACACCGGGGATTCGTCTTGCGAGCGATGATGTAAATGACCAGGTGCGCGTAGCAACACCGAAACGTGCGAGGGAACTTGGCTCAAGCTATATCGTAGTTGGACGTAGTATTACAAAAGCAGAAAATCCGCTTGAAGCGTATAAAACAGTAAAACAACAGTGGGAAGGTGTAACAGTATGAAAAAAGAAATCGCATCGCATTTATTAGAAATTGGAGCAGTATTTTTACAACCAAATGATCCATTCACATGGTCTTCAGGTATGAAATCACCAATTTATTGTGATAACCGTTTAACTTTATCTTATCCGAAAGTACGTCAAGCAATTGCAGCTGGATTAGAAGAGTTAATTAAAGAGCACTTCCCAACTGTAGAAGTTATTGCAGGAACAGCAACTGCTGGTATTGCGCACGCTGCATGGGTAAGCGATCGTATGGATTTACCAATGTGCTACGTACGTAGTAAAGCAAAAGGTCACGGTAAAGGGAACCAAATCGAAGGAAAAGCTGAAAAAGGTCAAAAGGTAGTAGTAGTAGAAGACTTAATTTCAACTGGCGGTAGTGCAATTACATGTGTAGAAGCACTTCGTGAAGCTGGCTGTGAAGTATTAGGAATCGTATCAATCTTCACATACGAGCTAGAAGCAGGAAAAGAAAAACTAGAAGCAGCTAACGTAGCATCATACTCTTTAAGCGACTACAGTGCATTAACTGAAGTAGCAGCAGAAAAAGGTATGATCGGACAAGCTGAAACGAAAAAATTACAAGAGTGGCGTAAAAATCCAGCTAACGAAGCTTGGATCACAGCGTAACACGAAAAAAGACGACTGCGGGGGAACGCGGTCGTCTTTTTATATCACTGTTAAAACTTCATGTAAAGAGCATATAGTAGGAATATTGTACTTGAGTTGCGAGTTATCCCGATTTAACCATATCCCTTGCATTCCAGCTGCTGTACTACTAATTGCATCTGTCTTTAATCGATCACCAATATAATAGCAATCTTTCATTTCAAAATTCGATTGTAATACAGTTCTTTGAAAAATTTCAGGGTTTGGTTTTGATATGCCAAGTTCACTAGAAGTAAATATATATTTAAAATATTGTAGAATGTTTAGAGTGGTTAACTTTTCGACTTGTTGCTCATAGTCACCATTGCTAATGATACCTAATGTGTGCCCTTCTTGCTGCAAGGCGTGTAATGTATAGTGTACATCTTCAAACGCCGTCCAGTTGTTCTTATATAGTTTTATATATTGATTGAATTTGTGCTGAGATTCTTCGGGTGATAAGTTTACTCCATATGTTTTAAATAAATGATACATTCGCATCCTTTGTTGTTCTTGAAAAGATAATTCCTTGGATAAAAATTTGTTGAAATATGCTTCTGATAATTCATGCCAGACTTCTGTCGCCTCTAATTCATTACCTGAAAAAATAGTACTATATACTTGAAAGAAATCTATAATACCATTTCTTTCAGCAGCCTTATAATCAAGTAAAGTTCCATCAATATCAAAGAAAATCATATGATAATCTCCTTGCTAATAACTATTTAGCGTTTTCCGCAACCTCATATCCTCTTACAAACAATAGCGTCATATAAGAAATAATAAATGAAAAGATACTGTACATGCCAACCCAAAAGAAGAATTTTGGAGTAAAGGCGATAACACCTATTATTAAAAAACTAGCAAACGTTACAATCGGCATGACGTAATACGTTTTCGTCTTGCGGGTTCCAACAACAGAAACGATAAAGATAAGTAACGGACAAATTAATAAGACGAAAATCAATTCATTCATAGTTATGTCCCCTTTTCGAATGGAAGTAATCTGTTTCTCGTAAACGTTTTAAAAAAATACTCTCTTAATATAACTTCGCTAACATGTATATAATCCCTTTTGAAAGTCAGTAATAAATGCTGGATTTCACAATAAAATACGTAAGCAAGAGAAAACTTGCTTACGCTATAGAAGAAACATCGCAACGATCGTGGTGACAAGTAAACCGATAACAACCGGTAAAAAGTTTCGGCGTGCAAGTTCAAATGGATCCACTTTACAAATTGCAGCGGCAGGAATAAGTGCCCAAGGAATTAACGTCCCGCCTCCGGTCCATATGGCAGCAATTTGCCCGAGTGCTGTTAATGTAGCTGTGCCATGCCCAAGTGCTGTTCCGAAAAGATTGGCAATGGAACCAGCAAGTGATATACCAGAAAAGCCAGATCCATCTAAACCTGTTATGACACCAACGATAGTTAATGTTCCCGCCGATACATATTGATTTAAAGGAACTGTTTGAGATAAAGCGATGCCTAAGTCGTTAATGATTCCGTGTGAACCTTTCGGTAAATAGTCCCCGATAATTTTCACAAAGCCGCTATCCCCTAAATAAAAGAGTGCAGCGATTGGAATAACTGGTCCGAAAATTTTAAATCCAAATTGGAGACCTTCTATAAAATAATCGGTCGTTTTATTCAGTCCATTACCTTTATAGGCGATGAGAGAAATGATGATAATCATAATAACAGTCGTCCCGCCGATAAGTGCAGTTGCATCGCTTCCTTGTAGTTTAAATTGAATCATGCAAAGGATATCAATGATATATACGATAGGGATACATATAGCGAGCCATTTCTTTATGTGAGGGGATAATAAAATAGTAGTTTTAGATGGTTCCGTTGATGAAACAGAGTCTTGTAACGATGGTCTTGTATGAAACTCTTTTCGTAAGAAGAAAAAAGCGACAGAAGTTGTCACAACCCCCATAACGATAACGAGTGGAACACTTGCAGAAACAACGCTAGAAACAGGAAGACCAGCAGCGTCTGCAGTTAATTTTGGTGCACCTTGTATAACGAAGTCGCCGGATAAAGCAATCCCATGACCGAATAAGTTCATAGCAATTGCCACTCCAATTGGCGGAAGACCGACACGTACAGCAACCGGTAATAAAATCGCTCCCATTAAGGCAACAGCTGGAGAAGGCCAAAAGAAGAAAGAAATTGTCATCATTAAAAGGCCGATAATCCAGTAGGCGAGGGTAGGGGTACGAATCATCTTTGTAAATGGTGAAATCATCGTATCATTTATGCCGGTATGAACGAGTAAATTGCTCATGGATACGATAATGGAAATGATTAATATAGTTGGTAATAGCTCAGTAATAGCGTAAATAAAACTTTGAAAAATGCCGCTAACGGCAAGAGGGATAGAACTTGTAGCAGTTAATGCTAATAAAAAGATGAAAACGATACAAATAATCGTCGTATCCTTTCGGAAAATAAAAAAGATAATAATAGTGAGTAAACAAATAACATAGAGAGCGTGTAATAGCGTTAATTCAACTCCCATAACATTCACATCCTTAGGCAATCGTGTAGTTTATTGTATGAAAGTAGGGAAAGTATGTGAGTATAAGAAACAGAAAAAAAGTAAAATTTCATGTACTGCAATGGTAAGAATAAAAAATGGATGTTACAATACAATTAATCCTAAAAATGGAATTAAAGGAGGGCTTATGCGCAAAATAATTGGGTTTTGGGGCTTTATCCTCTCTTGTAGTCTATTAATCATTTTAAATATGTTTACAAGCAATGAATGGATCAGTATTATACCTGTTTTTGGGTTTGTACTTATACTTTTATATAACTGGGATGATATGAAACAATATAGCAAGAAAAGTATCGGAATTATGATAGGTATCATCGTTGTTTGTTCATTATTCGTAGGAGTTATTTTAATAGAAGGTCAGAAACAAATGGAGAAAATGTCTATTTTTCAAGAATGGATGTCGTCTGCAAAAAGTCTTTATATTGTAATTGTAGTAGTTATTTTTCTAAGAATTGTTATAAGCATAGCAAGTTACATATTAAAGGAGAAGTAGAATGGGGGAGTACGAATGAGAGAGAAAATAGGTTATTATGGTGTGCTCGTTTGTTTACTATTATCAGTTATTTCAGGGCAATTTTTTAAAAGTGAATGGGTACCAGTTATATTATGTATAGGAGTATTGATTTTTGCACCTATGTATCGCTGGAACGAATGGAAATCATATAGCAGAAAAAAGAAAATTGTTTTCAGCATCGAGTTTGGTATTATAATTAGCACGATTCCATTTTTGTTACTGAAGGGAAATGAAATAATAGATGGAATTGTAATGTTTCAAGGATGGTTATTTTTTGCGAAATTGTTATATTTAACATGCATTTTAATAGTGGTAGCGCTAGTCGTTAAAAAAGTAAATGAAAAGCTATTCGCTAACGAATAGAAAATGCCACCAAATAAGGTGGCATTTTCTCATTTTATTGAATGAGCTTTTTGCATCTTTTTAACTAAGCGAATTTGTCCGCGATGATTGATTTCATCTTCAAATACGTGAAACCACTTAAAGTAGTTATTTGCTGGTTTGTCATACCAAAAGTCTGTCGTTTTAAATAGCCATTCATCAGGTAACGATTGAAAAGTCTCGATCGTTTTCGAACGTACTTCTTGTAATGTGTTTATGTAAAATTCTATAGAGTTTCCTTTTATTTTCTCGCGTCCAAGATCCCCTAACTCAATAGCAGGTAACCAACGTTCTAACTCAGCCTCCGTTGGTTCACGGTCTTCAAAAGTATGAATCTGGTAGTAAAATTCAATAGCGGCCATATGGTACAAAAGCATGCCAATTGAGTTTGCTTCCTCATCATATAAATAATCAAGTTCTTCAATTGTTAAACCTTCCACGGCTTGCATTGTTGTATAGCGAGCGTAATCCATCATGGAAACAAGTTTTGAAAATTCAGGCTGTAAACCATCTATTTTATCAATTACAAAGTTCAATTAAAATTCCCCCTCTTTAAACGATGACTCCAGAGAATGAATTCTATGTGCAACGAAAAACTCCTTTAAAAAAGGCTATGATTTCAACACGGAATAACAATTAGTTCCCGAGTTGATTTTGTAATCACTTCATATCCATCTTTTGTAATGACGATATCGTCTTCAATTCTACAACCGCCCCAGTTCGGTATGTAAATACCTGGTTCAACTGTAACGACCATACCCTCTTCTAAAGTAGCCTTACTTTCTTGGGATAGGCGAAGAGGTTCATGTATTTCTAACCCAAGACCATGACCAGTAGAGTGTCCAAAATATTGGCCATATCCATGCTCAGTAATGTAATCTCTCGTTATATCATCGATACTTTTCGCAGTTTCCCCAGGTTTAATCGCTTCAGTCCCGCGTTTTAATGCTTCCCGTACAACATTGTATATTTTTTTGAATTCTTCTGATGGTTCTCCAATTGCTACAGTACGTGTTATATCGGAACAATATCCGTCGTAAAGTGCACCGAAATCTAATGTAACGACGTCGCCTCGTTCGATTATTTTATTGGATGCAACTCCATGAGGAAGGGAAGAACGGACGCCAGAAGCTACGATGATTTGGAAGGAAGAGGATGTAGCCCCTTTTTTTCGCATGAAAAATTCTAACTCATCTCGTACATCATTTTCACTTATTCCTGGTTTTAGAAAAGTAAGGATGTGGTGAAATGCTTCGTCCGCAATATTAGCTGCGATTTTCATTGTTTCTATTTCATGAGTGTCTTTAATAAGACGAATGTTTTCAATGATTTCACACACTTGAACCATTTCTGTATGTACATATTTTTGTAAGTTTTTATATTGTTGCAATGTCATATTATTTTCTTCAATTCCAAGTTTTTGAATGTTTAATTTTGATACTTGATGTGCAACTTCTTCCTCTAAATTTCCTTTATGCATAATAATTTCAGCATCTTTTATTTGTGATTTCGCTTGATCAACATAGCGAAAATCAGTTATAAAAACTGCTTTATCCGCAGAGAGTAAGACGACGCCAGCGCTACCTGTAAAACCAGTTGCATATTGGCGGTTTTCTTTTTTGGTAATAAGCAATCCGTCAATTTCGTAGTTTTGTAGTTGATTTTGGATTTTATTAATTTTTAAAGTCATGTTATTCCCCCTATTCACAGTATTGAATAAAGCAAAAAGTGTGCCAAGATGTATATTTGAAGAAAGTATGGTAGGGGCAACATATATTTTAGGGGAGGGGAGATAAAAATATTGATTGGAGTTGCACTTGTACGTTATTTACATGTTGTAAAAAAATTTATACAAATGTGAAATGAAACTGTCAAATTTTTTGACAATATGGAATGGATATAGCAACTAAATTGACAACATATAAAAAATGCGTTGCTTATAAGCAACGCATTTTTGTATTTACGCTTTTAATTTCATTACAGTATCAGCATCTGGTGTTACATAAACTGTTTGCTGATTGTCGTACGTAACAAAACCAAGTTTTGCACCACTCGGTTTTTTCACATGGCGTATTTTTGTGAAATCAACAGGTACAGAACTAGACTCTTTTGCTTTACTGTAATAAGCAGCAATTTTGGCAGCTTCTAGTAAAGTTTCTTCAGCAGGTTCTAAAGAACGAATGACAACGTGAGAACCAGGTATATCTTTCGTATGTAACCAAATTTCATCACGACGGGCAAATTTCGTTGTTAAATAATCATTTTGTTTATTGTTTTTACCGACGAAAATCTCTGTGCCATCACTTGCTACATATTTATCTAATACTGGTTTAGTAGGCTTTTTCTTTCCGTTTTTCGTTTTACGATTGCGCATATAACCTTCTTCAGCTAATTCCTCACGAATTTCTTCAATATCTTTTGAAGAAGCAGCTTCCATTTGTTGAAGTAAGCTATCAAAATAAAGAATTTCTTCCTTTGTTTTTTCGATTTGTTCTTCTACAACAACAACGGAATTTTTCGCTTTTTGGTACTTTTGGAAATAGCGTTGTGCATTTTCAGATGGCGTTTTTAAAGGATCTAATGCGATCTTTACAGTTCCACCATTTTCATCATAATAGTTAACGACTTCAATATCTTTATCGCCTTTTTTCAAAGCGTACATATTGGCTGTAAGTAGTTCTCCAAATAGTTGATATTTATCTGCTTTTCCAGCATCTTGTAATGTTTTTTCTAGTTTAATGAGTTTTTTCTCATTTTTATTTTTTTCGTTTTGCATAAAGCGCTCTAAATCATGAGCTTGTTGTTTTACACGGTCACGCTCTGCTTTTCCAAAAAAGAAACGGTCTAGCAATTCACTAACAGATGAGAATGTCTTGTCTTCTCCAGCTAAGTGCGCAAGAGGGAAAAGATAAAAGAATTCTTTCCCATTTGAAGTAGTCATTGTTGGTGAATATGTATGAGTTAATAATGGTTTTTGTATGGAGAAAAATGCGTCAGCTAATGCTTTTTCATTTACCATACCTGCTTTTTTCACTACTTCTTTTGCGAATAACGGTGATATTCCGGTAAAGGTTCCGACTAGCTGTTTATCCATGTTTCCAGATAGAAAGTCTAGCGGTCTAATAAATTCATCATTTGTTTCGATCTGAAGTGGGTTAATTTTATGTTGTGCTGGTGGTGCAATATATTCAGCTCCAGCGTATACAGTTCGATGTCGGTTTACTGCTAAGGAAACGTGTTTTAAGCTATCTAAAATATTGTTTGTTTTTGTGTCTACTAAAATGATGTTACTATGTCGTCCCATAATTTCAATTACTAATGTTTTTAGCGATTCATCACCAATTTCATTTCTGCTACGAACGGTAATTTGAATAATACGCTCTAAATCAATTTGTTTAATTTTTTCAATGAATCCACCTTCTAAATGCTTACGAAGAAGCATACAGAACATTGGCGGAAGTGCAGGTGAATCATAATTTTGATTTGTTAAGTGTAAACGTGCATATGTCGGATGAGCGGAAAGAATCAGTTTTTGATTTTTTCCGTTTGCTCGAATATGTAATAAAATCTCGTATTTTGAAGGTTGATATATTTTTGAAATTCTTCCCGTGTAAAGAGAATTTGCAATTTCATGTGTAATCGCTCTTGTAAATAATCCATCGAATGCCATAAATGAACACTCCTTTCTAACTAAAAGTTAATTATAGCATTTTTTTGGACGAGGCTGAATAAGCTTTCAATAGAGTATGTCTGGAATCAGGAGGTCGATAGCAGGATGAACTGGTATGGAATGCGTGCACATGAAGTGGAAGAAAGAACGAATACGAATGTGAAGGTTGGACTTACAGAGAAAGAAGCAGAAGGGCGAATAAAAAAATTTGGTACAAATGAACTAGATGAAGCAAAAAGGCCTTCTGCACTAATGGTATTTTTGGCGCAATTTAAAGATTTTATGGTGCTTGTTTTGTTTGGTGCAACAATCGTTTCGGCTTTTTTAGGGGAATACATTGATTCTATTGCGATTGTGGCAATTGTTATTATCAATGGTATTCTCGGATTTTTTCAAGAAAGAAAGGCTGAAAAGTCCTTGGAAGCTTTAAAAGAGCTAGCCGCCCCACAAGTAACTGTACTGCGAAATGGAAAGTGGGTAAAGGCACCGTCTAAAGCACTCGTTTTAGGTGATGTTATTAAATTTTCTAGTGGCGATCGTATTGGAGCTGATGTACGTCTTGTTGAGGCGTCGAGTTTATATATTGAAGAATCAGCTTTAACAGGAGAGTCAGTTCCAGTGCAGAAGAAAGTAGAAGCGTTGCAAGGGCAAGATGTTTCAATTGGTGATCAAAAAAATATGGCTTTTATGGGTACGATGATTACACGAGGGTCTGGAACAGGAGTCGTTGTAGCAACGGGTATGAATACAGCGATGGGCCAAATTGCAAATATGTTGCAAAATGCAGAGCAAATGGAAACACCATTGCAAAGAAGATTAGAGCAACTTGGGAAAATATTAATTATTGTGGCTCTTATTTTGACAGCGCTTGTCGTGTTAGCTGGTGTGTATCAAGGGAATGAAGTATATCATATGTTTTTAGCTGGCGTGTCGCTAGCTGTTGCTGCTATTCCAGAAGGGTTACCAGCAATCGTTACAGTAGCTTTATCGCTTGGTGTACAGCGTATGATAAAAAAGAGAGCAATTGTAAGAAAGTTACCAGCAGTAGAAACGTTAGGCTGTGCTTCTGTCATATGCTCTGATAAAACAGGAACGATGACGCAAAACAAAATGATGGTAACACATATGTGGTCAGGTGGAGAATTGTGGAAAGTGACAGGCCAAGGGTATGAACCTAATGGCTCTTTTATGAAAGGTGAAAAAGAAATTAATCCAGCTAAGACGAAATCACTTTATCAACTACTTACATTTGGTTCGCTATGTAATAACGCAAATATTATTCAAAAGAAAAAGGCGTATGTATTAGATGGAGATCCAACTGAGGGGGCGCTTGTAGCTGCAGCAATGAAAGCGGGGATAACGCGTGAGGCGCTGAAAGGGAAATTTGAAATTATTCGTGAATTTCCGTTTGATTCAACTCGAAAAATGATGAGTGTTATTGTACGAGATCGAGAGGGGAAAAAGTTTGTCGTTACGAAGGGAGCACCAGATGTCCTTCTGCAAATGAGTCAAACGATTTTATGGGGGGATAAGCAGCAACCATTAAGTGAGTTGTATAGAAAAGAAGTACAGGCGGCTATTCATAGCTTAGGTAGTCAAGCACTTCGAACAATTGCAGTTGCTTTTAAGCCTTTAAAAGTAACAGACTCAATTGAACATGAAAGAGACGTTGAAAAAGATTTTATGTTAGTTGGAATACAAGGAATGATTGATCCGCCAAGACCAGAAGTAGAGCAGGCAGTAAAAGAGTGCAGAGAAGCTGGTATTCGAACAGTGATGATTACAGGTGATCATAAAGTGACTGCAATGGCGATTGCAGAACAATTAAGCATTTTACCACCAGGTGGACGCGTTGTTGAAGGGGTAGAACTCGCAACTATGGATGTAGAAGAATTAGAAAATGTTGTAGAAGATACGTATGTATTTGCTCGTGTATCACCAGAACATAAATTGAAAATTGTTAAGGCGTTGCAAAATAAAGGACATATAGTGGCGATGACAGGTGATGGAGTAAACGATGCTCCGGCTATAAAAACTGCGGATATTGGGATAGCGATGGGAATTACAGGGACAGATGTTGCAAAAGAAGCTTCATCTCTCGTATTGCTGGACGATAATTTCGCTACGATAAAATCAGCAATTAAAGAAGGTAGAAATATATACGAGAACATACGTAAGTTTATTCGTTATTTATTAGCATCGAACGTTGGAGAAATTTTGGTCATGTTATTTGCCATGTTACTTGCACTACCGCTGCCGATGGTTCCAATTCAAATTTTATGGGTGAATTTAGTTACTGACGGTTTACCGGCGATGGCATTAGGTTTGGATAAGGCCGAGGGAGACGTGATGAAGAGAACGCCGCGTCATCCGAAAGAAGGGGTATTTGCTAGAGGGCTTGCCTGGAAAATTATAAGTCGTGGCTTTCTAATTGGGGCAGTGACGCTAGTAGCATTTATTATTGCGTATAATCAACATCCAAATGAACTGAAATATGCACAAACTGTAGCGTTTGCAACATTGGTACTTGCGCAGCTGATTCATGTATTTGATTGCCGAAGTGAGCATTCTGTTTTCCACCGCAATCCGTTTGGAAATGTGTATTTAGTAGGAGCGGTTATCATTTCATTACTACTCATGCTAGTCGTTATATATTATCCACCGTTACAACCGATTTTTAGCACGATGCCAATACAAGCGAGAGATTGGTTGTTAATTGGAGGTTTATCGTCAATTCCGACCTTCTTATTAGTAGGCTCTTTATTAACAGGGAAAAAGGGGAAGAAGGAAAAGCCAATATTATATAAGAAGGGATTAAACTTGAAATAGTCAATGATATGAAAATGTGATATAATTTACAGAAGGTAGTAGAGCCTTGTCTCTATTACCTTTTTCATTGAGTTATTTCATGGCTTGGATGTGATAAAAAATGATTTGTAGTATGACAGGATTTGGAAGGTCGAAAGTAGAGAGTGATACTTTTCAAATTACAGTAGAAATGAAATCGGTGAACCACCGTTTTCTAGAGATGAGTATTCGACTACCGAAGCAAATGACGGTATTTGAAGACAAAATTCGTAAAATAATTGCACAGCAAGTTCGCCGTGGACGTATTGAAGTGTCTATTAGTATAGCGGGTGAAGGGCTTGTTGAAAGAAAATTAAGTGTGAATTGGTCGCTTCTTGAGCAGTACCAATCAATTATGGAAGATATAAAAGGGAAATTTCAATTACAAGATTCTATTACACTCGAGCAATTAATGGCAATGCCAGAAGTAACAGCGATTGAAGAGGTAGAAAACGTAAATGAACAATTTGAGAACAGTTTATATGAGGCTGTTCGCCAAGCTACTCATATGTTAAAAACGATGAGAGATGGCGAAGGAGAACGATTACATAAAGATATAGCGTATCGCTTACAAGAGATTCATAATTGTGTAAATGCTATTATTCCGCATGCACCAATTGTTACACAAAAATATCGTGAACGATTAGAAAATCGCTTAAAGGAATTACATAATCAAGATCTAGATGAACAAAGATTGCTAACAGAAGTTGCAATCTTTGCTGAGCGTTGTGATATTCACGAAGAGTTAGTTCGTTTGCAAAGTCATTTAGAACAATTCCGTGAAACACTGCAGATTGAAGAGCCTGTTGGAAGGAAAATGGATTTCATCGTGCAAGAGATGCATAGAGAAATTAATACGATTGGTTCTAAGGCAAATGACTTAACAATTTCAAAATATGTTGTAGAAATGAAAAATAACCTTGAAAAAATTCGTGAACAAGTACAAAATATTGAGTAGCTTTCAAAAAATAGATAAAGTTATACGTGGTGGAGAAATCGGATAGACTTACTAGGAGGCGCAAACTATGGCCATGAGGTTTTTAAATATTGGATACGGAAATATTGTATCTGCTCATCGAATTATTGCTATTGTAAGTCCGGAGTCAGCTCCTATTAAACGAACAGTACAGGAAGCACGCGAACATAATGCTTTGCTTGATGCTACGTATGGGAGAAAAACAAGGGCGGTTATTGTTATGGATGATGGGCATGTTGTATTAAGTCCAATTCAGCCAGAGACGATTGCACATCGTTTGAATAATAAAGAAGATTTAAGTGAGGAAGGGTAGGTTTTACATATTTATGAGAAGTAGAAGAGGATTGCTCATCGTTCTTTCAGGACCTTCTGGGGTTGGTAAAGGAACGGTTCGAAAAGAGCTGTTTAGTCATGAGGATACACGTTTTCAGTACTCCATTTCAGTAACGACACGTAAGCCACGTGAAGGTGAAGTGGATGGTGTGGATTATTTCTTTAAAGAGAGAGAAGAATTTGAGGAAATGATTCGTAATGAAAAATTACTTGAGTGGGCTGAGTTCGTAGGTAATTATTACGGAACACCAATTGACTATGTTGAAAAAACATTACAAGAAGGAAAAGATGTATTCTTAGAAATTGAAGTGCAAGGAGCAATTCAAGTTAAGAAAGCTTTCCCAGAAGGTGTATTTATTTTCTTAGCACCTCCAAGTTTATCTGAACTAAAGAACCGAATTGTCGGTCGTGGTACAGAAACTGAAGATGTTATTGAAAATCGTTTAACGGTAGCGAAAGAAGAAATTGATATGATGGACGCTTACGACTACGTTGTAGAAAACGACCAAGTTGAACTAGCTTGTGAAAGAATTAAAGCAATTGTGGTTGGCGAACATTGCCGCCGCGAAAGAGTAGCAAAATATTATAAAGAAATGACGGAGGGTCTATAATTATGTTAAATCCATCAATTGATTCATTATTAACAAAAATCGATTCTAAATATACACTTGTAACAGTGGCTGCAAAACGCGCGCGCGAAATGCAACTTGCTAATAACTGTGTTGTAGAAAAACCAGTTTCTCATAAATGTGTAGGTAAAGCATTAGAAGAAATCGATATGGAAGCGTTAAGCTACGTACCAAGTGAAGATAAAGTAACTGAATAAGACTTTGTCTTCGACAATTTAAAACATAGACTTTATAATTTTCTATGTAACGGTAACAACCTATTTACAAGTAGGTTGTTATTTTTTTACGGTAGGGAAGAAATATTGATACTGATGAGCTGATAATCTTGTTTCAGTATTATAAGTTTGAAAAAGAAAGAGGACGAGCCATATGCTAAAAGGGAAAAAGATACTTTTATGTGTAACAGGAGGCATTGCGGTCTTTAAAGCGGCTGCGTTAACGAGTAAATTGACACAATCTGGTGCTATTGTAAAAGTAATGATGAGTGAGTCGGCAATGAAATTTGTTACACCTCTTACATTCCAAGCGCTTTCTCGCCATGATGTATATACGGATACATTCGATGAGAAAGACTCAGCTGTTATTGCTCATATCGATTTAGCAGATTGGGCAGATGTTGTACTTGTTGCACCTGCTACAGCCAATTGTATTGGAAAGTTAGCTAACGGTATTGCAGATGATATGATTACAACTACTTTGTTAGCTACTACAGCCCCAGTGTGGATTGCACCTGCTATGAATGTGCATATGTATGAAAATAAAATTGTTCAAAAAAATATGATGACGTTAAAAACGTTAGGATATACATTTATTGAGCCTGGAGAAGGTTTTTTAGCGTGTGGTTATGTAGCGAAAGGAAGATTAGAAGAACCTGAAGCGATTATCGCACGGTTAGAAGAGGCTTTTTCAGAACAAAAACCATTGCATGGAAAAAGAATATTAATAACTGCTGGTCCAACACGTGAAAAGATTGATCCAGTTCGTTTTATGACCAATTTTTCTTCTGGAAAAATGGGATATGCGATTGCGGAAGTGGCAGCGAACTTAGGCGCTGATGTTATACTCGTTTCGGGACCGACAGCATTACATCCACCATTACATGTAACTACGGTGCAAGTGGAATCTGCACAAGATATGTTAGAGGCGGTTATTCAACATTATGAAGACGTGGATGTTGTTATTAAAACAGCAGCAGTTGCAGATTATCGCCCGAAATACGTTCATGATAATAAAATGAAAAAGAAAAATGGCGATGCTGTAATTGAACTTGAGAGAACAGTAGATATTTTAAAAACGTTAGGTGAGATGAAAGACAAACAGTTACTTATCGGTTTTGCGGCTGAAACGACAAACGTAGAGGAATATGCAACGAAAAAATTACGTGAGAAAAATGCGAATATGATTGTTGCAAACGACGTAAAGGCGCAAGGAGCTGGATTTGGTACAGATACGAACATTGTAACAATGTATAGAAAAGATGGAGAAGTTATAGAGTTGCCACTTTTAACGAAGAAAGAGGTTGCTCGTGAAATATTAAAGCAAATTGAAATGATGTTAGAAGATGATCGTCTATGAAATTTGCAAGTGTAATTGTTGATGTACCTGCACGTCAGACAGATCGACCATTTGATTATATTATCCCTGAAAAATGGGAAGATATTGTCCAGACAGGCATGCGTGTAGTAGTTCCGTTTGGCCCAAGGAAATTGCAAGGTTTTATTATTGGGATTAAAGATTCGGTTGAAGTAGAAAGTAAGAAGTTAAAGACAATTCATGAAATTTTAGATGTAACACCCGTTTTAAATGAAGAGTTGTTAAAGCTAGGGTATTGGCTTACAAGTGAAACGTTATGTTATATGATTTCAGCTTTTCAAGTTATGCTTCCAACGGCGATAAAAGCAACATATAAAAAACGTCTACAACTTCGTAAACAAGAAGAAGTAGCACCTGAACTACTGTTTTTATTTCAGGACAAAGAAGCGATAGATTGGGAAGCGATTGAGACGCAGCCACAGCTATACCGCACGATTCAACAAGAAATTAAACATGGTACGATTGAAGTTGTTTATCAAGTAAAAGATAAAGTACAAAAGAAGAAACAAAGAGTCGTTCAACCGGAGTTGCCAGAAGATAAATTAGAATTAGCAGCATTTGAACTGAAAAGTAAAAAACAACAAGATGTCCTCTATTATTTTGTGGAAAATTATAAAAGTGTACCGTTGAAAGTAATAACAGAAGAGTTACAAATAACAGATGCTCCAATTAAAGCACTTGTTAAAAAGGGACTACTCTCAGAAAAGTATGTGGAAGTGTACCGAAATCCGTATGACGATGACGATTTTGAACAAACGAAACCATTCCCACTTACTGAGGAACAAAAGCAAGTTATTACACCGATTTTATCATCAATTACAAATGAAACTTACAATCCATTTTTACTATATGGTGTTACAGGAAGCGGAAAAACAGAAGTATATTTACAATCTATAGCAGCGGTGCTCGAGAAAGGAAAAGAAGCTATTGTACTTGTTCCTGAAATTGCACTAACGCCTCAGATGGTAGATCGTTTTAAAGGTAGATTTGGCTCACAAGTTGCAGTTCTTCATAGTGCGCTGTCTGTTGGAGAAAAATATGATGAATGGCGTAAGATTTTAAGAAAAGAAGTGAAAGTCGTAGTTGGTGCACGTTCAGCTGTATTTGCTCCTTTTGAAAATTTAGGGATTATTATTATTGATGAGGAACATGAATCGAGCTACAAGCAAGAAGATAATCCGAGGTATCATGCAAGGGATGTAGCTGTGTGGAGAGGACAATATCATAAATGCCCTATCGTTCTTGGTAGTGCAACACCGACGCTTGAATCGTTTGCAAGAGCGAAAAAAGGTGTGTATGAATTACTGACGATGGAAAAACGTATGAACGAACAAGCTTTACCGACAGTAGAGATTGTTGATATGCGTGAAGAACTTCGTGACGGGAATCGCTCCATGTTTTCAAAGGCACTGCATGAAAAAATAGCAGATCGGTTAGAAAAGAAAGAACAAATGGTGCTCTTTTTAAATAGAAGAGGTCATTCTACATTTGTTATGTGCCGTGATTGCGGGTATGTTGTACAATGTCCGCATTGTGATATCTCGCTGACATATCATAAAATGAATCATCGTTTAAAATGCCATTATTGCAGTTACGAAGAAAATATGCCGACTGCGTGTCCTGCTTGTCAAAGTACATACATTCGTTTCTTTGGTACAGGTACGCAAAAGGTCGAAGAAGAAATTACAAAACTATTTCCAGAGGCACGAGTCATTCGAATGGATGTAGATACGACGAGTCGTAAAGGGATGCATGAGAAATTATTAAAGGCGTTCGGGGAAGAAAAAGCAGATATATTACTTGGAACACAAATGATTGCAAAAGGGTTAGATTTTCCGAAAGTAACGCTTGTTGGTGTTTTAACTGCTGATACGATGCTTCATTTACCTGATTTCCGGGCGAGTGAAAAGACTTATCAGTTATTGACGCAAGTAAGTGGACGAGCAGGCCGACATGAATTGCCAGGGGAAGTTATCATTCAAACGTATACGCCAGAACATTATAGTATAGAGTTAGCAAAGAACCAACAATATGATGTGTTTTTTGATCAAGAAATGCAAATGAGGCGAACGAGACAATACCCACCTTATTACTATGTTGTACTTGTGACGGTATCTCATCCAGAATTATTAAAGGCAGTACAAGTGACGGAAAAAATTGTCGGTCATTTACGGACGCACTGTTCGCAGCAAACGATGGTGTTAGGACCGGTTGCTTCAGCAATTCCAAGGATAAAAGATAGATATCGTTATCAATGCATGATAAAATACAAACGGGAACCAAACTTAAAGAACGTGCTCAAAATGGTAAATGAACATTATCAAGCAGAAATGCAAAAAGAGCTACAAATCTCAATTGATTTTAATCCAACAATGTTAATGTAGCGGAGGGAAATATGGCAGTTTTAGAAATAGTAAAGCATCCAAATGAAGTGTTAGAAACACCGTGTGAAAGAGTAATTAACTTTGATAAAAAGTTAGTGAAATTGTTGAAAGATATGCATGAAACAATGTTAATTGCGGACGGAGTCGGTTTAGCTGCGCCTCAAGTAGGGGTAAGCTTGCAAGTGGCGGTAGTTGATATCGGTGATGATACTGGGAAAATTGAGTTAATCAATCCATCGATATTAGAAAAACGTGGTGAACAAGTAGGTCCCGAAGGCTGTTTAAGCTTCCCGGGACTTTATGGTGAAGTGGAACGTGCGGATTATATTAAAGTGCGTGCGCAAAATCGTCGAGGCAAAGTATTTTTACTAGAAGCAGAAGGGTTTTTAGCGCGTGCAATTCAACATGAAATCGATCATTTACACGGTGTGTTATTTACATCGAAAGTGACAAGATATTATGAGGAAAACGAATTAGAATAGGTATTAAAAGGAGCGGTTTTTAAATGATAAAAGTAGTATTTATGGGAACACCGGACTTTTCAGTGCCGGTGCTTCGTCGTCTTATTGAAGATGGCTATGATGTAATAGGTGTTGTGACGCAACCAGATCGTCCGGTAGGCAGAAAGAAAGTATTAACACCTACACCTGTTAAAGTGGAAGCAGAAAAACATGGTATTCCAGTGTTACAACCGTTAAGAATCCGTGAAAAAGACGAATATGAAAAAGTATTGGCATTAGAGCCGGATTTAATTGTAACAGCTGCGTTCGGTCAAATTGTACCAAATGAAATTTTAGAAGCACCAAAGTATGGATGTATTAACGTCCACGCTTCTTTACTTCCTGAACTTCGTGGTGGTGCACCAATCCATTATGCAATTATGGAAGGGAAAGAAAAAACAGGTATTACAATTATGTATATGGTAGAAAAATTGGATGCTGGTGATATTTTAACGCAAGTAGAAGTGGAAATTGAAGAGCGTGAAACGACAGGCTCGTTATTTGATAAGTTAAGTGAAGCAGGGGCACATCTTTTATCTAAAACAGTACCTTTACTAATTCAAGGTAAGTTAGAACCAATTAAACAAAACGAGGAAGAAGTAACGTTTGCATATAATATAAAACGTGAGCAAGAGAAAATTGATTGGACAAAAACAGGTGAAGAAGTATACAATCACATTCGCGGATTGAATCCATGGCCAGTTGCTTATACAACTTTAGCAGGACAAGTTGTTAAAGTATGGTGGGGAGAAAAAGTACCTGTAACGAAATCAGCTGAAGCAGGTACGATTGTTGCGATCGAAGAAGATGGTTTCGTTGTAGCAACTGGTAATGAAACGGGTGTTAAAATTACAGAATTACAACCTTCTGGTAAAAAGCGTATGAGTTGTGAGCAATTTTTACGTGGCACAAAACCTGAAATTGGAACGAAGTTAGGAGAAAATGCATGAGACAAAATGTTCGTGAATTAGCTCTTGATGGTTTAATTCAAGTAGAAAAAAGTGGTGCATACAGTAACTTACTTTTAAATAATCTAATTGAAAAAAGTACAATTGATAGAAAAGATATTGGTTTATTAACTGAAATTGTATATGGAACAATTCAACGTCGTGATACATTAGATTATTATTTACAACCTTTTTTAAAAAAGAAGGTTGAGGCATGGGTAAGGGTATTGCTTCGTTTATCGTTATATCAGATGATCTATTTAGACCGAGTACCAGAAAGAGCGGCTATTCATGAAGCCGTTGAGATTGCAAAGCGCCGTGGGCATAAAGGAATTGCTGGTATGGTGAACGGTGTATTACGTTCGATTCAAAGAGAAGGTGTACCTTCTGTAGATGAAATCAAAGATCCGGTAGAACGCTTGGCAACTGCAACAAGTCATCCAGTTTGGCTTGTCCAAGAATGGGCTTCAGAATATGGTTTAGAAACTGCTGAGAAAATGTGTGAAGTGAACATGTTACCGCCTGTACCAACAGCGCGTGTAAATGTTGATAAAATAACAGTAGAAGAAGCAATTACATTATTAGCTAGTGAAGGTATAGAAGCGAAGCGTGGCGATTTATCAGATGATGCAATTCAAATTGAAAGAGGGAATGTAGCGCACACAGATGCGTTTAAAAAAGGTTTTCTTTCTATTCAAGATGAAAGTTCTATGCTGGTAGCACGTGCCTTAGAACCAGATGAGGGAGATGTAGTTCTTGATAGTTGTGCTGCTCCAGGTGGAAAAACAACGCATATTGCAGAGCGATTAAAAGGAACTGGTCAAGTCATGTCCCTTGATTTACATGCACACAAAGTACGTTTAATTAAACAACAAGCAGAGCGACTTGGTCTAGGAAATGTCGAAACTAAGGCATTAGATGCTAGAAAAGTACAAGAACACTTTGCAAATGAAACGTTTGATAAAATATTAGTAGATGCCCCATGTTCTGGATTTGGTGTAATTAGACGTAAGCCTGATATTAAGTTAGGTAAAGATAAAGGCGATAGTGAAAGACTATCGACGATTCAACTTGCAATACTAGAAAAAATCGCACCGTTATTAAAACAAGGTGGTCGCCTTGTTTATAGTACGTGTACAATTGAGAAAATAGAAAATGAACAAGTAATAGAACGATTTTTACAAGAGCATCCTGAGTTCGAGTGGGATACTACGATAAAAGAGCGTATGCCAGAAAAGTTAAGTCCGTATATTGATGAAGGTCAAGTACAAATTTTACCGCATTATTTTGCAACAGATGGCTTTTATATTGCTTGTTTAAGGAAGAAGGTGTAGCATCGTGGAAACGACTGTGAGAAAACAAAAGAAAAATTTAGAAACGAAAAAACCATCAATTTACTCTTTACAACTTCATGAAATGCAAGATTGGTTAAAGGAGCAAGGAGAACCAAAGTTCCGTGCTGGACAAATTTTTGATTGGTTATATAAAAAACGTGTAAAAAATTATGAGGATATGTCAAACCTTTCTAAAGGATTGCGTGAAAAATTGTCGAATTCCTTTGATATTACTACTTTAAATACGTTAGTAAAACAAACGTCTTCGGATGGAACAATTAAATTCTTATTCCAATTATATGATGGATATTCTATTGAAACGGTATTAATGCGACATGAATATGGAAATTCCATTTGTGTAACAACACAAGTAGGTTGTCGTATTGGGTGTACGTTCTGTGCTTCAACGCTTGGCGGTTTAAAGCGAAACTTAGAAGCTGGAGAAATTGTAGCACAAGTAGTAGAAGTGCAACGTGCACTTGATGAATCAGAAGAACGTGTAAGTTCTCTTGTCGTTATGGGAATTGGAGAACCATTTGATAACTATGATAATTTAATGGGATTCTTACGCATCATTAATCATGAAAAAGGACTTCATATTGGTGCGAGACATATGACAGTTTCGACAAGTGGAATCATCCCGAAAATTTATAAGTTCGCTGAAGAAGATTTACAAATTAATTTTGCGATTTCACTGCATGCTCCAAACTCAGAATTACGTTCAAAATTAATGCCGATTAACCGTGCTTATAAGCTACCAGATTTGATGGAAGCTATTAAATACTATGTAAATAGAACAGGGCGTCGTATTACTTTTGAATATGGACTATTTGGAGGCGAAAATGACCAAGTTGAGCACGCTGAAGAGCTTGCTGCGCTCTTGAAAGGTGTAAAATGTCATGTGAACTTAATTCCGGTAAACTATGTACCTGAACGTGATTATGTACGTACGCCACGTGAACAAATTTTCTTATTTGAAAAAACGTTAAAAGATCGTGGAGTAAATGTAACGATTCGCCGTGAACAAGGTCATGATATTGATGCAGCCTGCGGTCAGTTGCGTGCGAAGGAGCGCAAAGAAGAGACGAGGTGACGAGATGAAAGCCGTGTTTCTATCAGATAAAGGAAAAGTTCGTCAACATAATGAAGATAGTGCAGGAGTTTTTCACAATTTAGATGGAAATATTTTAGCGGTAGTAGCAGATGGAATGGGAGGTCATCGAGCTGGTGATGTAGCTAGCTCGATGACCATTCAATTATTCCATGATTATTGGAAGCAAACGCATAATATGAACGAGCCAAAAAAAGTAGAAGAGTGGTTACATACTAGCGTGGGGATTATTAATGAGCGTATATATGAATACTCTAAGCAACATGTAGAATGTAATGGTATGGGAACAACACTTATAATAGCGATTTGTACACCAAATTTTGTGACGATAGGTCATATAGGAGATAGTCGTTGTTATATGGTATCAGAGGGGGAAATCTCGCTTGTAACGGAAGATCACTCACTTGTTAATGAACTTGTGAGACATGGTGAAATTTCAAAAGAAGACGCAGAATATCACCCGAAAAAGAATGTTTTGTTAAGGGCATTAGGAACAGAAGAGAAAGTCGGATTAGATGTGAAAACATTAGTGCTAGAGGAAGATGATCAGTTACTTCTTTGCTCTGATGGACTATCTAACAAAGTTTCTATTGCTGATATGCAACAAGTTTTACAGTTAAATGAACAGCTAGAAACTAAGGGACAACGTCTCATTCAATTGGCGAATGATCGTGGCGGGGAAGATAATATCACCCTTGTTCTCATTGATTATGCGGGTTCGACAAACGAAAGTAGGTGAAGTGCAACGTGCTGATTGGAAAACGCTTAAATGACCGTTATAAGCTACTGAAAATGATTGGTGGCGGTGGAATGGCCAATGTTTATTTAGCTCATGATGATATACTAGGCCGAGATGTAGCGGTGAAAATATTAAGACTCGACTATTCAAATAACGAAGAGTTTATTAAACGTTTCCATCGAGAAGCGCAGTCTGTTACAACGTTGTCGCATCCAAATATTGTGAATATGTATGATGTCGGAGAAGAAGATGGTATATATTATCTTGTAATGGAGTATGTACCAGGACAAACATTGAAGCAATACATAATTGAGCAAGGAATGTTACCGATAGGAGAAGCTCTTGATATTATGGAGCAGTTAACATCCGCCATGGCACACGCCCATCATTTTGAAATTGTGCACCGCGATATTAAACCGCACAATATTTTAATTCGAGCTGATGGAGTAATAAAAGTAACAGATTTTGGAATTGCGACAGCTACAAGTGCAACAACAATTACACATACAAATTCAGTACTCGGTTCGGTGCATTATTTATCACCAGAACAAGCACGTGGCGGGATAGCAAATAAACAATCAGATATTTATTCCCTAGGGATTGTTATGTTTGAGTTGTTAACAGGAAGACAACCATTTTCTGGCGAATCTGCTGTTGCTATAGCTTTAAAACATTTACAAAGTGAAATTCCGTCTCCAAAAAGATGGAATGAAAGTATTCCGCAAAGTGTCGAAAATATTATATTAAAGGCAACTGCGAAAGATCCGTTTCATCGATATCAATCTGCTAATGCGATGAAACGAGATATTGAAACTGCGCTATATCCAGAGAGGATAAATGAGCAGCCATTTTACATACCGGAAGATATGGAAGCGACAAAAGCGATTCCGGTTATTCAACAGGAACAATTATTCGAAAATGTAACTGATGAAACAATTGTTTTACAAGGAAGTAAAGTGGATGAACAGATAAGAAAAGAAGAAACGGATTTAAGTAAGAAGAAAAAACGAAGTAATAAATGGCTCAAAGTTTTAATTATAACATTTTTACTTTTAGCGATCGGAATAACGTTAGCCCTTACTGTTATTCCAGGATTCTTTATTCCAAAAGATGTAAAAGTCCCTGATGTGGCTGGTATGAAATATACGACCGCAGTAAATACATTAGTTGAAAAGGGTTTTGAGGTTACGGAACCTAATATTGTATATACAGATGATGTTGAAACCGGTGATGTTATAAAAACAGACCCTGTGGCAGGAAGAGTCGTGAAAGAAAACTCTAAAATTACTATCTATCAATCAGGTGGGAAAAAGAAAAGTAAGATGATTGATTTCACAGGAAAAGATTTAGAGAGTATAAGAACAGAGTTAGAAGAGAAATATAAACAAGTTACAGTATATTATATTGAAGATGATAGGCCAAAAGGTGCAATCGTAGAGCAATTTCCGACGTCTGACCAAATGGTGGTAGAGGCCGAGCAAGAACTGAAAATCTGGGTGAGTAAAGGTCCTTATCAAATTAGACCGGGTGATTTTTCAAGGTGGACTGAAAATAGTGTAACTGGTTATCTGAATGAGAGAAAACTAACTCCAGATATAAAACGAGAGTATTCCGATACTGTTGATAAAGGACTTGTAATTTCGCAATCTCCAAAACCGGGAACGCCGTTAAAAGAAGGGGATAAAGTGACGATTATCATCTCAGAGGGCCCTAAGCCGAAAGTAACGAAAACCGTGAAAGTGGATAATATTTCTATTCCGTATGAGTCTTCTATAATAGGTGAGAAAAAACCGCAAACGATAGAAATTTATAAAGAAGATATGCAACAAAAAATGGATAGACCAATTGAAACTAGAACAATTTCAGAGTCGGCAACTATTTCATTAGAATTTGTAATTCAAGAAGGTACAAAAGGACATTATAAAATTGTACGAGATGGTGTAACGATTATCGACAAAGAAGTACCATACCCAACTCAATAATAATGAATTCCATTTTATCTCCAAAGAGAATGGAATGTATTACTTCTGCCTGTTATGCTGTCTACATATAGTGGACTGTATAACAGGCAAAAATATATGATTCAAAAAGATATAAAAGTGATACTGTTATAAATAATATTTTAAATTTGATGGTAGATTAAATATATTAATGTGTATATATGACGGGTTTTGAAATCTTTATTTAAAGAATGATAATCCATTCAATATGAATTCCAGCTTCACTTTATACAGAATAAAGGAGAATTATATGCCAGAAGGAAAAATTGTAAAAGCTCTAAGTGGATTTTATTATGTGCAGCATGAAGAAGGGATTACACAATGTCGCGGGCGTGGTGTGTTTAGAAAAAATAAAATTACACCACTGGTAGGAGACCAAGTTGTTTTTCAGGCTGATAATCCAAGTGAAGGATACGTACTTGAAGTATTTGATCGAAAAAATGAACTTGTTAGGCCTCCTATTGCTAATGTTGATCAAGCAATTCTTGTTTTTTCAGCAGTAGAACCAGATTTTAATCCGGGGCTGTTAGATCGATTTTTAGTGCTGATTGAATATCATAACATTAAGCCGATTATTTGCATTAGTAAGATGGATTTAGTTGATGAAAAAATGAGAGAAACTGTTGAATCTTATGCAAATGACTATCGTGAGATGGGATATGATGTATTATTTACTTCTATAAATACATCGGAAAGTATTGATATTTTAAAACCGTTCTTAGAAGGTTGTGTTTCCGTTGTTGCGGGGCAATCTGGTGTTGGAAAATCTTCTATGCTTAACGTCTTACGTCCAGAATTAGAACTGAAAACGAATGATATTTCCTCACATTTAGGACGCGGGAAACATACGACAAGACACGTAGAATTAATTGCGATTGGAAGCGGACTAGTTGCAGATACACCTGGTTTTAGTTCACTCGATTTCATAGATATAGAGGTAGAAGATCTTACATATTGTTTTCCAGAGTTGAAAGAAGCGAGCCAATACTGTAAATTTAGAGGGTGTACACATCTTTCTGAACCGAAATGCGCTGTGAAGGCTGCGGTTGAAGAGGGGAAGATTACAGAATATCGTTATAAGAATTACAAACAATTTGTAGAAGAAATTAGAGAGAGAAAGCCGAGGTATTAGTTATGATTAAAATTGCACCATCGATCTTATCAGCAGATTTTTCAAAATTAGGGGAAGAGATTAAAGATGTAGAAAAAGGCGGAGCGGATTACATTCACGTCGATGTAATGGATGGACATTTCGTACCAAATATTACGATTGGACCATTAATTGTAGAAGCAATTCGTCCGATCACATCGTTACCGTTAGATGTACATTTAATGATTGAAAATCCTGATAACTATATCCCGACTTTCGCAAAAGCGGGAGCGGATATTATTACTGTTCATGTAGAGGCGTGCCCTCATTTACATCGTACAATTCAGTTAATTAAATCTCATGGCATTAAAGCAGGAGTTGTATTAAATCCGCATACGCCAGTTTCAGTGATTGAGCATGTATTAGAAGATATTGATATGGTATTACTTATGACAGTAAACCCTGGATTTGGTGGGCAGAAATTTATTCATTCTGTATTACCGAAAATTAAACAAGTTGCAGAAATGGTTAAAGAGCGCAATCTAGAAGTAGAAATTGAAGTTGATGGTGGTGTAAACGCTGAAACAGCAAGACTTTGTGTAGAAGCAGGAGCAAATGTACTTGTAGCTGGGTCAGCGGTATACAATCAAAAAGACCGCGGTGAAGCAATTCGTGTCATTCGTGGATAATGAATGAACGAGTCTTTATCCCAGTGAATCTTCTAGTGTAGTAAGTTTTCACTATTTATAAAGGGTAGAGAAAAAATATATAAAAAGGCAATCTACCGAATGGCAGATTGCCTTTTTACAATAGAAGGGGAAGGAAACATGATTATTCATATTTTAGCGGGAGGACCTGCGGAATATTGTGCAGATTTTTCTTCATATGAAAATGAGAAAGTAGTGTGGGCGGCAGTTGATAGAGGAGTATATCGTTTATTAAAAAGAGGTATTACTCCTGCTGTTGCGTTTGGAGATTATGACTCGGTTACTGAAGAAGAATTAGCATGGATGGGGCAACAAACAAATGATTTACATATTGTTCCTCGTGAAAAAGATCAAACAGATTTAGAAATTGCGATTAACTGGGCGTTAGAACAAAAGCCGGCACTCATTCGTATTTTTGGTGCTACTGGCGGAAGACTTGATCACGGTTTAGCGAATATACAAATGCTTTTAAAAGGATTAGAAGTAGGAATAGAGATGTGTATTGTAGACAATCAAAATGAAATAAGTGTAAAAAGAGTGGGTACACATATAATTGAAGAAAATAAAAATTTCCCTTATGTATCTTTTGTGCCTGTTACTGAAATAGTGGAAGGGATTACATTACTTGGTTTTAAATATCCTCTAACGAATAAAAAAATAGAGTGGGGATCCACACTTTGTATTAGTAATGAACTCGTTGAGGAAAAAGGTACTTTTTCATTTACTTCTGGCATATTAATGGTGATAAGAAGCACTGATTAAAGAAACAATTTTGCTCCTTACATCATATAGTGACCAAGTGGAGTAATGGGGATTAGGAGGGAAACCATGAGATTTTATACAATTAAGTTACCTAAATTTCTTGGTGGAATTGTTCGTGCCATGTTAAATACCTTCAAAAAAGATTAAAAAAAGCACCTATTACCGGTGCTTTTTCCATTGGTATAGTAAAAAAAGAGCCTAGCGGCTCTTTTTTTTATTATTAAACACGTTCGATTTTGCCAGATTTTAATGCTCTAGCAGAAACGTAAACACGTTGAACTTTTCCGTCGATGCGTACGCGAACTTTTTGAAGGTTAGCGCCCCACTTACGTTTTGTAGCGTTCATTGCGTGAGAACGAGAGTTACCAGAACGAGCTTTTCTTCCAGTAATAGCACAAACACGAGCCATTTATATTTCCCTCCCTTGATACCTTACCATACGTAATTTTTCAATGTTAGTCTTTTATGCGATGCTAAAAACACTACTATAATTTAACACAACTAAAAAGAGAATGCAACACTGTAGAAAAAAGAAATCAAGAAAAATTACTTGACACTATATGTTAATGAAGAAAAGTTGAAATCAAGAAAAATTGCTTGACATATTATAGTGATACATGTTGTATAATAACAATGGACTATTTTGCTCATCATAAAAAAGTGTAGTTTTCAACATAAAATATGAGAGTGAAAAAGAAAGAACGATGGAATTTTCTTTAAAAAGATTATATGATAGTAACTAAAGTAGTCTAACTCACTTTCACCATTTATGAAGGGGGAAAACGAGATGTCAATTGAAATTAAAACGAAGTACGGTCAAATTGATATTAGTACAGATGTAATTGCAACAATTGCTGGAGGTGCCGCGGTAGATTGCTACGGTATCGTAGGTATGGCATCAAAAAATCAGTTAAAAGATGGATTAACAGACATTTTACGAAAAGAAAATTTCACTAGAGGTGTTATTGTTCGTAAAGATGAAGATGAAGTACATATTGATATGTATATTATTGTGAGCTATGGTACGAAAATTTCAGAAGTAGCACATAACGTGCAGACGAAAGTGAAATATACATTAGATCAAACTGTAGGACTAGCAGTAGATTCTGTAAACATCTACGTACAAGGAGTTAAAGTAATAAACTTGTAATGTGCATTAAGGAGGAAAATCTGTGTCAATTCAAAAAATTGATGGAAAACGTTTATCACAAATGATCATTCAAGGAGCGAATAATTTAACGAATAATGTTCAGCTTGTTGATGCATTAAACGTATTTCCAGTTCCAGATGGCGATACCGGTACAAACATGAACTTATCTATGACTTCAGGCGCACGTGAAGTGAAAGCAAATCCTTCACAACATGCTGGTAAAGTCGGCGTAAGTTTAGCCAAAGGATTATTAATGGGAGCTCGTGGTAACTCTGGAGTTATTTTATCTCAGTTGTTCCGTGGTTTCTCGAAATCCATTGAACAAAAAGAAGAATTAACAACAGTTGATTTTGCTGCAGCTTTAGAAGCTGGAGTAGAGGCGGCTTACAAAGCGGTTATGAAACCGATTGAAGGAACGATTTTAACGGTTGCAAGAGAAACGGGTAAATATGCAGTAACAGTTGCGAAAAAACAGCGCGACTTTGTTTTGTTTATGGAAGACGTTGTGAAAGAAGCAAATGCATCGTTAAATCGTACGCCAGATTTATTACCTGTATTAAAACAAGTTGGCGTTGTAGATAGCGGTGGTAAAGGTCTTGTAGTAGTTTACGAAGGGTTTTTAGCTGACTTAAAAGGAGAAACGATTTCTTCTGATGCACCTGCCCAACCATCTATGAATGAAATGGTGCGCGCAGAACATCACCGTAGTGTACAAAGCCAATTGAGTACAGAAGATATTAAGTATGGATATTGTACGGAGTTCATGGTGAAATTAGAAGCTGATAAAGTGAAAGAACATAATTTCTCTGAACAAAAATTCCGTGAAGATATTAGTGTGTATGGTGATTCACTACTAGTTGTATCTGATGATGAAATTGTAAAAGTTCATATTCATGCAGAACATCCTGGAGACGCTATGAACTACGGACAACGTTACGGTAGTTTAATAAAGATTAAAGTAGAGAATATGCGTGAACAGCATACCGCTTTATTAGATGAGCCTGCTATGATGCCTGAGCCAACTAGCCAGCCTAAAGAGAAACAACCATATGGTATCGTAACTGTAGCTATGGGATCTGGTATTAAAACTTTATTTGAAAGCATTGGCGCGACGAAAGTTATCGAAGGTGGCCAAACGATGAATCCAAGTACTGAGGATATCGTGAAGGCGATTGAAGAAGCAAACGCTGAAAAAATCATTATTTTACCGAACAACGGGAATATCGTAATGGCAGCAGAACAAGCAGCGTCAGTTGTGGATCAAGAAGTGATTGTAGTTCGTTCAAAAACAGTTCCTCAAGGTATGGCTGCAATGTTAGCATTTAATCCAGTTGGAACGCTAGAGGAAAATGAAGAAAACATGAAAGAAGCTTTATCTCATGTGAAAACAGGTCAAATTACGTATGCTGTACGTGATACGGAAATTGATGGTGTGGCAATTCAAAAAGATGATTTCATGTGTATCGCAGATGGAAAAATCGTATCAACAAATGCTGAAAAAGTAGGAGCTGCGAAGCAATTACTAGAAGCACTAATTGATGAAGATTCTGAAATCGTAACGATTCTACAAGGTGAAGATGCAACTGATGAAGAAGTAGCTGAATTAGTTGAGTTTGTAGAAGAGAATTTTGAAGATGCAGAAGTGGAAGTACATGCTGGAAACCAACCGGTGTATTCTTTCATCTTCTCTGTAGAATAAGAAAAAATTCGTTTTGAAAATAAATGGATTACTTACTTGCTAATGGATAATAAGTAGTAATATGAAGTTTATTACTAGTTTTTATTCAAAAGGCTAGCATATTGAAGATAAAAAAGAGCCTTGCTGCTAATAGTGAGGCTCTTTTCTTTCGTGTTGTTTATGAGGGATTTGAGTAGTTTCTCTTAGAATGCCTATGATAGAATATATAGGGTGAAAGAGAGCGATTACAGATGTCAATCATGTTAATGGATAATGAATCAAAAAATAATGTGACGGAGCGTGAGAATCTTGAATGAAGTTGTACAAGTTCCTGTTACGGATGTAAAGGGAATCGGAGGAGAAACATCTGAATTACTACACGAGATGGGAATTTATACAGTTTCTCATCTATTAGAACATTTTCCGTACCGTTATGAAGACTATGCGATGAAAGATCTTGCAGAAGTAAAGCATGATGAACGTGTAACAGTTGAGGGAAAAGTTCATAGTGCTCCTTTACTGCAATATTACGGGAAGAAGAAGTCGCGTCTTACGGTTCGTGTCCTCGTAGGTCGTTATTTAATTACAGCTGTATGTTTTAATAGGCCGTACTATAAGCAGAAGTTAAATTTAGATGAAACGGTAACGATTACTGGTAAATGGGATCAGCATCGTCAAACGATTGCGGTATCAGAACTTCATTTTGGACCGGTTGTACGTCAACAAGAAGTGGAGCCTGTGTACTCAGTGAAAGGGAAACTTACAGTAAAACAGATGCGCCGTTTTATTGCACAAGCGTTAAAGGAGTATGGAGACTCTATAGTTGAAGTGTTACCAGATGGATTGCTAAGTCGGTATAAATTACTGCCACGTTATGAAGCACTTCGGGCTTTGCATTTTCCATCGGGGCAGGAAGACTTGAAGCAAGCGCGTCGCCGGTTTGTATATGAGGAGTTTTTCTTATTTCAGTTAAAAATGCAAACGTTACGGAAAATGGAGAGGGAAAATTCGAAAGGGACGAAAAAAGAAATTCCTTCAGAAGAATTGCAAGAGTTTATCGATGCACTTCCGTTTCCGTTAACTGGTGCGCAACGCCGAGTTGTAGATGAAATTATGAAAGATATGACATCTCCTTATCGAATGAATCGTCTGTTGCAAGGTGATGTAGGTTCTGGTAAAACGGTGGTTGCTGCAATTGGTCTTTATGCAGCAAAATTAGCGCATTATCAAGGTGCTTTAATGGTTCCAACAGAAATTTTAGCAGAACAACATTATCAATCGCTCGCAGAGACGTTCTCGCACTTTGGTATGAAGGTTGAATTGTTAACAAGTTCAGTTAAAGGTGTGAGACGCCGAGAGATTTTGGCAAAATTAGAACAAGGAGAAATAGATATCCTTGTTGGAACACATGCTTTAATTCAAGATGAAGTGATCTTTCATAGGTTAGGTCTCGTGATTACTGATGAACAACATCGATTTGGTGTAGCGCAGCGACGAGTTTTACGTGAGAAAGGCGAGAGTCCAGACGTATTATTTATGACAGCGACCCCGATTCCACGTACGTTAGCAATTACTGCATTTGGAGAGATGGATGTTTCTATAATCGATGAGATGCCGGCTGGTAGAAAGGTAATTGAAACATACTGGGCAAAACATGACATGTTAGATCGTGTTCTCGGTTTTGTAGAGAAAGAGATAAAAAAAGGAAGACAAGCATATGTTATTTGTCCTCTTATTGAAGAATCTGAGAAACTTGATGTGCAAAATGCAATCGATTTACATAGTATGCTGACTCATCATTATCAGGGGAAATGTCAAGTTGGATTAATGCATGGAAGATTATCATCTCAAGAAAAAGAAGAGATAATGGGACAATTTAGTGAAAATAAAGTGCAAATTCTTGTATCGACAACAGTTGTTGAAGTAGGTGTGAACGTACCGAATGCGACTGTAATGGTTATTTATGATGCAGAGCGTTTCGGTTTATCACAGCTTCATCAGCTAAGAGGACGTGTTGGGCGTGGTAGTGAACAATCGTATTGTTTATTAATCGCGGATCCAAAATCGGAAACGGGAAAAGAACGAATGCGTATTATGACCGAAACGAATGATGGATTTGTATTGTCGGAAAAAGATTTAGAGTTAAGAGGTCCTGGAGATTTCTTTGGGAGTAAGCAAAGTGGTTTACCAGAATTCAAGGTTGCTGATATGGTACATGATTATCGGGCGCTAGAAACAGCTAGACAAGATGCGGCGTTACTAGTAGATTCAGAAGCATTTTGGCATAATGATCAATATGCGTCGTTGCGTACGTATCTTGATGGGACAGGTGTGTTCCAGGGAGAGAAGCTCGATTAAAGGGAGGCAACAAAAGTTTTTGTTGCATTCTACTTTTAATGATTATATACTACTGTTAGTACCTAGTCATAAAAATGGATGGTGCGGTATGAAAAAAAGAAGAAGTAAAAAAGAAAGACAAGAATTATTACAACAAACGATAGAAACGAATCCTTTTATTACGGATGAAGATTTAGCAGAAAAATTTCAAGTGAGTATACAAACTGTACGTCTTGATCGTATGGAATTATCTATTCCTGAATTAAGAGAAAGAATTAAACATGTAGCTACAAAGCAACATGAAGAAGATGTGAAATCTTTACCGTTAGAAGAGGTTGTCGGAGAAATTATTGATATAGAATTAGATAGACATGCGATTTCTATTTTTGAAGTGAAGGTAGAACACGTATTTAAAAGAAATCAAATTGCCCGTGGGCATCATTTGTTTGCACAAGCAAACTCACTAGCTGTTGCGGTTATTGATGAAGAATTAGCTTTAACTGCAAAGTCCACCATTCGATACATTCGTCCTGTAAAATTAGGAGAGCGTGTTGTTGCAAAAGCGCGCGTGGAAGATGTAGAGAATGATAAAGGGCGGACGGTTGTCAAAGTGCGTAGCTTTGTTGGAGAAGAACTTGTTTTTACAGGCACTTTTGAAATGTATCGATCTAGTAATTATAGTGAGGAAGGTAACAACTTATGAAAATCGCAATAGATGCAATGGGCGGCGATCATGCTCCAAAGGCTGTCGTACTAGGAGCAATGAAAGCTATTAAGGAATATTCTGATTTACATATTACGTTAGTGGGGAAAGAAGAGGAAATTCGTCAATACTTAACGAGTGAAGAACGAATTACTATACTTCATACAGACGAAAAAATTGAATCGACAGATGAACCAGTAAGAGCGGTTCGTCGAAAAAAACAGGCTTCAATGGTACTTGCGGCGCAGCAAGTGAAAGACGGTGTAGCGGATGCTTGTATATCAGCTGGTAGTACAGGAGCTTTAATGGCGGCTGGATTGTTTGTTGTAGGTCGTATGGAAGGAATTGAGCGACCAGCTTTATCCCCTACAATGCCAACTGTTGATGGAGAAGGTTTTGTTATGTTAGATGTTGGAGCGAACGTTGATGCAAAACCAATTCATTTATATCAATATGCAGTAATGGGATCTGTATACGCTGAGAAAGTAAGAGGAATTAAAAATCCTCGCGTTGGACTTTTAAACGTTGGAACAGAAGATGGTAAAGGTAACGAGCTTTCAAAACAAGTCTTTGCAATGCTTAAAGATGCCCCAATTAATTTCGTTGGGAACGTTGAATCAAGAGATTTATTGCAAGGTGTAGCAGATGTTGTTGTATGTGATGGTTTTACAGGGAATGTAGCACTGAAATCATTAGAAGGAACAGCACTTGCATTATTCTCTATGTTAAAAGAACAGCTAATGAGTTCGTTTACGAGCAAATTAGCAGCAGCGGTATTAAAGCCAAAACTTATGGTATTAAAAGATAAAATGGATTATTCGGAGTATGGAGGAGCGGCATTATTTGGATTGAAGGCTCCTGTCATTAAGGCTCACGGTTCTTCCAATGACCAATCGATATTTAGTGCGATTCGTCAAACGAGAGAAATGGTAGCGAAAGAAGTTATTCCTACTATTTCAAGCGTAATGGAGAAAGAGCCACTCCAATAAGAGGAGGGTTTGAAATGGGAAAACTAGCATTTCTTTTTCCGGGCCAAGGTTCACAGGCAGTTGGAATGGGTAAACAGTTAGCAGAGAATAATAAAGAGGTTGCAAATGTATTTGCAAAAGCAGATGAGGTGTTGCAAGACTCACTTTCAGAAGTGATTTTTGAAGGGCCGCAGGAAAAGCTTACGTTAACAACAAATGCTCAACCTGCTTTATTAACAACGAGTTTTGCTATTTTGACAGCTTTAAAAGAATATGATATTACACCAGACTTTGTCGCAGGGCATAGTTTAGGTGAGTATAGCGCTCTTGTAGCAGCGGGTGCATTAACTTTTGAGGATGCAGTATATGCTGTAAGGAAACGTGGGGAATATATGGAAGAAGCTGTTCCTGGCGGAGAAGGTGCAATGGCGGCTATTTTAGGTGCTGATCCACATATGCTGAAACAAGTTACAGAAGAAGTAACAAGTGAAGGGTATGCAGTACAAATTGCTAATATGAATAGTACGAAGCAAATTGTGATTTCTGGAACAAAGCAAGGAGTCGAGATTGCTTCTCAAAGAGCGAAAGAACATGGTGCAAAGAGAGCAATTCCGCTTAAAGTAAGTGGACCGTTCCACTCTGCGCTTATGAAGCCAGCGGCGGAGAAATTCCAAAGTGTCTTAAATGAAATTACAATTCAAGATACGAATATTCCGGTAATCGCAAATGTAACAGCAGACGTTATTACAAGTGGTGCACATATTCAAGAAAAGCTAATCGAGCAGCTCTATTCGCCTGTCTTATGGTATCCATCCATTGAATATATGGTGAGTCAAGGGGTAGATACATTTATTGAGATTGGACCTGGGAAAGTACTTGCTGGACTTATGAAGTCAATTGATTCATCAGTGAAAGCATACGCGATATACGATGAAGAGACATTACAAGATACCATTTCAAATTTGAGAGGAGAAAACTGATGTTAAAAGGGAAAGTAGCATTAGTAACGGGTGCTTCACGTGGAATTGGTCGTGCAATTGCGATTGATTTAGCAAAACAAGGGGCAAATGTTGTAGTAAACTATGCTGGTAACGAGCAAAAGGCAAATGAAGTAGTTGATGAAATAAAGAAACTAGGTTCGGATGCAATTGCAGTAAGAGCAGATGTTGCAAATGCTGAAGACGTTACAAATATGGTGAAACAAACTGTAGATGTATTTGGACAAGTTGATATTCTTGTAAATAATGCAGGTGTAACAAAAGATAATTTATTAATGCGTATGAAAGAAGAAGAATGGGATACAGTTATTAATACAAACTTAAAAGGTGTATTCTTATGTACAAAGGCAGTATCTCGATATATGATGCGTCAACGTCAAGGACGTATTGTAAATATCGCTTCTGTTGTCGGAGTAACGGGAAACCCAGGACAAGCAAACTATGTTGCTGCTAAAGCAGGTGTAATCGGATTAACAAAAACATCAGCAAAAGAGTTAGCAAGCCGTAATATTACTGTAAATGCAATTGCTCCTGGATTTATTGCGACAGATATGACAGACGTATTAGATGAAAATATAAAAGCTGAAATGTTAAAATTAATTCCTGCAGCTCAGTTTGGGGAAGCGCAAGATATCGCAAATGCTGTAACGTTTTTTGCTTCTGATCAAAGCAAATATATTACAGGTCAAACGTTAAATGTTGATGGCGGTATGGTAATGTAATAAAAGAATCGATTTCAGCTAGTTTTTTTGGACAATATTTAATATAATATTTGAGGGGAGGTGAATGGAATGGCAGATGTTTTAGAGCGTGTAACAAAAATTATCGTTGATCGTTTAGGAGTAGAAGAAACAGAAGTAGTACCAGCTGCAAGCTTCAAGGAAGATTTAGGAGCAGACTCCCTAGATGTAGTAGAACTTGTAATGCAATTAGAAGACGAATTCGAAATGGAAATTTCTGATGAAGATGCTGAAAAGATTGCTACTGTTGGCGATGCTGTGACTTACATAGAGAGTCATCTATAATGCTTGAATGAAGTCCCGTTTTTTAGCGGGGCTTCTCGGCTTATATCTGGAGGGACCTATGCCGTACCGTAAATATAGAGAAAAAAAATACGAAACAAAATATCGTGAAGCGTTTAAAGTATTTCAAGAAAAAATAGGTATTACGTTTACAGATGAAAAATTATTGATTCAAGCATTTACGCATTCATCGTATGTGAATGAGCATCGAAAAAAACCGCATGAAGACAATGAGCGTCTCGAATTCCTTGGAGATGCAGTATTGGAACTTACTGTATCGCAGTATCTGTTTCAAAAATATCCGACAATGAGCGAAGGAGAGTTAACAAAACTACGTGCAGCTATTGTATGTGAACCATCTCTTGTTCGTTTTGCAAACGAGTTGTCATTTGGTAGCCTAGTTTTATTAGGAAAAGGTGAGGAAATGACAGGCGGACGTGAACGACCAGCTTTATTAGCGGATGTCTTTGAAGCGTTTATTGGTGCCCTTTATCTTGATCAAGGGTTAGAAACAGTATGGGGCTTCTTAAAAGAAATTGTATACCCTAAAATTAATGAAGGTGCTTTTTCTCATGTGATGGATTATAAGAGTCAATTACAAGAGTTGATTCAGCGTGATGGTAGTGGCAATATTGAGTATCAAATTTTGCAAGAAAAAGGACCGGCTCACAATCGAGAATTTGTGTCACGTGTTACGTTAAATAACGTGGCCTTAGGTCTTGGTAGTGGCAAGTCGAAAAAAGAAGCAGAGCAACAAGCTGCTGCAGAAGCGTTGAAAAAGTTAAAAGAACAACTATAAGGAATCCCCCTTTGAATGAGGGGGATTCCTTGTGCATAGAATGAAACTTTCCTTTCGTTTATAAATGTAAGGAAATGAAATCCGTATAATCGTTTGTTTTTGTATAAACAACATTTATAGCAACGGAGAATAGGAGGAAGGCCTTTCGTGTTTTTAAAAAGATTAGAAATAGCAGGATTTAAGTCTTTTGCTGAGCGTGTATCTGTCGATTTTGTCCCAGGTGTAACGTCTGTAGTAGGACCTAATGGAAGCGGGAAAAGTAATATTACTGATGCCATTCGTTGGGTACTTGGTGAACAATCGGCAAAATCATTACGTGGTGCAAAGATGGAAGATATTATTTTTGCAGGTAGTGATACGAGAAGAGCGGTTAATGTTGCTGAAGTAACATTAACTTTAAATAATGAAGATCAACGTTTACCGATTGAATATAATGAGGTGTGTGTAACGCGTCGTGTATCTCGTTCTGGTGATAGTGATTTTTATATTAATAAACAATCATGCAGGTTGAAAGATATTATCGATTTATTTATGGACTCTGGTATGGGAAGAGAAGCTTTTTCGATTATTAGCCAGGGGAAAGTTGAAGAAATTTTAAGTAGTAAATCAGAAGAACGTCGTGGTGTATTTGAAGAAGCGGCGGGAGTGCTGAAATACAAACTTCGTAAAAAGAAAGCTGAAGGTAAATTAGCAGACACACAAGAAAACTTAAATCGTGTACAAGATATAATTCACGAATTAAGTAGTCAAGTAGAACCTTTAGAAAGACAAGCTTCTATTGCAAAGGATTATCTCGAGAAAAAAGAAGAATTAGAGAAAGTAGAAGCGGCGCTTATTGTACATGAAATTGAAGAATTACATGAGAAATGGGAAGCGCTTCGAAATCAGTTTGGGCATAATAAAAACGAAGAAGCGAAAATGTCAACGCATTTACAAAAAGGTGAAGAAGAGTTAGAGGAATTACGAGGCCAATTACAAGCAGTAGATGAGTCTGTAGATTCCCTGCAAGAAGTACTTTTGCTTTCTAGTAAAGAGCTAGAAAAGTTAGAAGGACAACGTGAGCTATTAAAAGAGAGAAAGCAAAATGCAACGACGCATTGTGCACAACTCGAACAGTTAATTGTTGAATTAACAGAGAAAGCTACAAGTTATGATGGTGAAATTGAATCGAGTACAGAAGTATTGATGCAATTTGTAAATCATGTAAAAGAGTTGGAGACGAAATTGCATGATAATGAGCAATTACTTGCAACGTTTGCTGACAATTTAGAAGAGCAAATTGAGAATTTAAAAGGTGACTATATTGAACTTTTAAATCAACAAGCTAGTCATCGTAATGAGTTATCTATGATTGAAGAACAATCTAGACAACAAAACTCAAAAAATGAACGCCTTGATGAAGAAAATGCGAAATATGTAGAAATGCGTATGGAAATTACAGCGAAAAAGACAAAACTTGTGGAAAGTTATGAACAAGTAAAAGAAAAAGTAGCTGGAATCCTTTCGAATATACAAAAGACAGAAGCGGCACTTGGGAAATGCAAGGCGCAGTATAGTGAAAACGAAACAAAACTGTATCAAGCATATCAATTTGTACAACAGGCACGTTCTCGAAAAGAAATGCTAGAAGAGATGCAAGAGGACTACTCTGGCTTCTATCAAGGGGTACGTGAAGTATTAAAAGCTAGAGAAAATAGGTTGCAAGGTATTGAGGGTGCTGTTGCAGAACTGCTAACGGTACCGAAAGAATATGAAATTGCAATGGAAATTGCTCTAGGTGCAGCGATGCAGCATATAGTTGTACAAAAAGAAGAACATGCTCGTAATGCAATTGCGTTTTTAAAACAAAATAAACATGGACGAGCAACGTTTTTACCGCAAGCTGTTATTAAAGGTAGATCGTTATCATTTGAGCAATTACGTATTGTAAATCAGCACCCATCGTTTGTAGGTGTGGCAGCAGAACTCGTGCAATATAACAATAAATATGAAAATGTAGTTTCAAATTTATTAGGTACTGTTATTGTTGCAAAAGATTTACGCGGAGCGAATGAGTTGGCGAAACAATTGCAATACCGTTATCGCATTGTAACAATCGAAGGTGATGTAGTAAACCCTGGCGGTTCTATGACGGGTGGAGCGGTAAAACAGGCGAAATCATCTTTATTAGGACGTCAACGTGAACTAGAAGAGTGGACGAGTAAGTTAACTGATATGGAAGAAAAAACAACGAAGTTAGAAAACTTTGTTAAAGCAGTAAAACAAGAGATTCAAGAAAAAGAAGTGCAAATACGCGAACTAAGGCAAAGTGTAGAAGCAGAGCGTGTAGATGAACAGAAATTAAGAGAAGAAATTAGTCGCTTAGAATTAGAAGAACATCGTATTAATGATCGTTTATCTATTTACGATTTAGAGATTGAAGGGTTCTTGCAAGACCAAGTGAAAATGCAAGGCCGTAAAGAAGAGTTAGAAAAGATTTTAGCGACTCTTCAGGCAGAGATTACGGAATTAGATAGCAAAATCACAGCTTTAACAAAACAAAAAAGTGAGCAACATTCTTCGAAAGAAAAAGTTCAAAAAGAAATGACTGAGTTAAAAGTGTTAGCAGCTGAAAAGCAACAACGCTTATCTAATCAAAAAGAAAAAGTAGAACGATTGACGAAGGAAAAAGAAGAAACCGATGCAACGCTTGTCAAAACGAAAGAGGATTTAGCATTCTTAAAACAAGAAATGACATCGAATTCAAGTGGTGAAGAACAAATTACGAATATGATTGAGAAGAAAGCATATGATCGTAATCAAACTTCAGAGTTAATTCGCTCTCGTCGTGAACAACGTGTATCGTTACAAGAAAGAGTAGAACAGTTAGAGCGTAACCTGAAAGAAACAACAGGTAAACATAAATACATTCTTGAGATGTTGAAAGATCAAGAGGTAAAAATAAACCGACTTGATGTAGAGTTAGAAAATAGATTACAACATTTACGTGAAACATATACGATTTCATTTGAAGCGGCAAAACTGAAGTATACAATGGTGATGCCTGCTGAGGATGCACGTAAAAAGGTGAAACTAATTAAACTCTCCATCGAAGAGCTAGGTACAGTAAACTTAGGAGCAATTGATGAGTATGAGCGTGTGGCAGAGCGTCATACATTCTTACTAGAGCAAAAAGATGATCTAGAAGAAGCAAAAACGACATTGCACCAACTTATTACTGAAATGGATGAAGAAATGAAAAAACGCTTTTCTACTACGTTTGAAGGAATTCGAATGGAGTTTCAATCGGTGTTCTCTGAATTATTTGGAGGCGGTAGAGCGGATTTAGTTATGACGAATCCAGAGGACTTATTAAATACGGGTATTGATATCGTAGCGCAACCGCCAGGGAAGAAACTGCAAAACTTAGGTTTACTTTCAGGTGGAGAGCGTGCTTTAACGGCAATTGCGCTGCTATTTGGTATTTTAAAAGTGCGCCCAGTCCCATTCTGTGTATTAGATGAGGTAGAGGCTGCTCTTGATGAGGCAAACGTTGCCCGTTTTGCTCAGTATTTAAAGAAATTTAGTGATGAGACACAGTTTATTGTAATTACACATAGAAAAGGTACAATGGAAGAGTCTGACGTATTGTACGGTGTAACAATGCAAGAGTCAGGGGTATCTAAACTTGTTTCTGTTCGTTTAGATGATGGAGAAGAACTAGTTGCAAGCAAATAGAAAGGATGGGACAGTATGAGCTTTTTTAAAAAACTAAAAGAAAAAATTTCAAAACAAACAGATACGGTAACAGAGAAGTTTAAACAAGGATTAGAAAAAACGAGAAATTCGTTTGCAGATAAAGTAAATGATTTAGTCTTTCGTTACCGTAAAGTAGATGAAGATTTCTTCGAAGAATTAGAAGAAATTTTAATCGGTGCAGATGTTGGCGTTTCGACAGTGATGGAATTAATCGACCAGCTGAAAGAAGAAGTACAACGTCGTAATATTCAAGATCCAAAAGAAGTACAAGCTGTTATTTCGGAAAAATTAATAGAGATTTATAAAGGTGACAGTGATTTTACTAATGAAATTAATGAGCAAAAGGATGGCTTGACAGTTGTTTTATTTGTTGGTGTGAATGGTGTAGGTAAAACGACAACAATTGGTAAGATGGCTCATAAGTTTAAATCAGAAGGTAAGTCTGTCTTATTAGCAGCAGGAGATACATTCCGTGCTGGAGCGATTGAACAATTAGAAGTATGGGGCGATCGCGTTGGGGTAGAAGTGATTAAACAAGGATCAGGGTCTGATCCAGCAGCGGTTATGTATGACGCTGTACAAGCTGCAAAAGCACGTAAAGTAGATGTATTACTATGTGATACAGCAGGACGTTTACAAAATAAAGTAAACTTAATGAAAGAGTTAGAGAAGGTAAAGCGTGTAATTGAGCGTGAAGTACCAGGAGCTCCTCATGAAGTATTACTTGTTATTGATGCAACAACAGGACAAAACGGTTTAAGTCAAGCGAAAACATTCCGTGAAGCAACGAATGTGACTGGTATTGTTTTAACGAAGTTAGATGGAACTGCTAAAGGTGGTATTGTATTAGCAATTCGTAACGAAATGGATGTACCGGTGAAATTCGTTGGATTAGGAGAGCAAATGGATGATCTGCAACAGTTCGATCCAGAACAATATGTATATGGTTTATTTGCGAACTTAGTAGAAACAGAAGAAGTATAAGTGAAAGAAGCGGTATTTTCCGCTTCTTTTTCCATAAAAATATGAGATGTTAAGAAAAAAACTTGACACTCTTTTGTACTCCATGTAAACTAATTCATGTAAAGGGAAATCACTTAACAAAGGATGATCCAACATGCTCGAAAAAACAACGAGAATGAACTATTTATTTGATTTTTATCAATCGTTGTTAACGCAAAAACAAAGAAGTTATATGTCGCTTTATTATCTAGATGATTTATCTCTTGGTGAAATTGCGGAAGAATTTGATGTGAGTCGCCAAGCCGTGTATGATAACATTAAACGGACTGAAGCGATGCTTGAAGAATATGAAGAAAAATTAGTATTACTTCAAAAGTTTCAAGAGCGACAGCGACTTGTTGCAAAGCTAAAACAGCTAATCAGCGAAGAAGAGCATGTGAATGAAGAAATGAAACAAGTTGTTGAAGCTATCGAAAAATTAGATTAGGAGGGCGGCAATATGGCATTTGAAGGATTAGCCGACCGACTTCAACAGACGATGCAAAAAATCCGCGGCAAAGGAAAAGTTTCTGAAGCCGATGTGAAAGAAATGATGAGAGAAGTTCGTCTAGCTCTTTTAGAAGCGGACGTTAACTTTAAAGTAGTAAAAGATTTTGTAAAGCGTGTATCTGAACGTGCTGTCGGACAAGATGTAATGAAAAGTTTGACACCTGGACAACAAGTAATTAAGGTTGTACAGGAAGAACTTACAGAACTTATGGGCGGAGAGCAAAGCAAAATTGCTGTTGCTAATAAGCCACCGACTGTTATTATGATGGTTGGTCTGCAAGGTGCAGGTAAAACAACGACGACAGGTAAGCTTGCGAATTTGCTTCGTAAAAAGCATAATCGTAAACCAATGCTTGTTGCGGCGGATATTTACCGTCCTGCAGCGATTAAACAGCTTGAAACATTAGGGAAGCAATTGGACATGCCTGTATTCTCTTTAGGAGATCAAGTAAGTCCTGTTGAAATTGCGAAACAAGCGATTGCAAAAGCGAAAGAAGATCATCATGATTATGTTTTAATTGATACAGCAGGTCGCCTGCATATTGATGAAGAACTAATGGATGAATTAGCGAAAGTGAAAGAAGTTGCGAAACCGGATGAAATTTTCCTTGTTGTCGATGCGATGACAGGACAAGACGCGGTTAATGTTGCACAAAGTTTCCATGAACAGCTAGGTTTAACAGGGGTTGTATTAACGAAGCTGGATGGTGATACGCGCGGTGGTGCGGCATTGTCTATTAAAGCTGTTACAAATACGCCAATTAAATTTGCTGGTATGGGTGAAAAACTAGATGCACTTGAAGCGTTCCATCCAGAACGTATGGCATCCCGTATTTTAGGGATGGGAGACGTCTTAACATTAATTGAAAAAGCGCAAGCTACAGTTGATGAAGAGAAAGCAAAAGAACTTGAGCAAAAAATGCGTACGCTTTCGTTTACACTTGACGATTTCCTAGAACAACTTGGACAAGTGCGTCAACTTGGACCGCTTGATGAATTGTTAGGAATGCTTCCTGGTGCAAATAAAATTAAAGGGCTGAAAAATGCACAAGTTGATGAAAAACAAATTGGGCATATTGAGGCAATTATTCGTTCTATGACTAAATTAGAGCGAGAACAACCGGAAATAATCAATGCTAGTCGCAAAAAACGCATTGCCAAAGGTAGCGGTACAACGGTACAAGAAATCAATCGTTTAATCAAGCAATTTGATGATATGAAAAAAATGATGAAAACGATGACTGGAATGCAAAAAGGTAAGAAAAAAGGACTAGGTGGATTGAAGTTTCCATTCATGTAAGGAAAAAAGATGGCTCTGTTAAGAAAAAATACTTTACAAAGCAATAGTCTTTTTGCTAATATAATTATCTGTGTGAAATAAATTCGGAGGTGCTTTATAAATGGCAGTTAAAATTCGTTTAAAACGTATGGGAGCTAAAAAAACTCCTTTCTATCGTGTAGTTGTTGCAGATTCTCGTTCTCCTCGTGACGGACGTTTCATTGAGGAAATCGGTACTTACAATCCGGTTGCTCAACCAGCTGAAGTTAAGATCAACGAAGAAGCAGCATTAAAATGGTTAGGAAATGGTGCTAAACCATCTGATACAGTTCGTAACTTATTCTCTAACCAAGGTATCATGGAGAAATTCCACTTATCTAAACAAGGTAAGTAATTGAGGCAATGACTATGAAGAAGTTAGTCGAGACGATTGTCAAGCCTCTTGTCGATTATCCTGAAGATGTAAAAGTTACACAGGAACTTTACAACGGAGAGATAAAGTATCGATTAACTGTACATCCTGAGGATGTTGGAAAAGTCATTGGAAAACAAGGGAAAGTTGCGAAAGCAATTCGAATGCTCTTGTATTCAGTGGGACATCACAATAGTGAAAAAGTAACACTGGAAATTCAATAAACGTAAAAAGGGCGAGGAGTTATTCCTCTCCCTTTTTTAATATTTAAAGAGAAGTTGCATGTTCCATATGTGAAATGGGGATGCTTAATTTATATAGAAACCAGGGGTGACATACTGTTTATGACAAAATGGTTTAACGTAGGAAAAATTGTAAATACTCATGGCGTAAAAGGAGAAATTCGTGTGGTTTCTCGTACTGATTTTCCAGAAGAGCGATATAAGGTAGGGAATACGTTATACATATCGAATGAAAAAGGTGGAGAGCCTTTCCCAGTAAAGATTACTTCTCATCGTCAACATAAAACATTTGATTTATTGACATTTGAAGGATATGGGAATGTAAATGAAGTAGAACAGTTTAAAGGTTCTCTTTTAAAAGTACCTGAAGATCAATTAGGCGAACTAGCTGAAGGTGAATACTACTATCATGAAATTATTGGTTGCAACGTTGTAACGGAAGAAGGAGAAGCGCTAGGGACAATAAAAGAAGTTCTATCTCCTGGTGCAAATGATGTTTGGGTAATTAAACGTCCAAAAGGTCAAGATTTGTTAATTCCTTATATTGATGATGTTGTGCTTCAAGTTAACATTGAGAATAAATTAGTAACCATTCATGTAATGGAAGGGCTACTATAATGAAAATTGACATTTTAACTTTGTTTCCAGATATGTTTACAGGTGTGTTTGGATCTTCAATTTTAAAGAAAGCACAAGAAAAAGAAGCGGTAGAGCTTCGTGTTGTCAATTTCCGCGATTATACAACGAGTAAGCATAATAGTGTGGATGATTATCCGTATGGTGGCGGCGCTGGGATGGTGTTAACTCCTCAGCCTATTTTTGATGCTGTAGAAGATTTAACGAAAGAGACAGAGCGGAAGCCGCGAGTTGTCTTAATGTGTCCGCAAGGTGAAAGGTTTACTCAGAAGAAAGCGGAAGAGCTTGCAGAGGAAGAACATTTAATCTTTGTATGTGGGCATTATGAAGGATATGACGAACGAATTCGTGAACATCTCGTAACAGATGAGATTTCTATCGGTGACTATGTATTAACGGGTGGAGAGTTAGCCTCTATGGTTATAACTGATAGTGTCGTACGTCTCCTTCCAGGAGTACTAGGAAATCATGCTTCACAAGTCGAGGATTCGTTTAGTACAGGTTTATTAGAGCATCCTCATTATACACGTCCAGCTGATTTTCGTGGTATGAAAGTGCCAGATGTATTAATGTCGGGAAATCATAAAAATATTGATGAATGGCGACATAAAGAATCACTACGTCGTACGTACACGCGTAGACCGGATTTACTAGAAGAACGAGAATTGTCTAAGCAAGAAAAGAAGTGGCTAGAACAGATTAAAGAAGGCAAATAAGTGCTTGATATATTTTCTATTGCAACAGCCTTAGCAATATGCTATTATAACACTTGTGCTGCTGAAATCAGTAGCCGTATTAACGATGTTCCGCTGTAATTTATTTAGACTTTATAAGAGCATCTGTTTAAAGGAGAGAATTTAATATGCAACAATTAATCGCAGAAATTACAAAAGGCCAATTAAAAACTGACCTTCCTTCATTCCGTCCTGGAGACACTTTACGTGTACACGTAAAAGTAGTTGAGGGAACTCGTGAAAGAATTCAGCTTTTCGAAGGTGTTGTAATTAAACGTCGTGGTGGCGGAATCAGTGAAACATTCACAGTTCGTAAGATTTCTTACGGTGTAGGTGTAGAGCGTACATTCCCAGTTCACACGCCAAGAATCGCGAAAATCGAAGTACTTCGCCGTGGTAAAGTACGTCGTGCTAAGTTATACTACTTACGTAACCTTCGCGGTAAAAAAGCACGTATTAAAGAAATTCGATAAGACATGTATGGGAGCTTGTAAATGCACAAGCTCCCTTTTTCCAATCTATATAAAATTTTGATATAATACGATCAGCTTACATAATCGTGGAGGGGAAAAGCATGAAGAAAGAAAAGAGTTCACTTTGGGAATGGATCAAGGCAATTTTGATAGCTGTTGTATTAGCAGGTGTTATTAGACAGTTTTTCTTTGCGCCAATTCTCGTAGATGGAGTATCGATGGCGTCTACATTACATGATCGCGATCGAATGATTGTTAATAAAATTGGTTATCACATAGGAGATCCGAAACGATTTGATATTATTGTATTCCGAGCAACGGAAGATAAAGATTATATTAAGCGTATTATCGGCCTGCCAGGCGATGAAATAGAGTATCGTAATGATAAACTATATGTTAACGGAAAGACTTATGAGGAGCCGTATTTAGACAAGCAGAAAAAACAAATTGCTGACGGACCGCTTACATATGATTTCACTCTTGAAGAAATGACAGGGAAGAAAACTGTTCCAGAAGGTCAATTATTTGTTTTAGGCGATAATCGTCGTTTTAGTAAAGATAGCCGTTCGATTGGTACAATTTCAATGGACCAAGTGATTGGAAAGGCAAATATACTATATTGGCCGTTAAAAGATGCTCGTATTGTGAAATAAAAGAAAAAGAAGGTGGCAACATGGTAATTCAATGGTTCCCGGGACATATGGCAAAGGCTAGACGCCAAGTAACAGAAAAATTAAAGTTAATTGATGTTGTAATTGAGCTTGTAGATGCTCGATTACCTTTATCTTCTCGAAATCCGATGATCGATGAGATTATTACACATAAACCGAGGCTTGTTGTTTTAAATAAAGCGGATATGGCAGATGATCGTTTAACAAAGCAATGGATCGCATATTTTAAAGAAAAAGGCCATATGGCAATTTCAATTAACGCACAGGCTGGACAAGGTATGAAGGAAATTGCGGCGGCTTGTAAAGTGTTAGTGAAAGAGAAATTTGATAAAATGGTTGCAAAAGGTATTAGACCGAGAGCGATTCGTGCATTAATTGTGGGGATACCGAATGTTGGTAAATCTACGTTGATTAATAAGTTAGCGAAGAAAAATATTGCTAAAACAGGAGATCGTCCTGGTGTGACAACAGCTCAGCAATGGATTAAAGTTGGGAAGGAAATGGAATTACTTGATACACCAGGTATACTATGGCCTAAATTTGAGGACCAATTAGTTGGATTACGTCTAGCTACGACTGGTGCAATTAAAGATTCTATTTTAAATCTACAAGACGTAGCTGTTTATGCGCTACGTTTTATGGAGAAACATTACCCAGAGCGATTAAAAGAGCGCTATAATTTAAATGACATTCCAGAAGATATCGTGGAGTTATTTGATGCGATTGGAAAAAACCGAGGCTGTTTAATGGGCGGCGGAATGATTGATTATGATAAAACATCTGAACTTGTACTTCGTGAGCTTCGTGGTGGCAAACTTGGAAAAATGACGTTTGAAACACCAGAAGAGTTTGCAGAGCAGACAGAAGATGCAGAAAAAGTAGAAGAAGTATAAGACGTGCGTTTGTACGTCTTTTCTTTTTTGTATATAAAGGGAGTGGCATGAATGCAAAAAGTGACGATTCAAGAGGCGGAACATTTACTGCAAGAGATTATAAGTGAAGAGGACGACCGCTTTCAGATATTAATGAAAGATGAACGTAAAGGGGTACAAAAGCTCATTTCGAAGTGGTATAAACAAAAAGAGTTAGCACAAAAGGAAAAAGAAAAATTTCTAGAAATGTCTAAATATGAAAATGCGTTACGTGAAAAAGGTCTCACATATATCGCGGGTATAGATGAAGTAGGTCGTGGACCGTTAGCTGGGCCTGTTGTGACGGCAGCTGTCGTTCTTCCGGAAGACTTTTATATTCCAGGGTTAAACGATTCGAAAAAGCTGAGTGAAGCGAAACGTGAGCGTTTTTATGATGAAATTAAAGCGCAAGCAATTGCAATTGGAGTTGGAATTGTATCACCGCAAGTTATTGATGAAATAAATATTTATCAAGCGACGAAACAAGCGATGTTAGATGCTGTTGCGAATTTATCTTGTACACCACAATATTTATTAATTGATGCGATGAAACTCCCTACACCAATTCCGCAAACATCTATTATTAAAGGTGATGCAAAAAGTATTTCTATTTCAGCTGCATCCATTATTGCGAAAGTAACGAGAGATCGTATGATGAAAGAGCTTGGAGAAAAGTATCCTGCATATGGATTTGAACAACATATGGGATATGGCACAAAACAACATTTAGAAGCGATTGAAGCGCATGGCATATTAGAAGAACATCGAAAATCGTTTGCGCCAATTAAAGATATGATTCAAAAATAAGCTGCGAAAACGCAGCTTATTTTGTATTTTGACATATAAACATTACTATTTCCCAAAAAGAATAAAGCGATTTCAGTTTTCTGACACTTTATTGTAGACAGCGTGCCAATCATCTTATACAATGGCAATGTAATGTTTTTTAAACATTAAAAAACTTTTCGAGTAAAACAGGAAAACAGGGGAGGATGGGACCATGAATATCCATGAGTACCAAGGTAAGGCAGTCCTTAGAAGCTATGGGGTTAGCGTTCCGAACGGGAAGGTTGCATTTACAGTAGAAGAAGCTGTAGAAGCGGCGAAAGAATTGGGAACGGATGTATGTGTAGTGAAAGCACAAATTCACGCTGGTGGACGCGGCAAAGCTGGCGGAGTAAAAGTTGCAAAAAATTTAGATGAAGTTCGTACATATGCAGAGAGCATTTTAGGAACTACACTTGTGACACATCAAACAGGTCCTGAAGGTAAGGAAGTAAAACGCTTACTTATCGAAGAAGGTTGCGATATTAAAAAAGAATATTATGTAGGTCTTGTTTTAGACCGTGCAACTTCTCAAGTTGTTTTAATGGCTTCTGAAGAAGGCGGAACAGAAATTGAAGAAGTAGCAGAAAAAACACCTGAAAAAATCTTTAAAGAATATATTGATCCAGCAGTAGGCTTACAAGGCTTCCAAGCACGCCGAATTGCATTTAACATCAATATTCCAAAAGAGCTTGTAGGACAAGCTGTGAAGTTTATGATGGGCTTATACCGTGCTTTTATCGAAAAAGATTGCTCTATCGCAGAGATTAACCCACTTGTTACAACAGGTGATGGTAAAGTTATGGCATTAGATGCGAAATTAAACTTTGACTCTAATGCTTTATATCGCCATAAAGACATTTTAGAACTTCGTGACCTTGATGAAGAAGATGCAAAAGAAATCGAAGCTTCTAAATATGACTTAAACTACATTCCTTTAGATGGAAATATCGGTTGTATGGTTAATGGTGCAGGTTTAGCGATGGCTACTATGGATATCATTAAACATTACCATGGCGATCCAGCTAACTTTTTAGATGTTGGTGGCGGTGCGACAGCTGAAAAGGTTACAGAAGCATTCAAAATTATCCTTTCTGACAAAAATGTAAAAGGTATCTTCGTTAACATTTTTGGTGGCATTATGAAGTGTGATGTTATTGCAGAAGGTGTTATTGAAGCAACGAAACAAGTAGGTCTTGAATTGCCTTTAGTTGTACGTCTTGAAGGTACAAACGTAGAGTTAGGTAAGAAAATTTTAAATGAGTCTGGCTTAAATATTGTTGCAGCAGAATCTATGGCAGACGGTGCGCAAAAAATTGTTTCACTAGTGGGCTAATAGAAAGCGGGGGAGAAAAATGAGCGTATTAGTTAATAAAGATACAAAAGTTATTGTTCAAGGTATTACAGGTTCTCAAGGGTTATTCCACACAAAGCAAATGATAGAATACGGTACGAAAATTGTCGGTGGTGTAACGCCAGGTAAAGGTGGCACTGATATTGAAGGTGTACCAGTATTTGATACTGTAGAAGATGCAGTGAAAGCAACAGGCGCAAACGCTTCAGTTGTATACGTTCCACCCGCTTTTGCGGCTGATGCAATTATGGAAGCAGTTGATGCAGAAATTGATTTAGTAGTATGTATTACTGAAGGAATTCCTGTATTAGATATGGTAAATGTAAAGAGATATATGGCTGGTAAACATACACGTTTACTTGGACCGAACTGCCCAGGTGTTATCACACCTGATGAATGTAAAATTGGTATTATGCCAGGGTACATTCATAAAAAAGGTCATGTAGGTATCGTATCTCGCTCTGGTACATTAACGTATGAGGCTGTACATCAGTTAACACAAGAAGGTATTGGTCAATCTACGGCTGTAGGTATCGGCGGAGACCCTGTTAACGGTACAGACTTTATTGATGCGTTAAAAGCATTTAATGAAGATGAAGAAACACATGCTGTAATTATGATTGGTGAAATCGGTGGTACAGCGGAAGAAGAGGCAGCTGAATGGGTGAAAGCTAATATGACAAAACCTGTTGTAGGCTTCATTGGCGGCCAAACAGCGCCTGCTGGCAAACGTATGGGTCATGCTGGTGCAATCATTTCTGGCGGTAAAGGAACTGCTGCAGAAAAGATTAAAACGATGGAAGCTTGTGGTATTAAAGTAGCGGAAACTCCAGCAGTTATGGGTGAAACGCTAATCTCTGTCTTAAAAGAAAAAGGTCTATTTGAGACTTGTAAAAACTACTAATCTGTTGAAAGACACCTTCTTGCTTGAAGGTGTCTTTTTACAAACTTCTTGTTAACATAATAAAAATTATGGGTAAGGAGAATTGGGATGAAAAGAGAACGATTATTACATCTTCATTACTTGTTAGCAGACCATTGGAAGGCGATAGAGAGGCTATTACATGTCGATCCAGAATTGAAGGAAATATACAATTTTAATGCAAAACAAATTGAATGTTACACTGGAATATCCTCGAAAAAATCTTCAGAATTAGTAAATTTTCTTCAAAGTTCAAATCTCCCACAATATATATCTTATTTAGAGAAAAATCGATTCTTTTATATGACAATATGGGATGAAGATTATCCAAAATTATTACGTGAAATACAAGATCCTCCCTTTGTATTATATGGAAAAGGAGAAAAAGATTTTCTCAATAAAGTGAATAAATTAGCGGTTGTTGGAACAAGAGAACCGACTTTATATGGATATGAAAGTTTGAAATTTATTTTACATCCATTATTAGAAAAAGAATGGCTTATTGTCAGTGGATTTGCAAGAGGGATAGATGCGATGTCTCATGAAATTACAGTAAGACGGCATTGCCCAACAATTGCGATACTAGGACATGGATTATCGTATATATATCCAAGAGAGAATCGATATTTATATGAAGTGTGGAATGAATATATATTGTTATTAACAGAGTATCCTCCGCACTATGCACCGAAAAAATGGTATTTTCCAAAAAGGAATCGAATTATTAGTGGCATAAGTAAAGGTGTTTTAGTTGTAGAAGCGAAATCAAGAAGTGGAACACTTATTACCGCAGACCTTGCTCTAGAGCAAAATAGAGAGGTATTTGCACTGCCTGGACCTATATTTATAGATAGTGCATCAGGAACAAATCATCTCATTCAACAAGGAGCGAAACTAGTAAGAAATGCAGAAGATATACTGGAAGAGATTTTAAATTAACCTTATATTTTTATGTTTTTATTAAACAATTATTGACAAATGGTAGATAGGCACTGTATGGTATATTCATTCTTGATTGACAAAAACAAGAGAAATCAATAAGATTAATGAAGACTTGAATCCACCTCTTAAGGAGGCACTAGCATGTCAGATTACCTCGTAATCGTGGAGTCGCCTTCTAAGGCGAAGACCATTGAGAAATATTTAGGGAAAAAATACAAAGTTGTCGCGTCTATGGGACACGTTCGCGATTTACCTAAAAGCCAAATGGGGATAGAAGTAAAGAACAACTTCACCCCGAAGTATATTACCATTCGTGGTAAAGGTCCCGTCTTAAAAGACTTAAAATCAGCAGCAAAAAAAGCAAAGAAAGTCTATCTCGCGGCCGATCCAGACCGCGAAGGGGAAGCTATTGCTTGGCATTTAGCCAATACGTTAAATGTGGACGTTGAATCAGATTGCCGAGTTGTGTTTAATGAGATTACAAAAGATGCAATAAAAGAATCATTCAAACATCCTCGCGCGATTAACATGAATTTAGTAGATGCACAACAAGCAAGACGTATACTAGATCGTCTTGTTGGTTACAATATTAGTCCTTTATTATGGAAGAAAGTAAAAAAAGGATTAAGTGCAGGACGCGTACAATCTGTAGCAGTTCGTTTAATTATCGAACGTGAAAGAGAAATACAAAGTTTCGAGCCTGAAGAATTCTGGACAATTAAGACAGAATTTGTGAAAGGGAAAGACACATTTGAAGCAAGCTTTTACGGTGTAGATGGTGAAAAAGTTCAATTAACGAATGAAACACAAGTGAATGAAATAATTGAACGGCTGAAAGATAATGCGTTCTCAGTTGAAAATGTAACGCGAAAAGAGCGAAAACGTAATCCAGCATTACCATTTACAACATCTTCCTTGCAACAAGAGGCGGCGCGTAAGTTAAACATGCGAGCAAAGAAAACGATGATGCTTGCGCAGCAATTGTATGAAGGAATTGATCTTGGAAAACAAGGAACTGTAGGTCTTATTACGTATATGAGAACTGATTCAACACGTATCTCAGAAACAGCTCAAACAGAGGCACGTACGTACATTACTGAGGCGTTTGGTACGGAATACATAGGAACAGAAAAGAAGAAAGAAACGAAGAAGTCGAACGCACAAGATGCGCATGAGGCAATTCGTCCTACTTCGGTAATGAGAAAGCCAGAGGAACTAAAGAGTTTCTTAAGTCGTGACCAACTTCGATTGTATAAATTGATTTGGGAGCGATTTGTTGCAAGTCAAATGGCGTCTGCTATAATGGATACTGTGACAGCGAGACTCATTAATAATAATGTTCAGTTCCGTTCAAGTGGATCGGTTGTAAAGTTCCCAGGATTTATGAAAGTGTATGTAGAGTCGAAAGATGATGGGGCTGAAGAAAAGGATAAGATGTTGCCACCTTTAGAAGTAGGGGAAACCGTATTTTCGAAGGATTTAGAACCGAAGCAACACTTTACACAACCTCCGCCGCGCTATACAGAGGCTCGTTTAGTAAGAACACTTGAAGAGCTTGGAATTGGAAGACCGTCGACTTACGTACCGACACTTGAAACGATTCAAAAACGTGGATATGTAGGTTTGGATAATAAACGCTTCGTTCCAACTGAACTAGGTGAAATAGTAATTGAACTTATTTTAGAGTTTTTCCCGGAAATTATTAACATTGAATTTACTGCTAACATGGAGCAAAGCCTCGATGAAGTAGAAGAAGGAAATGCGAATTGGGTAAAAATTGTTGATGATTTCTACGTAGGATTTGAACCGCGTTTAGAAAAAGCGGAAAAAGAAATGCGTGAAGTGGAAATTAAAGATGAACCAGCTGGGGAAGATTGTGAATTATGTAATCACCCAATGGTCTTTAAAATGGGTAAATACGGGAAATTTATGGCTTGCTCGAATTTCCCAGATTGTCGTAATACAAAACCGATTGTGAAAGAAATCGGTGTTACTTGTCCGAAATGTGATAAAGGTCAAATTATTGAACGTCGTAGTAATAAAAAGAAACGTCTTTTCTATGGGTGCGGTACGTATCCAGAGTGTGACTTTGTATCTTGGGATAAGCCGATTGGCCGTAAATGTCCGAAGTGTGAAGGTATGCTAGTAGAGAAGAAGTTGAAAAAGGGCGTACAAGTACAATGTATTTCGTGTGATTATGAAGAAGAACAACAAATGTGAGCGTAACTGCTCACATTTTTTTCGGGAAGAAAAGGAAAGGTGATAAATATATGACAACACAAGTAGTAAACGTCATTGGCGCAGGTCTTGCAGGAAGTGAAGCAGCTTACCAAATTGCAAAACGTGGTGTCCAAGTAAGATTATACGAAATGAGACCGGTAAGGCAAACGCCAGCTCATCACACAGATAAATTTGCAGAATTAGTATGTAGTAACTCGCTTCGCGCAAACACATTAACAAATGCTGTTGGTGTTATTAAAGAAGAAATGCGTTTAATGGATTCTGTTATTATTCGTGCAGCTGATGAGTGTTCTGTACCAGCAGGAGGGGCTTTAGCGGTAGATCGTCATGAATTTGCGGCAAAAGTAACGGAATATGTGAAAAATCATCCGAACGTAACTGTGGTGAATGAAGAAATCACTGAAATTCCAGAAGGTCCTACTGTTATCGCGACAGGTCCACTTACGTCGCCTGATCTTTCTGCGCAATTAAAAGAATTAACGGGTGAAGACTACTTTTATTTCTATGATGCAGCAGCACCGATTGTTGAGAAAGACAGCATTGATATGAATAAAGTGTATTTAAAATCTCGTTACGATAAAGGTGAAGCGGCATATTTAAACTGTCCAATGACGGAAGAGGAATTTGACCGTTTTTACGAGGCTTTAATCGCTGCTGAAACAGTACCTTTAAAAGAATTTGAAAAAGAAATTTTCTTTGAAGGTTGTATGCCGGTAGAAGTTATGGCAAGTAGAGGAAGACAAACACTAGTATTTGGACCGATGAAACCTGTTGGATTAGAAGATCCGAAAACAGGGAAAACGCCATATGCTGTTGTTCAGTTACGCCAAGATGATGCAGCGGGAACGTTATACAATATCGTAGGTTTCCAAACGCATTTAAAATGGGGACCGCAAAAAGAAGTGTTACAGTTGATTCCAGGACTGGAAAACGCAGAGATTGTACGTTATGGTGTAATGCATCGTAATACATTTATTAATTCACCTAACTTGCTTCGTCCAACATACCAATATAAACAACGTGATGATTTATTCTTCGCTGGTCAAATGACTGGAGTGGAGGGATATGTTGAATCAGCGGCTTCAGGATTGCTAGCAGGTATCAACGCTGCTCGACTTGTAAAAGGTGAAGAGCCGGTTGTATTACCACCAGTAACTGCGATGGGAAGTATGGCGAATTATATTACTGCGACAAATGCAAAAAACTTCCAACCGATGAATGCAAACTTCGGCCTGTTTGCACCGTTAGAGAAGAAAATTAAAAAGAAAGCAGAACGTAATGAAGCATATGCAACACGCGCTTTAGAAACGATTCGAAATTTTGTAAATATTTAGTTAAATTTCTTGCAAAGGCTACTAAGTTGTGATACGATTTAGTAGCCTTTATTGAGGTGAATTGTGTGAATGTGAAGAAATTGTTACAATTATTCGTTGGATATTTACAAATTGAAAGAAATTATTCAAAATATACAATTGCAAGTTATCAAAATGATTTAGAACATTTTGTGCAATTTATGGAGCGAGAAGGCATATCCTCTTTTTTAGATATTACATACGCGGATGTTCGTTTGTACTTAACGACGTTGCACGATGAAAAGTTAGCCCGTAAATCTGTCGCAAGAAAAGTATCAAGCTTACGAAGTTTATATCGTTTTTTGATGCGTGAAGGTTATCGGAAGGATAATCCGTTTGCACTTGCGTCACTCCCCAAAAAAGAATTGTCAATCCCAAAGTTTTTATATGCTGAAGAATTAGAGGAATTATTTGAAGTTTCTGATACGGAAACCCCGTTAGGTCAAAGGAATCAAGCTTTATTAGAGTTGATGTATGCGACCGGGATCCGTGTGAGTGAATGTGTCAATTTACAACTTACCGATATTGACTTTGCGGTGGGAACAATTTTAGTAATGGGAAAAGGAAAAAAACAAAGGTATATTCCGTTCGGGAGCTATGCACAAGATGCTTTAATTACTTATATAGAGAACGGGAGAAAACAGTTAGCCAAGAAAACTGAAGAACAATCTCATATGGTATTTTTAAATGCGAAAGGCACGCCGCTGACAAGTCGAGGGGTACGCTATGTATTAAATGAACTCATTAAGAAAGCTTCACTGACAATGCGTATAAGTCCTCATATGTTAAGGCATACATTTGCTACACATATGTTAGATGAAGGGGCAGATTTACGTACTGTACAGGAGCTACTCGGTCATGAAAATTTGTCTACGACACAAATTTATACGCATGTCTCTAAAGAAAGATTGCGTTCTGTCTACATGAAGCATCACCCACGGGCATAAATTGCTTTTAAAGCTATAAAAACATATAAAGGAGTTTTTTCTATGGGAAATTTCCACGCTACAACGATATTTGCAGTTCATCATAATGGAGAATGTGCAATGGCTGGAGATGGCCAGGTGACAATGGGAAATGCTGTTGTAATGAAACATACAGCTCGTAAGGTTCGTAAACTTTTTCAAGGGAAAGTTTTAGCTGGTTTTGCAGGTTCAGTTGCTGATGCATTTACTCTTTTTGAAATGTTTGAAGGGAAATTAGAAGAGTATAATGGAAACTTGCAGCGTGCTGCTGTTGAGATGGCGAAGCAATGGCGCGGTGACAAAATGTTACGTCAGCTAGAAGCGATGCTCATTGTCATGGATAAAACAACGATGCTCCTTGTTTCAGGTACGGGAGAAGTGATTGAACCGGATGATGGTATTTTAGCAATTGGATCTGGCGGAAATTATGCGCTTTCAGCAGGTCGTGCTTTAAAACAATATGCAAGTGAACATTTAACAGCGAAGCAAATTGCGAAAGCGAGTTTAGACATTGCAGGCGATATTTGTGTGTATACAAACCACAATATAATTGTGGAAGAATTGTAGAATCGTAAGGGAGGCATTTTATATGCATTTACATTTTACTCCGCGTCAAATTGTGGAAAAATTAGATCAATACATTATCGGTCAAAAGGATGCGAAGAAAGCGGTTGCTGTAGCTTTAAGAAATCGATACCGCCGAAGTAAATTAGCTGAAAATCTACGTGATGAAATTGCACCTAAAAATATTTTAATGATTGGACCGACAGGTGTTGGTAAAACAGAGGTAGCACGACGAATGGCGAAACTCGTTGGAGCACCTTTTATTAAGGTTGAAGCTACGAAATTTACAGAAGTTGGATATGTAGGTAGAGATGTAGAATCGATGGTACGTGACCTTGTGGAAACGTCAGTTCGCATTGTGAAAGAAGAAATGGTAGTAAAAGTACAAGACAAAGCAGAAGAACAAGCGAACCAACGTCTTGTTGAAATTTTAGTGCCGAGTCCGGAGAAGCAATCTGGATTTAAAAACCCATTAGAAATGCTATTTGGTGGCGCTCAAAATTCGAATCAAACAACAGATTCACAGGAAGATGTTGAAATCGAAAAGAAACGTCAAGATGTGGAAAGAAAGCTTGCTGCAGGACTTCTTGAAGATGAAATTGTATCGATTGAAGTGACTGAACAACAGTCTTCCATGTTCGATATGCTGCAAGGAACTGGCATGGAACAAATGGGGATGAATTTTCAAGATGCATTAGGAAGTTTTATGCCGAAAAAAACAAAAAAACGTAAACTTTCTGTAAAAGAAGCAAGAAAAGTCTTGACAAATGAGGAAGCACAGCGCTTAATTGATATGGATGAAGTTACACAAGAGGCTGTTTATCGTGCTGAACAGCTCGGGATTATTTTTATCGATGAAATTGACAAAATTGCTGGTAAGCAGTCGAATAGTGTAGATGTATCACGTGAAGGTGTGCAACGTGACATTTTACCAATTGTAGAAGGATCAAATGTTGCGACAAAATACGGATCAGTAAAAACGGATTATATTTTATTCGTTGCAGCTGGAGCGTTTCATATGTCTAAACCGTCAGATTTGATTCCGGAATTACAAGGGAGATTTCCGATTCGAGTAGAATTAACAAAATTATCGACGGATGATTTTGTTAAAATATTAATCGAGCCTGACAATGCGTTAATTAAACAATATATTGCTTTATTAGCGACTGAAGGTATAGAAATTGAATTTTCAGACGAAGCTATTCGTAAGATTGCTGAGATTGCTTATCAAGTTAATCAGGATACAGATAATATTGGAGCAAGAAGACTTCATACGATTATGGAGAAGCTCCTTGAAGATTTATCGTTTGAAGCATCTGAAATTACGTTAGAGAAAATAACGATAACGCCTCAATACGTTGAGGAAAAATTAGCAACGATTGCTAAAAATAAAGATGTGAGCCAGTTTATTTTGTAATAGTGTCATCAGGTGACTCGCCCTAGTTTCCAAGTGATGAAAAAATATGTGAGTAACATGTAGGAGGAACTTTTGAAATGGAATTATTAGCAAAAACAAGAAAATTAAATGCGTTATTACAGAGCGCAGCAGGAAAGCCTGTAAACTTTAGAGAAATGTCTGACACAATGTGTGAAGTAATCGAAGCGAACGTATTCGTAGTAAGCCGTCGTGGTAAATTACTAGGTTATGCAATTCACCAACAAATCGAGAATGAGCGTATGAAACAAATGCTTGCAGAGCGTCAATTCCCAGAAGAGTATACACAAAGCTTATTCAACATTACAGAAACATCTTCAAACTTAGATGTAAACAGTGCTTACACAGCATTCCCAGTAGAAAATAAAGAATTATTTGGTCAAGGCTTAACTACAATCGTACCGATCGTTGGTGGCGGTGAGCGTCTAGGTACATTAGTTTTAGCTCGTCTTGGTCAAGAGTTCTTAGATGATGATTTAATTCTTGCTGAGTACAGCTCAACTGTTGTAGGTATGGAAATTTTACGTGAAAAAGCAGAAGAAATTGAAGAAGAAGCACGTAGCAAAGCTGTTGTTCAAATGGCGATCAGCTCATTATCTTACAGTGAGTTAGAAGCAATCGAGCACATCTTCGAAGAATTAAACGGAACAGAAGGTTTACTTGTTGCAAGTAAAATTGCTGACCGCGTAGGAATCACTCGTTCGGTAATCGTAAATGCACTTCGTAAATTAGAAAGTGCTGGTGTAATTGAGTCGCGTTCTTTAGGTATGAAAGGAACATACATTAAAGTATTAAACGACAAATTCTTACATGAACTTGCTAAATTAAAAACAAACTAATTTATAAAACTCTTCTCATTTTTTGAGGAGAGTTTTTTTGTATAACAGATTGATGTTGTTCGTACATAGCGTCATAATCGCATTTTTTTGAAAAGCCATGAATTGCATTTCAATTTTTGCTTAAAAGAAATGCAGGTTGGTAATACTAGAATTCAAGTATGAACAAAGAAAGTTTTACATTGTTCGCATTTTCGACTTGATTGTAATATTTCAGTATGATATAGTAAGCAGTGGTGTCAGTACAAAGTACACACGTTTACTGATTTAAGTGTTGGTGCTACGTTTGTAGTTTCGCTTAGAGATGAAGTAAACGGAGGATATCAAAAACCATTTAGGAGGAACTATATTATGTCAGTAATTTCTATGAAGCAATTGCTTGAAGCTGGTGTTCATTTTGGACATCAAACTCGTCGTTGGAACCCAAAAATGAAGCGTTACATTTTCACAGAGCGTAACGGTATCTACATCATCGACTTACAAAAAACTGTGAAAAAAGTTGAGGAAGCTTTCAAAGTTATGCGTGACATCGCTGCTGAAGGCGGAGACATCTTATTCGTAGGTACTAAAAAACAAGCACAAGAAGCTATTAAAGAAGAAGCAACTCGTGCTGGTATGTACTTCGTTAACCAACGTTGGTTAGGTGGAACTTTAACTAACTTCCAAACAATCCAAAAGCGTATCAAGCGTCTTAAAGACATCGAAAGAATGCAAGAAGATGGTACTTTCGAAGTACTACCTAAGAAAGAAGTTGTTCAACTTAAAAAAGAGTTAGAGCGTCTTGAGAAATTCTTAGGCGGTATTAAAGATATGAAAGGTCTTCCAAGTGCATTATTCGTAGTAGACCCTCGTAAAGAGCGTATTGCAGTTGCTGAAGCACGCAAATTACACATTCCAATCATCGGTATCGTTGATACAAACTGTGATCCAGACGAAATCGATCACGTTATCCCAGCGAACGATGATGCAATTCGTGCTGTAAAACTTCTTACATCTAAAATGGCAGACGCGATCCTTGAAGCAAAACAAGGTGAAGAAACTGTTACTGCGTAACAAAGTTGGAAAGGTGATAAGGGGTTCGGCCTTTTATCACCTTTTTTAAGGTATAAACACCTTTATAAAAGGTATAAATACATATTTTAGGAGGATGAAAAGTATGGCAATCACTGCACAAATGGTAAAAGAATTACGTGAAAAAACTGGCGCAGGTATGATGGACTGCAAAAAAGCTTTAACAGAAACTAACGGCGACATGGAGAAGGCAATTGACTTCTTACGTGAAAAAGGTATCGCGAAAGCTGCTAAAAAAGCAGACCGCATCGCTGCTGAAGGTTTAACTTTCATCGAAACAAACGGTAACGACGGTTTAATCTTAGAATTAAACTCTGAAACTGATTTCGTTGCGAAAAACGAAGGTTTCCAAACATTAATTAAAGAATTAGCTGCTCACTTATTAGCTAAGAAGCCTGCTAACGTTGAAGAAGCTATGGCTCAAACAATGGAAAACGGTAAAAAAGTTGAAGAGCACATCAACGAAGCAATCGCTAAAATTGGTGAAAAGCTTACACTTCGTCGTTTCGAAATCGTATCAAAAACTGATGCAGATGCATTCGGTGCTTACCTACACATGGGTGGACGCATTGGTGTTCTAACAGTTCTTGAAGGTTCTACTGATGAAGCGGCTGCTAAAGACGTAGCAATGCACATCGCTGCAGTTAACCCAAAATACATCGATCGTGATGCTGTAACAGCTGAAGAAGTTGAGCATGAGCGTCAAGTATTAACACAACAAGCATTAAACGAAGGCAAGCCTGAAAAAATCGTTGCTAAAATGGTTGAAGGCCGTCTAGGCAAATTCTTCGAAGAGATTTGCTTACTTGACCAAGCATTCGTTAAAAACCCTGATATGAAAGTTCGTCAATTCGTTGAGTCTAAAGGCGCAACATTAAAAGGATTCGTTCGCTACGCTGTTGGTGAAGGTATCGAAAAACGCGAAGACAACTTTGCTGAAGAAGTAATGAACCAAGTAAAAGGTAGTAACTAATACAGATTAGGGAACACATTGTGTTCCCTTTTTTAAAATAAAGATGTAAGCAATTGGAGGTTCATTATGAGTAAACCGAAATATAATCGTGTCGTTTTAAAGCTGAGTGGAGAAGCTTTAGCTGGCGAGCAAGGATTTGGAATCAACCCAGCTGTTATTAAGTCAGTTGCGGAACAAGTGAAAGAAATTGCAGAACTAGATGTAGAGGTTGCTGTTGTTGTTGGCGGCGGTAACATTTGGCGTGGAAAAATTGGAAGTGAGATGGGCATGGATCGTGCAGGAGCGGATTACATGGGCATGTTAGCAACAGTTATGAATTCATTAGCTCTTCAAGATAGCTTGGAGAACATCGGAATTCAAACTCGCGTACAAACTTCAATTGAAATGCGTCAAGTGGCAGAGCCTTACATTCGTCGTAAAGCAGTTCGTCACTTAGAGAAAAAACGTGTTGTTATCTTTGCAGCAGGTACTGGTAACCCATACTTCTCTACAGATACAACGGCAGCGTTACGTGCAGCGGAAATTGAAGCTGACGTAATTTTAATGGCGAAAAACAATGTGGATGGCGTATATAATGCAGATCCATCTATTGACCCAACAGCTACGAAATACGAAACACTTACTTACTTAGATGTATTAAAAGAAGGTTTAGGTGTAATGGATTCTACAGCTTCTTCTCTATGTATGGATAATGATATTCCATTAATTGTATTCTCAGTTATGGAAAAAGGGAATATTAAACGTGCCGTGTTAGGCGAAAATATCGGAACAGTTGTAAGGGGGAAATAAATATGGGACAACAAGTATTGAAGTCTGCAAATGAAAAAATGGAAAAAGCGGTTGCTGCTTATTCACGCGAATTAGCAACAGTTCGCGCTGGTCGTGCAAACGCGTCTGTATTAGATAAAGTACAAGTTGATTACTATGGTGCACCAACACCAGTTGTGCAATTAGCGAACATTACAGTTCCAGAAGCACGTTTACTTGTAATTCAACCGTATGATAAAACTTCTATCGGTGATATCGAAAAAGCAATTTTAAAAGCAGATTTAGGCTTAAACCCTTCTAATGATGGAACTGTAATTCGTATTGCATTCCCTGCATTAACAGAAGAGCGTCGTCGTGATCTTGTAAAAGTTGTGAAAAAATATGCTGAAGAAGCAAAAGTTGCTGTTCGTAACGTACGTCGTGACGGTAACGATGATCTTAAGAAGCTTGAAAAAGCTGGCGAGATTACAGAAGACGATTTAAGAGGATATACTGAAGATATCCAAAAAGAAACAGATAAATATATTGCAAAAGTTGACGAAATCGCAAAAAACAAAGAAAAAGAAATCATGGAAGTGTAATAGCGATACTTTCGCAAATATGACCCTCTTCTTAAGGGGGTCTTTTTACACTTTTAGGCATACGTCTGCTTGTTGGAGGGTATGAATGATGTTTAAAAACTTTCCTTTTTTTAAAGGTAAAAAGGACACATCGTTTGATCATCTCGTTGAAGAAGTGAAAAAAGGATACATCCCAGAACATATTGCCATCATTATGGATGGTAATGGAAGGTGGGCAAAGAGGAGAGCGATGCCTCGTATTGCGGGACATCATGAAGGCATGCAAGTTGTAAAGAAAATCACAAAATTTGCAAGCAAACTTAATGTGAAAGTATTAACTCTTTATGCTTTTTCAACTGAGAACTGGAAAAGACCAAAAAAGGAAGTTGATTATTTAATGAAGCTTCCAGAAGAATTTTTAGGTACATTTTTACCAGAATTGATTGAAGAGAACGTACAAGTCCGTGTAATAGGGCAACAAGATCGTCTTCCTACGCATACACGCAGAGCGATGGAGAAGGCCATGGAAGAGACGAAAGAGAATACGGGATTAATTCTGAATTTCGCGTTAAACTATGGAAGTCGAGATGAAATCGTTTCTGCTGTGCAACATATGATGAAAGATCGTGAGGAAGGAAAAGTTCGTGTTGAAGATGTAAGCGAAGAAATGCTTTCTTCCTACTTAATGACGAGTTCTTTACCTGACCCAGAATTGTTAATCCGTACGAGCGGAGAGCTACGTATTAGTAATTTCATGTTATGGCAAATTGCATATTCGGAATTTTGGTTTACAGATGTGTATTGGCCAGATTTTACCGAGGAACATTTGCTAAATGCGATTACAGACTTTCAACATAGAGGGCGCAGATTCGGAGGCGTGTAGAAAGAGAGGGTTTGGTAGTGAAACAGAGAATTATTACTGGAGTGGTTGCTGCCGCGCTATTCATTCCCATCGTAATTTACGGTGGCGTGCCTTTTACGGTTTTAGTGTATGCACTTGCTTCTATAGGTTTATATGAATTAATTCGTATGAATAAGCTTACGCTTATTTCAGTACCAACAGTTTTAGCTGCAGTATTATTATGGATTATTTTAATTCCAAGTAGTGCATCAGAACTGTTTACTTGGATTGGATTAGGTAAATTAGAAATCACATTTGTGATTGTTTTATTACTTTTATCATATACAGTCCTTTCTAAGAATACATTTACTTTTGATAATGCTTCATTTTTACTAATGGCAACAACATATGTTGCAATGGGATTCTTATATCTGAATGAAACGAGGATATTAGGAATTAAATATGTGTTTTGCGCATTATTTGTTATATGGGCTACTGATTCAGGTGCATATTTCGTAGGAAAAGCATTAGGAAAAAGAAAATTATGGCCAGAAATTAGTCCAAATAAAACGATTGAAGGTTCATTAGGCGGCATCGTTTGTGGAATTGTTGTGGCACTTGTTTACAATATGTTCTTCCCAGTTCAGGCTAATGTAGGGATTTTAATTGTGTTGACAATTATCATTTCTATTTTTGGACAAATTGGTGATTTAGTACAATCTGCATTTAAACGTCATTATGGCGTAAAGGATTCAGGTACAATTTTACCTGGACATGGTGGTATATTAGATCGAACAGATAGTTGGTTATTCGTTTTACCAATTCTCTACTTCTTATTACAATACAATTAATAAATGAACGAGGGGTTGGAGTCATGAAAAACATTAGTTTATTAGGTGCAAGCGGATCAATTGGTACACAAACTTTAGATGTATTACGCTCGCACCCAGACCAATTCCGTCTCGTTGCTTTTTCTGTAGGGAAAAATATTGACTATGCAGTAAAGGTCATTCAAGAATTTTCTCCGCAAATTGTCTCTGTGCAAAGAGAGGAAGATGTTTTAAAATTACAAGCTGTCTCTGGTAATACAAAAATTGTATATGGTAGTGAAGGACTTTTAGAAGTAGCATTACATCCAGATGCAGAGATAGTAGTAAATGCTGTTGTAGGTAGCGTAGGGTTGTTACCAACACTTCGTGCAATTGAGGCGAAAAAAACAATTGGAATTGCAAACAAAGAAACGTTAGTAACTGCAGGGCATCTTGTAATGGAAGCAGCGCGAAAACATAATGTTTCGTTACTTCCAGTAGACAGCGAACATTCAGCTATTTTTCAATGCTTGAATGGTGAAAATGAAAAAAGAATTTCTCGACTAATTATAACGGCTTCTGGTGGAAGTTTCCGTGATAAAACGAGAGATGAATTGCATCATGTGACCGTAGAAGATGCGCTTCGACATCCAAACTGGTCAATGGGTTCGAAAATTACAATTGATTCTGCTACAATGATGAATAAGGGGCTAGAAGTAATTGAAGCACATTGGCTTTTTGGTATCCCTTATGAGCAAATCGATGTTGTTTTACATAAAGAAAGTATTATTCATTCTATGGTTGAATTTGAAGATCGTAGTGTGATGGCACAGCTTGGCTCACCTGATATGCGAGTGCCAATTCAATACGCACTTACATATCCTGATCGATTACCTCTTTCAGACACAAAGCAGTTAAACTTATGGGAAATAGGAACGTTGCATTTTGAGAAGATGAACCAAGAACGTTTCCGTTGCCTACGTTTTGCGTATGAAGCTGGAAAAGCAGGTGGAAGTATGCCAGCTGTAATGAATGCAGCGAATGAAGTAGCTGTTGAAGCTTTTTTACAAAAGAGAATTGGTTTCTTAACAGTGGAAGACCTCATTGAAAAAGCAATGAACCATCACAATGTCATTGCACGTCCAAGCTTAGAGGAAATTCTGGAAATTGATGCAGCCACAAGACGGTTTGTGATGGAACAAATTTAGCAAAGGTGGTATGGAATTGAATACAGCGATTGCCTTTATATTAATTTTCGGTGCACTCGTATTTTTCCATGAGCTAGGGCATCTATATTTCGCAAAACGAGCAGGTATTTTATGCCGTGAGTTTGCGATTGGTTTTGGTCCGAAAATATTCTCATTTGAAAAGAATGAAACGGTGTATACGATTCGATTACTGCCCCTTGGCGGCTATGTAAGAATGGCTGGCGAGGATGCAGATACAGTTGAGTTAAAGCCTGGGAAAAAAGTTGGCCTTGTATTAAACGAAAAAGACGAAGTTGCAAAATTAGTTTTTGATGGATATGAAAAGTATCCCAATGTTCGTGTTATTGAAGTCGAACAATCTGATTTAGAGCATAATTTAACAATTTCGGGTTATGAAGAGTACGAGGAAGAGCTTCAAACATTCCGAGTGAATGAGAAGGCTCGTATTATTACTGCCGGTGAAGAAATTCAAATTGCTCCGTATAATAGACAGTTTGGCTCTAAGAAATTAGGTCAACGTGCTTTAACGATCTTTGCGGGTCCTGCAATGAACTTCATTTTAGCATTTGTTATTTTTGTGATTCTTGGATTTGTACAAGGTGTTCCTGTTGACAAACCAATGGTCGGAAAAGTGATGGAGAATAGCGCAGCAGAGCAAGCTGGGTTAAAAGAAAATGATACAATTCAAGCTATTGATGGGAAAAACACAAGTACATGGAAAGATGTTGTTACCATTGTACGTGAAAACCCGAATAAAGAACTTACGTTACAAGTAAAGCGTGATAGTGAACAGTTTAATGTGAAAGTAACGCCAACGCTTGATAAAGAAGGTAAAGAAGAAGTTGGTAGAATCGGTGTCTACTCTCCTGTAGAGAAAACAGTGATGGGGTCTATTAAATCAGGTTTTGAACAAACATACCAATGGACGAAACTAATTTTTGAGTCTCTTGTGAAATTAGTAACGGGCCAATTCTCTATTAATGAGTTGTCAGGTCCAGTAGGAATTTATAATCTAACAGATCAAGTAGTAGATTATGGATTTACGCGTGTATTAAGTTTAGCAGCAGTTTTAAGTATTAACCTTGGTTTATTTAATTTACTACCAGTTCCCGCTTTAGACGGTGGACGTTTGTTCTTCTTCTTAATTGAGGCATTGCGCGGGAAACCAATTGATCGCCAAAAAGAAGGAATGGTTCACTTTATTGGTTTTGCATTATTAATGTTACTTATGTTAGTTGTAACTTGGAATGACATTCGTAAGTTTTTCTTGTAAAATAAAGTGAAACTTATAATGAAATAGAGCTCGTAGAATAAAATCCCTCACCTAACTCGAGGTGAGGGGTTTTCCTGCGTGTAAGAGTAAAATGAAGAGGTGCGAATAAATGAAACAAAGTATGGTATTCAGTCCTACATTACGTGAAGTTCCAGCTGATGCGGAGATTAAGAGTCATCAGTTATTACTTCGTGCAGGTTTTATGCGTCAAAATGCTTCTGGTATTTATAGTTTTCTACCATTTGGTTTAAAAGTATTACACAAAGTAGAACGTATCGTTCGAGAAGAAATGGAGCGCGCAGGTGCTGTAGAATTATTAATGCCAGCGATGCAAGCTGCAGAATTATGGCAAGAGTCAGGTCGTTGGTATTCTTACGGATCTGAATTAATGCGTATGAAAGATCGTAACGCTCGTGAATTTGCATTAGGAGCGACACATGAAGAAGTAATTACGGATCTTGTACGTGATGAAGTGAAATCATATAAAAAATTACCGTTAACATTATATCAAATTCAAACAAAATTCCGTGATGAACAAAGACCTCGTTTCGGTTTATTACGTGGAAGAGAGTTTCTAATGAAAGATGCATACTCTTTCCATGCTACACAAGAGAGCTTAGATGAAGTATACGATCGCTTATACAAAGCATACTCTAACATTTTTGCTCGTTGTGGTTTGAATTACCGTGCGGTTATTGCTGATTCTGGGGCAATGGGTGGAAAAGATACACATGAATTTATGGTATTATCTGATGTTGGTGAAGATACAATTGCATACTCTGATACATCTGATTATGCAGCGAACATCGAAATGGCTCCTGTTGTAGCTACGTATACGAAGAGTGACGAAGCAGAAAAAGCGCTTGAAAAAGTAGCAACACCAGACCAAAAAGCAATTGAAGAAGTATCTGCATTCTTAAACATCGAAGCTGAAAAGTGCATTAAGTCTATGGTATTTAAAGTAGATGAGAAATTAGTAGTTGTACTTGTTCGTGGTGATCATGAAGTAAATGATGTAAAAGTGAAAAATGTATACGGTGCTTCCGTTGTTGAGCTTGCCTCTCATGAAGAAGTAAAAGAATTATTAAATTGTGAAGTTGGTTCATTAGGTCCAATTGGTGTAACAGGTGATATCGAAATTATTGCTGATCACGCTGTAGCATCAATTGTCAACGGATGTTCAGGAGCGAACGAAGAAGGGTTCCATTATGTAAATGTAAATCCAGAACGTGACTTTAAAGTAAGTCAATATACGGATTTACGATTCATTCAAGAAGGAGACCAATCTCCAGACGGAAACGGAACAATTCTTTTCGCACGCGGAATTGAAGTTGGTCATGTATTTAAATTAGGAACTCGTTATAGTGAAGCAATGAACGCAACATTCCTAGATGAAAACGGAAAAACACAACCACTTATTATGGGTTGTTACGGCATTGGTGTGTCTCGTACAGTGGCAGCAATTGCAGAGCAGTTTAATGATGAGAACGGTTTAGTTTGGCCAAAAGCTGTTGCACCGTTCCATGTGCATGTAATTCCAGTAAATATGAAATCTGATGCACAACGTGAAATGGGTGAAAACATCTATAACTCATTACAAGAGCAAGGATATGAAGTACTACTAGATGATCGTGCAGAACGTGCAGGCGTTAAATTTGCTGATGCTGATTTATTCGGCCTTCCAGTTCGCGTGACAGTTGGTAAAAAAGCAGACGAAGGTATTGTAGAAGTGAAAGTACGTGCTACAGGTGAGTCTGAAGAAGTAAAAGTAGAAGAACTTCAAACATATATTGCTAATATTTTAAAATAGGAAGAGGTACCTCGTAATGAGGTACCTTCTCTTTCTTTGTAAACGTATTTTGTAAAAGAAGAAGGGAGAAATCTTTCTTTGTAGTACGTTTCAATTTATAATAGCAAATGGAAGGAGAGTGCTTATGTCTTTAACAAATGAACAAAAAGAGCGATTTCAAATTTTGCTCCAGCAGTTGCAAATACCAGACGACCTTATAAATCAATATTTACAAGGCGGTGGTATTGAAAGGCTCGTTATCGATAAAGCGAATAAAAGTTGGCATTTTAATTTACAAGTGCCACGTATTTTGCCTACAGAATTATATGAATTGCTAGAAACAAAGCTTAAGCAATCATTTTCTCATATTGCAAGAACAACATTTGCATTAGAAACAGAGAATAAACAATTTACTGAAGAAGAAGTGAGGGCGTATTGGCCACTTTGTACGGAACGAATTACATTTTCACCTATGTTTGCTTATTTAAAGAAGCAGCTTCCGCAGGTCAATGGAGTGAAGTTACTTATAAATGTGAATAATGAGCTGGAATCTACTGCTTTAAAGAAAAACGTTGCGAAACCAGTAGGGGATCAATACGAAGCTTTTGGATTCCCCCGTTTCCAGTTAGACACACATATAAAGCAAAATACAGAAGAAATGCAAAAGTTTCGTGAGCAAACGCAGCAAGAAGATCGCGAACGTGTTATACAAGCTATGGAAGAAATGGCGAAGAAACAAGCTGAAGAAAGCAGCGTTGTGCACGAAGGACCGATTACACTTGGGTATCTTATTAAGCCGGATGAAGAGATTACACCGATGCGAGAAATTCAAGATGAAGAAAGAAGAAAAACAGTTCAAGGATATGTCTTCCATGTAGAAACGAAAGAACTTCGTAGTGGCCGTACGTTATTAACTTTAAAAATAACGGATTATACGGATTCTATTATGATCAAAATGTTCTCTCGTGACAAAGAAGATATTCCAATGCTGCAGTCCTTGAAAAAAGGAATGTGGGTAAAAGCGCGTGGCTCTGTTCAAAATGATACATTCGTTCGAGATTTAGTAATGATTGCAAATGATATTAATGAAATAACAGGACCGTCTCGTAAAGATAAAGCGCCAGAAGGTGAAAAACGAGTAGAGCTTCATCTCCATACTCCGATGAGTCAAATGGACGCTGTTACTCCAGTTTCTAAGCTTGTTGCTCAAGCTGGTAAATGGGGACATGAGGCGATTGCCATTACAGACCATGCTGTTGCACAGTCATTCCCAGAAGCATATTCAGCTGGGAAAAAAGCCGGAATTAAAGTTATATACGGTGTAGAAGCGAATTTAGTGAATGACGGTGTACCAATAGCGTATAACGAAGCGCATCGTTTACTTGCAGAGGAAACGTATGTTGTTTTCGACGTTGAGACGACAGGTTTATCAGCTGTGTATGATACAGTTATTGAGTTAGCTGCTGTAAAAGTAAAAGGTGGCGAAATTATTGACCGCTTTGAATCTTTTGCAAATCCGCATCAACCGTTATCGGCAACAATCATTGAGTTAACAGGCATTACAGATGATATGTTAACCGACGCACCAGAAGTAGACGAAGTGTTTAAAAAGTTTGAGGAATGGATGGGTGACCATACACTTGTTGCTCATAACGCAAGTTTTGATATGGGCTTTATTAACGTAGGATTTAAAAAAGCTGGTTTAGAAAAAACGAAAAATCCAGTAATAGATACGTTAGAACTTGCACGATTTTTATTCCCAGAAATGAAAAACCACCGTTTAAATACGTTGTGTAAAAAGATGGATATCGAATTAACTCAGCATCACCGTGCGATTTATGATACAGAAGCAACGGGATATTTACTTGTAAAAATGTTAAAAGATGTGATTGAAAAAGGTTTTGAATATCACGATCAATTAAACGATAGTATGGGACAAGGGGATGCATATAAGCGCGGGCGTCCAAGTCATATGACATTACTTGCTACATCGGATGTTGGATTGAAAAATTTATATAAACTTGTTTCATATTCTCATCTAAATTACTTTTACCGTGTACCGCGAGTACCAAGATCACTATTAAAAAAATATCGTGAAGGTATTTTAGTAGGAACGGCTTGTGATAAAGGTGAAGTGTTTGAGGCAATGATGCAAAAAGCTCCTGAAGAGGTAGAAGAAATTGCGCAGTTCTACGATTACATTGAAGTAATGCCACCAGAAGTGTTACGTCATTTAGTAGAGCGTGAACTTGTTCGGGATGAGGGGCAATTAAAAACAATTATTTCAAACTTAGTAAAACTAGGTGAGACGTTAGATAAACCAGTTGTCGCTACCGGAAACGTGCATTACTTAAATCCAGAAGATGCAATGTATCGTAAAATTTTAGTTAGTTCGCAGGGCGGAGCCAATCCGTTAAACCGACATTCATTACCACCTGTACATTTCCGTACAACCGATGAAATGTTAGAGTGTTTCTCATTTTTAGGTGAAGACGTAGCGAGAGAAATTGTCGTAACAAATACACAAAAGATTGCATCATTAATTGGCGATGTTCATCCAGTAAAAGATGATCTATACACACCGAAAATTGAAGGTGCAGATGATGAAACGCGTGATATGAGTTATAAAATGGCGCGTAGTATTTATGGTGAAGAGTTACCTGAAATTGTAGAAGCGCGTTTAGAAAAAGAATTAAAAAGTATCATCGGGCATGGATTCGCCGTAATTTATTTAATTTCACATAAGCTTGTGAAAAAATCATTAGTAGACGGATATCTAGTAGGTTCGCGTGGATCGGTAGGTTCATCATTCGTTGCAACGATGATGGAAATTACAGAAGTAAATCCATTACCACCACACTATGTATGTCCGAAGTGTAAGCAATCAGAATTCTTTAATGATGGTTCTGTAGGTTCTGGTTTTGACTTACCGGATAAAGAATGTCCAACTTGTAATATTCCATATGTAAAAGATGGACATGATATTCCGTTCGAAACGTTCCTTGGATTTAAAGGAGATAAGGTACCCGATATCGATTTGAGTGCGACACGTTCTTAACTGAAAAGGTTAAGCACTAGCATCTTAGCATCCGCTAGTAGAACTGCTATTCTGAAGTATGGAAAGATGGAGTAACGTCCTGAAACATACTCACTGAAGCTACGGCAAGCGATAGCGATAATGCAAACATCAACATCGTTTGAAGCCCGTTAAAGTAGGCTGAAGTTCACCCTAACGTAAAAGACGAGGAAAGGGAGATATAAATCTTCTGTGAATGATAGGTCTGGTGTCTATAAAATTCCTACGGTTAGAATCAGTAGAATCACTGGGACGAACCCTCGACTGACTTTTCGTGAATGTCACGTTACAGAAATGTAACGGGGTCCAAAGAGGACTTCCAAGTGTGGATGAGTAAGCGTTTGGTTATGAAAATCCATACTGTGTTACAGGCACAGTCAAGCTTGGCGGAATTTAGGGGGAACCTAAGGGGATTATGTAAAGATAAGAATAGTGGAACGTGTGAAGCTTTCGACATAAGAGAAGATTGCACTTCGATGACGATGGTATGTGGAAAGGCAGATGCTATAACACATTTTACGAAAGTGGCAGTAGTGCCGTAGTACCGCTTAATGAAATGCCGAAGATGACTGAATAACCAATAGGTCGGAGGATAAAAACATTTCAGAGGGAAGGGCACAAGTCGTTAACGTCGAAACAAAACCTACAAAAGTCAGATTCCTGTATGACAAAAGAGAAACGAAAACTTCATTAAGGAAGTGATTAGTTGGCTGACTTGATGATTCAAAAGTTAAGAAACAATGAATATTTTGGCTTACAATCAACTTTTGACAATCTTTATGAAGAAAGCAAAAAGGGTCGATATTTCAAAAATATTTATGAGCTGATTATTTCTGAAGAAAACATTCGATTAGCCTTTCGTAATTTAAAAAGCAACATAGGTAGTAAAACGAAAGGGACAAATGGTCACACAATAAAACATCTTAATAAAATAGATGCCGACAAGCTAATTAGATTAACGCAGAAGAGATTGGAAAACTATATGCCGCATGCAGTAAGGCGTTTGTTTATATCAAAGCCAAATGGAAAAATGCGACCTTTAGGGATTCCAACAATTGAAGACCGATTAATCCAGCAAATGTTCCAACAAGTTCTAGAGCCGATTGTTGAAGGGAAGTTCCATCCACAAAGCTATGGTTTTCGACCAAAACGCGGCACTCATGATGCTTTAGCTAGATGCTATCATATGGTTAATCACAGTCATCAACATTTTGTAGTGGACATAGATATTAAAGGTTTCTTCGATAACGTTAATCATAAAAAGTTAATGAGGCAACTATGGACAATTGGAATACGGGATAAAAAAGTTTTATCCATTATCAAAAAGATGCTGAAGGCGGAAGTTACAGGTGAAGGCATTCCTGTTAAAGGGACTCCTCAAGGTGGTATTTTATCTCCATTACTAGCCAACGTTGTATTAAATGAACTTGACTGGTGGGTGTCAAACCAATGGGAAACAAAGCCGACAAGAGTACCTTATAAATTAAAACGCAATAAAACGGATGCGCTAAAAAAGACAAGGTTAAAGCCAATGTATCTAGTAAGGTATGCAGATGATTTTAAAATCTTCACAAATTCCTACGATAACGCTAGAAAGATTAAAATAGCGGTTGAAAAATGGCTCAAAGAAAGATTGGGTCTTGAGATAAGTGAAGAAAAAAGTAAAATCACAAACTTACGGAAAAACGGTACAGATTTTTTAGGGATTCGATTTAGAGCAGTTCAGAAGGGGAATGCTAAAACTGGTTATATTGTAAATTCTAAAATGGACCCGAAAGCGAAAGATAAAGTATTGGGTGTCATTAGGCATCAACTAGTGAAACTAAGAAAAAGTCCCACTCCAGAAAAAGTGATGAATTTTAATTCGAATATACTTGGGTTGCATAATTACTACAAAATTGCGACCAGAATCTCTCAAGATTTTAACGAGCTAAGACATAAAATTCATCCGAATATAAAATCATTGATGTTCAGAAACATCTTTGTTTATACAATAGAAACTAATCATATCATTGATAAGTTTTATGGAGATTATAATTGTCCAAGGTTTAAAAGTAATGGATTACTGGTCTATCCTATTGAAGCAATTCGACATGATATACGAGGTCAAAGAGACCCTAATTTTTCTGTTTATAATAAAAAGGATAGGGCATCAATTCATAAAGAGATAAAACATGTGTCTGTGCGAGAAATCGAAATGTTTCGTAAAGGAATATATAAAGCAAAAAGTGTTTTGTATGAAAATAATCGCTTAAGTAAATATGTCGCGCAAAAAGGATGTTGTGGCATAACGGGAGAACGATTAACTCCTCATAATGCTATATGTCATCACATTAAGCCAACAGGGCAAGGTGGTAGTGATGAATATCACAACTTGATTATTATTAATAAGAAATACCATACATTAATTCATAATAAAGACCCTCTTGCAAATGAAGATTATAAAAAAATGTTAGTCAAGCTTGAAAAGAAAGCATTAAATAAATTAAATAAGTTGAGAACGGAAGTAGGAAATCCAAAACTCAGCTTATAAACGTCGACAAAGTTAACGATGGAACGCCGTGTGAGTGTGAAAGCCTCACGCACGGTGTGGAGTGGGGGAAAAGCTGGAGATAATATCAAATGCTTACCTATCACTATACTTCTCTGGGGAATATCAACCACGTGCCCATAACTATACGAAAGTACTGTTCGGTGAAGATTATGTATATCGTGCAGGAACGATTGGTACAGTTGCGGAAAAAACTGCTTATGGATATGTAAAGGGTTATGCAAATGATCATAACTTAACGATTCGAAATGCAGAAATTGACCGCTTAGTAGCAGGATGTACCGGTGTAAAACGTACAACAGGACAGCATCCAGGTGGTATTATCGTTGTGCCAGATTATATGGACATTTTTGATTTCTCACCAATACAGTATCCAGCAGATTCAATAGGTGCTGAGTGGAGAACGACACACTTTGACTTCCACTCTATTCATGATAATTTATTGAAGCTTGATATATTAGGACACGATGATCCTACAGTTATTCGTATGTTACAAGATTTAAGTGGTATTGATCCAAAAACAATCCCAACGGATGATCCAGAAGTAATGAAAATTTTCTCAGGGCCAGAATCGTTAGGCGTAACGGAAGAACAAATTAACTGTAAGACAGGTACACTTGGTATACCAGAGTTTGGTACGAAATTCGTAAGACAGATGTTAGAAGAGACGAAACCGACGACATTTTCAGAGTTAGTCCAAATTTCTGGATTATCACATGGTACGGACGTATGGCTTGGTAATGCAAATGAGTTAATTTATAACGGTACATGTACGCTGAGTGAAGTTATCGGTTGTCGTGATGACATCATGGTATATTTAATCTATCAAGGTTTAGACCCATCATTAGCCTTCAAAATCATGGAGTCAGTACGTAAAGGTAAAGGTGTACCAGAAGAATGGGAAGAGGACATGAAAAGTAATAATGTACCAGGTTGGTATATCGATTCATGTAAGAAGATTAAGTACATGTTCCCGAAAGCCCATGCGGCTGCTTACGTACTTATGGCTGTGCGTATCGCATACTTTAAAGTACATTTCGCGCTTTTATTCTATGCGGCATACTTTACGGTTCGTGCAGATGACTTTGACGTAGAAGCGATGGCAAAAGGTTCAGCATCTATACGTGCAAGAATCGATGAAATTGCGCAAAAAGGTTTAGATGCAGCACCGAAAGAGAAGAGTTTATTAACGGTACTAGAAATGACACTTGAAATGTGTGAGCGTGGATACTCATTCCAAAAGGTCGATTTATATCGCTCACATGCAACAGACTTTATTATTGATGGAGACTCATTAATCCCTCCATTTAATGCGGTGCCTGGTCTTGGTACAAACGCAGCTTTAAGTATTGTGGAAGCACGTAAAAATGGAGAATTCTTATCAAAAGAAGACTTGCAGCAGCGTAGTAAGGTTTCGAAAACAATTATTGAGTATTTAGATAGTCAAGGTTGTTTAGGTGATTTGCCGGATCAAAACCAGTTATCGCTGTTCTGATAGGTAGGAAAAGTCTTTGCAAATCAACATTTGGTATGGTATACTATTAACCGAGATAACCATGTCATGTATATTGTGTGAAAAGAAGAGTGGGGAAACCCACTCTTTCGTGTTACTATCTACATTTTATTGATGTGGAGAGGTAAGAAATTTCTGTCGTATATACATATTTTGTTACAAGTTTTACTTCTTAAATTTGGTAATACTAAGACAGATATTCCCTGCTTAACGGCAGGGGCTTTTGTTAGCTAACGAGAAAGAATAAGATAGACCGTTCTATGGACGGGGTCTTTTCTTGTGAATGGTACATGGCGGCAGGAAGGAGGCTGTTTATGGATAAGAAAGTCACAGAAGTTGTAGAAGCATTTGCGCAGCCAATCGTTGAAGAGTTAAATCTTGAACTTGTAGATGTAGAGTATGTGAAAGAAGGACAAGACTGGTTCTTACGCGTATTCATCGATTCTGAAAAGGGAGTCGACATTGAAGAATGCGGTGCGGTGAGTGAACGTTTAAGCGAAGCTTTAGATAAAGAGGATCCAATTCCTCATCTTTACTTTTTGGATGTGTCATCTCCTGGAGCAGAACGTCCATTAAAGAAAGAGAAAGACTTCCAGCAAGCGGTAGGAAAACAAGTGGCAATTAAAACATATGAGCCGATTGATGGTGAAAAGATGTTTGAAGGAAAAATGCTTTCCTACGATGGTACTACAATTACACTATTATTAACAATTAAAACACGTAAAAAAGAAATCCAAATTCCAATGGACAAAGTTGCAAATGCGCGACTTGCTGTTACGTTTTAGTTAGAAGGGGGATCTTCATGAGCACTGAGTTGTTAGATGCCTTGCTCGTATTAGAGTCAGAAAAAGGAATTAGCAAAGATATTATTATTGATGCGATTGAAGCAGCGTTAATCTCTGCTTATAAACGCAATTTTAACCAAGCACAAAACGTTCGTGTGAGCTTTAACCCACAAGTGGGAACAATCCAAGTTTTAGCACGTAAAGACGTTGTTGATAATGTGTTTGATCCACGTCTTGAAATTTCTGTTGAAGAAGCAAGACAAATTAATCCAAACTATCAAGATGGTGACGTACTAGAAATTGAAGTAACACCAAAAGATTTCGGTCGTATTGCAGCACAAACTGCAAAACAAGTTGTAACACAACGAGTGCGTGAAGCAGAGCGTGGTGTTATTTACTCTGAGTTTAGTGATCGTGAAGAAGATATCATGGTTGGTATCGTACAACGTCAAGATGCTCGTTTCATCTATGTAAGCTTAGGGAAAGTAGAAGCTTTATTACCTGTAAGTGAGCAAATGCCGAACGAACAGTACAAACCACATGATCGTATTCGCGTATTCATTACAAAAGTAGAAAAAACAACAAAAGGACCACAAATTTACGTATCACGTACACATCCTGGTCTTTTAAAACGTTTATTCGAAATGGAAGTTCCTGAAATTTATGATGGAACGGTTGAAATTCGTTCTGTAGCACGTGAAGCAGGAGATCGTTCTAAAATCTCAGTACATGCAGAGAACATTGATGTTGATCCAGTAGGTTCTTGTGTAGGACCGAAAGGACAACGTGTACAACGAATTGTAGACGAACTAAAAGGTGAAAAGATTGACATCGTTCGCTGGTCAAATGATCCAGTAGAATATGTTGCCAATGCTTTAAGCCCATCACAAGTTGTGAAAGTACTTGTAGATGAAGAAGAGAAAGCAACAACTGTTGTTGTTCCAGACCACCAACTGTCATTAGCTATCGGTAAACGTGGACAAAATGCACGTCTTGCAGCTAAATTAACAGGTTGGAAAATTGATATTAAGAGTGAGTCTGATGCGAAACAACTTGGAATTGTAACAGAAGAAGATAGCGTAGTCGCATTCGGATTCGATTCAGTTGAAGACGAAATCGAGTAGAGGTGATGAGTATGAGCAATCGAAAAGTTCCGTTACGAAAATGTGTTGCAACGCAAGAAATGAAATCAAAACGAGAGCTCGTTCGCATTGTTCGTTCCAAAGAGGGAGAAGTGTCTATTGATTTAACTGGAAAGAAATCAGGACGAGGTGCTTATTTATCAAAAGATAAAGAGAGCATTCTTCAAGCTCAAAAGAAAAATGTTTTGGAACATCATCTAAAAGCGAAAATCGACAGTTCTCTTTATGAAGAGCTTCTTGAGCTTGTTGAGAAGGAGTCGAAATAAGTGTCCGATTGGAAATCGTTTTTAGGACTAGCAAACCGGGCTCGAAAAATTATTTCGGGTGAAGAACTCGTTTTAAAGGAAGTACGAAGTGGCAAAGCAAAACTTGTGTTGCTATCTGAAGATGCGTCAGTAAATACTACAAAGCGTATCACAGATAAAACGACGTACTACAACGTACCAATGAGAAAGGTCGAAAATCGACAACAATTAGGGCATGCGATTGGGAGAGATGAGCGAGTCGTTGTAGCTGTGTTAGATGAGGGCTTTGCGAAAAAGCTGCGTAGCATGCTCGATACAAATTACCGGGGGTGAAGGTATGAGTAAAATTCGAGTGCATGAATATGCGAAAAAACATAATATCTCAAGTAAAGATCTTATGACAAAACTAAAAGAAATGAATATCGAGGTTTCGAATCATATGACAATGTTAGACGATGAAGTAGTAAACAAATTAGATAATGAGTATCAAGCTGAAAAACCTTCTGTTGCAGATGAGTTTGAAGTAGAAGAAAAAGTTGTTCGTAGTAAAAAGAACAGCAATAAGAAAAAGAAAAAAGGCAAAGGAAACGAAGACAAGCGTCAAGAGAACTTTGCTGGAAGACAACAAACACAAACTGTAGAAACACCAGATAAAATTACTTTCTCTGGAAGCCTTACAGTAGGTGATCTTGCTAAGAAATTAAGCAAAGAGCCATCTGAAATTATTAAGAAGCTCTTCATGCTTGGAATTATGGCAACAATTAACCAAGACTTAGATAAAGACACAATTGAGTTAATTGCTAACGACTACGGTATTGAAGTAGAAGAAGAAGTAATTGTCAGCGAGACTGAGTTTGAAACATTTATCGATGAGCAAGATGATGAAGAGAACTTAAAAGAGCGTCCAGCTGTAGTTACAATCATGGGACACGTTGACCATGGTAAAACAACATTACTTGACTCTATCCGTAACTCTAAAGTAACTGCTGGCGAAGCAGGTGGAATTACTCAGCATATTGGTGCATACCAAGTTGAAGTAAATGACAAGAAGATTACATTCTTAGATACACCTGGTCACGCGGCGTTTACAACGATGCGTGCTCGTGGTGCACAAGTAACGGATATTACAATCCTTGTTGTTGCAGCTGATGACGGTGTTATGCCACAAACAGTTGAAGCAATTAACCATGCGAAAGCAGCAGGAGTACCAATTATTGTTGCTGTGAATAAAATGGATAAACCAGCTGCGAATCCTGATCGCGTAATGCAAGAACTAACAGAATATGAATTAGTTCCAGAAGCATGGGGTGGAGATACAATCTTCGTACCAATCTCAGCGATTCAAGGCGAAGGAATTGACAACTTACTAGAAATGATTCTTCTTGTAAGTGAAGTAGAAGAATATAAAGCAAATCCAAACCGCTATGCAACTGGTACTGTAATTGAAGCACAGCTTGATAAAGGTAAAGGAACTATCGCGACATTACTTGTTCAAAACGGTACGCTTCGAGTTGGAGACCCAATCGTTGTTGGTACTTCATTCGGACGTGTTCGTGCAATGGTAAGTGATATTGGTCGTCGTGTAAAAGTTGCTGGTCCATCAACTCCTGTTGAAATTACAGGTTTAAACGAAGTACCACAAGCGGGAGATCGTTTCATGGCATTCGCTGATGAGAAGAAAGCTCGTCAAATCGGTGAATCACGTGCACAAGAAGCGTTACTTGCTCAACGTGGTGAAAAATCTAAATTAAGCCTTGAAGATTTATTCCAACAAATCCAAGAGGGCGATGTAAAAGAAATTAACTTAATTGTGAAAGCAGACGTACAAGGTTCTGTAGAAGCAATGGCAGCATCACTTCGTAAAATTGATGTTGAAGGTGTTAAAGTTAAAATTATCCATACAGGCGTAGGTGCGATTACAGAATCTGATATCATTTTAGCTTCTGCATCTAATGCAATTGTAATTGGATTTAACGTACGCCCAGATGTGAATGCGAAGCGTACAGCTGAATTAGAGAACGTTGATATTCGTTTACACCGTATTATTTATAAAGTAATCGAAGAGATCGAAGCAGCGATGCAAGGTATGTTAGATCCAGAATTCGAAGAAAAAGTAATCGGTCAAGCAGAAGTACGTCAAACGTTTAAAGTAACAAAAGTTGGAACAATCGCAGGTTGTTACGTAACAGACGGTAAAATTACACGTGATAGTGGCGTGCGTATTATCCGTGATGGCGTAGTAATTTTCGAAGGACAACTTGATACGTTAAAACGTTTCAAAGACGACGTAAAAGAAGTTGCACAAAACTATGAGTGTGGTATTACAATTGAGCGATATAATGATCTTAAAGAAGGGGACATTATTGAAGCATACATTATGGAAGAAGTGAAGCGATGATAATCGCTTCACTCTCATTCGAGTGTATGATTTACGATGTGCATTCTTTAAAAGAGAAACGAGCAATTTTGCAACGGGTGCTAACTCGAGTGAAGCAGCGTTATAACGTAGCTGTTTCAGAAGTAGGGCATCAAGATGTATGGCAACGTACGGAAATTGCAATTGTTTCTGTATCCTCTAATCGTGTTATTTGTGAAAAAGAAATGAATCGTGTACTTGAGTACATCGATTCATTTCCTGAAATTGAACGTACGATAACACAATTGGAATGGTATTGAATGAGGTGAAGAGTTATGAAATTACGTGCAAACCGTGTAGGCGAGCAAATGAAAAAAGAATTAGGCGACATCATCAGTCGTAAAATTAAAGATCCACGTGTCGGATTTGTTACTGTAACAGATGTACAAGTGAGTGGAGATTTACAAATTGCTACAGTGTATATTTCTGTTTTAGGTGATGAAGAACAGAAAGAAAGTACACTAAAAGGTTTAGCGAAGGCAAAAGGCTTCATTCGTTCAGAAATTGGCCAACGTATTCGTCTTCGTAAAACACCTGAAATTTCCTTTGAATTTGATGAGTCTATCGGATATGGTCATCGAATTGATACACTTTTACATCAAATTAATAAAGACGGTAAACGTGAAGAATAATGGATAGACATTTGTCTATCCATTTTTTCAATGTAAAATAAGTTTTAGGTAATGATTATGAAAGAATTACGATGAGGTGAACATATATGGAAGGTGTAGTATTATTACATAAGCCAAAAGGCATGACATCACACGATTGTGTATTTAAATTAAGAAAGATATTGCGTGAAAAACGAATTGGTCATACAGGAACATTAGATCCAGATGTAACAGGAGTATTGCCGATTTGTGTTGGGCGAGCAACAAAGATTGCACAATTTTTAACAAGTGAAACGAAAACATATGAAGGTGAAGTGACATTAGGATTTTCAACAACAACTGAAGATGCTTCTGGTGAAGTTGTGGAAACGAAACATGTAGATCGTGTTATTACTCGTAAAGAAGTGGAAGAGGTTCTTGCGGCATTAACAGGTACGATTGAGCAAATGCCTCCGATGTTTTCGGCTGTAAAAGTTAACGGAAAAAAATTATATGAATATGCAAGAGCAGGACAAGAGGTTGAACGTCCAGTTCGTACAATTACAATTCATGAATTTGTATTACTAGATGACCGTGAAGTGTTTGAAGGAGAAAATATTTCATTCCGTTTCCGTGTAACGTGTAGTAAAGGAACATATGTAAGAACGTTAGCCGTAATGATTGGTGAAAAACTTGGTTTTCCATCCCATATGTCTCACCTTGTAAGAACAGCTTCGGGTGAATTTTTATTAGAAGATTGCATATCATTTGAAGAAATTGAAGAAAACGTGCAAAATGAAACAGTAGAGTCTATCTTCATTTCAATTGATGAAGCATTAAGTAAATTCCCAAAAATGGTTGTAGATGAAAAGCAAGCAGAAAAAATAAAAAATGGTATGTTCTTAAAAAATGAATCGCAAATAACGGCGCCATTTATAACAGTGTTTGATAAAAACGATCGCTGCCTTGCAATTTATGAGCACCATCCAAAACACCCTGGTATGCTAAAGCCGATGAAAGTACTTGTGAATAATCAAGAACTAAAGCTATAATGAATTATTGGAAGGATTATTACAGAAAAAGGTGAATTCAAGCGTGAAACTTATTCATTTAACTCATCCACATGAACAAAATAAATTAGAATTACCACCTACTGTAATGGCATTAGGATTTTTTGATGGCATTCATTTAGGACATCAATGTGTGATTCGAACTGCGAAACAAATAGCGGATGAACGAGGATATAAAAGTGCAGTGATGACATTTTATCCGCATCCATCTGTTGTTTTAGGTAAAAAAGAAGCGCATGCCGAGTATATTACACCGATGTGTGATAAAGAAAAAATAGTCGAGAGTTTAGGTATCGATATATTATATGTTGTTAAATTTGATGAATCATTTGCAGGCTTATTGCCACAACAATTTGTAGATGATTATATTATTGGTTTAAATGTAAAGCATGTAGTAGCAGGATTTGATTATTCATATGGACGTTTAGGAAAAGGAAAGATGGAGACTTTACCATTTCATGCAAGAGGGGAGTTTACACAGACTGTGATTGAAAAAGTTGAATTTCAAGAAGAGAAAGTAAGTTCTACAGCATTACGAAAGTTAATTCGAAATGGCGAAATGGAGCAAATTCCATCTATTTTAGGTAGAGCATATACAGTAGCGGGAACGGTTGTACACGGTGATAAACGTGGACGTCAAATTGGTTTCCCCACAGCTAATGTAGGTTTAAGTGATGAGTATCTATTACCACCTGTAGGTGTTTATGCAGTGAGATTACAAGTTCACGATGAATGGTACGATGGTGTATGTAATATTGGATATAAACCAACCTTTAAAGAAGATGAGCGCCAACTATCCATTGAAGTGCACTTATTTGAATTTAACAAAGACATATATGATCAAAATGTTACAGTAGAGTGGCATATGCGTATAAGAGAAGAGAAGAAATTCAATGGCATCGATGAGTTAGTTGAACAAATCGCAAAAGATAAGAAAACAGCACAAGAATATTTTGCGAACGAAAATAATATACTTGCTTTTTCAAATGAAAAGTAGTATTCTATGTTATGTACTTTATGACAACCATTGCTTGGCATTGCGACTCACCGACGCTTGCTAGGTAATCGGGGGTTTAATTAATAGGAGGTGAAATAGGATGGCTTTAACACAAGAGCGTAAAAATGAAATCATTGCACAATTTAGAACTCATGAGACTGATACTGGTTCTCCAGAGGTTCAAATTGCTGTCCTAACGGAGCAAATTAACACTCTAAACGAGCACTTACGTACTCACAAGAAAGATCATCATTCACGTCGTGGTCTATTAAAGATGGTTGGTAAACGTCGTAACTTACTAACTTACCTTCGTAATAGCGATATCACACGTTACCGTGAATTAATCACAAAGCTTGGCTTACGTCGATAGTCAAAGAAGCGGGAATATTCCCGCTTTTTTGTTAGGTAAAAATATATCTTCTACTCTTTATAGCTTACTTCATTTTCGGTAATACTAGAGGTAGAATATTGTGATATACTATCCATTTACATAGAAGAATTGAATACTTTAAATTGAGAGGGGTACTTAAATGAGTCAAGAAAAGCAAGTCTTCTCGATAGATTTAGCTGGTCGCCAGCTAACAGTTGAAACAGGTCAGCTTGCAAAGCAAGCGAACGGAGCAGTATTAGTAAGATATGGCGATACAGCGGTTCTATCTACAGCAACTGCATCAAAAGAAGCAAAAAATGTAGATTTCTTCCCACTTACAGTAAACTATGAAGAGCGTTTATATGCAGTCGGAAAAATTCCTGGCGGTTTCATTAAACGTGAAGGTCGTCCAAGTGAAAAAGCAATTTTGGCAAGTCGTTTAATCGACCGTCCAATTCGTCCACTTTTCGCAGATGGTTTCCGTAACGAAGTACAAGTTGTCAGCATCGTAATGAGTGTTGATCAAGATTGTTCTTCTGAAATGGCAGCTATGCTTGGTTCTTCATTAGCGTTATCGATTTCAGACATTCCATTTGAAGGTCCGATCGCGGGTGCAACAGTTGGTCGTATTAACGGCGAATTCGTTATCAACCCAACAGTAGAACAGCAAGAACAAAGTGATATTCACCTTGTTGTAGCTGGTACGAAAGATGCAATTAACATGGTTGAAGCAGGAGCAGATCAAGTGCCTGAGGAAACAATGTTAGAAGCAATTATGTTTGGCCATGACGAAATTAAACGTCTAATTGCATTCCAAGAAGAGATTGTACAAGCTGTAGGTAAAGAGAAATCAGAAGTGAAACTTTATGAAGTTGACGCTGATCTTAACCAAGCTGTACGTGAAATGGCTGAGAAGGATATGCATTCTGCAATTCAAGTACATGAGAAACATGCACGTGAAGATGCAATTAACGAAGTGAAAAAGCGTGTAATTGAGCATTACGAAGCGCAAGAAGCTGATGCTGATACATTAGGACAAGTAAATGAGATTTTATATAAAATTGTAAAAGAAGAAGTACGTCGTCTTATTACAGTTGAGAAAATCCGCCCAGATGGCCGTAAAGGTGACGAAATCCGTCCATTAGCATCAGAGGTTGGCATTTTATCTCGTACACACGGTTCTGGTTTATTCACACGTGGACAAACACAAGCATTAAGTATTTGTACATTAGGCGCATTAGGCGATGTGCAAATTTTAGATGGCCTTGGTGTAGAAGAATCAAAACGCTTTATGCACCATTACAATTTCCCATCATTTAGTGTTGGTGAAACAAGACCGATGCGTGGACCAGGTCGTCGTGAAATTGGTCACGGTGCACTAGGAGAACGTGCTCTTGAGCCTGTAATTCCGTCTGAAAAAGATTTCCCATACACAGTACGTCTTGTATCTGAAGTATTAGAATCAAATGGTTCTACTTCACAAGCAAGTATTTGTGGTAGTACTTTAGCAATGATGGATGCTGGTGTTCCACTTAAAGCTCCAGTTGCAGGTATTGCAATGGGCCTAGTTAAATCAGGTGAGCATTACACAATTTTAACTGATATTCAAGGTATGGAAGATCATTTAGGTGATATGGACTTTAAAGTAGCAGGTACAGCACACGGTGTAACTGCACTACAAATGGACATTAAAATCGATGGTCTATCTCGTGAAATTTTAGAAGAGGCATTACAACAAGCGAAAGTTGGTCGTATGCACATTCTAGATCATATGTTATCTGTAATTGCAGAGCCACGCACTGAATTATCAGCGTACGCTCCAAAGATTATTACAATGACAATTAACCCAGATAAAATCCGTGACGTTATCGGACCAAGCGGTAAACAAATCAATAAAATTATTGAAGAAACTGGCGTTAAAATTGACATTGAGCAAGATGGTACAGTATTCATTTCTTCAATAAATCAAGAAATGAACGACAAAGCTAAGAAAATTATCGAGGATATCGTTCGCGAAGTACAAGTAGGTGAAATCTACGAAGGAAAAGTGAAACGTGTTGAGAAATTCGGTGCTTTCGTTGAATTATTCAGCGGTAAAGATGGATTAGTTCACATTTCTGAACTTGCACTTGAGCGTGTAGGTAAAGTAGAAGACGTTGTGAAAATCGGTGATGTAATTACAGTTAAAGTTATCGAGATTGACAAGCAAGGTCGCGTGAATTTATCTAGAAAAGTATTGCTAAAAGAAGAGCAAGAAAAAGAAGCTGCTAAAGAAGAAAACAAACAAGAGCAGCAATAAGCAAAAGCCAGTTTAACTGGCTTTTTTTGTTATGTAAAAATATGATTTGCATATATTTTTATGTCAGTATAGGTATAGTTTTCATTATAACGCTCAAATTAACAAAGATAAGAAGGAAAATGGTTTTTTATATAGTTAATGGGAGGGTTTATATGAAAACTCGTATATTGGCATACATATGTATATTCTTTTTATATGTCAGTGCAGGTTCTTATTCTGTTTTTGCACAGGATCACTTATATGAAGAAATTCAAAAGCATGCAAAACAATATGAGATTGCACCGCAAAATGCGATGATTGATAAGATATGGAAAGCAACACCAGGATATAATGGAAGACAAGTTGATATGGAAGCATCCTATAACAATATGAAGAAATTAAAGCAGTTTGATCAAAAACATCTTGAATTCAAGGAAGTATCACCGAGTGTCCACTTAGAAGATTTATCACCAGCACCAATTTATAGAGGTCATCCGGATAAAAAGATGGTCGGGTTAACAATAAATGTGGCATGGGGAAATGAGTATTTGCCTCGTATATTAGAAATATTGAAAAAACATGATGTGAAGGCGACTTTCTTTTTAGAAGGACGTTGGGTGAAAGAAAATTTACGATTTGCAAAAATGATTGTCGATGCAAATCAAGAAGTTGGAAATCATTCTTACACACACCCTAATATGAAAACGTTATCGTCTGATGAAATAAGAGATCAGTTACAAAAAACAAATCGAATGATCGAAGCAGCTACGAATCAAAAGGTAAGATGGTTTGCACCGCCGAGTGGAAGTTTTCGGGATGAAGTCGTGAAAATTGCAGATGATTTTCAAATGGGAACGATTATGTGGACTGTTGATACAATTGATTGGAAGCGACCTGAGCCAGGTGTACTATTGCAGAGAGTAATGAGAAAAATACATCCAGGTGCTATCGTATTAATGCATCCTACTTCGTCCACAACAGAAGCATTAGATACAATGATTACAAAATTGAAGGAACAAGGATATAAAGTAGGGAATATAACAGAATTACTGGATGAAAAACGTGTAGATTAAATACATTTGCATGACATTCATCCTTAAACTTGTTATCATTAAATAATAGCATTTATTTAGAGAAACTGGCAGTAGGAGGAAAGTTTTTGATTAAAAAATATACTTGTAAAAATGGTGTAAGAATAGTTATGGAGAATATACCAACTGTAAGATCGGTTGCGATTGGTATTTGGATCCATGCAGGATCAAGAAATGAAAATGAAAAAAATAACGGGATTTCTCACTTTTTAGAGCATATGTTCTTTAAAGGAACAGAAACACGTAGTGCACGTGAAATTGCAGAATCATTTGATAGCATTGGTGGGCAAGTGAATGCTTTTACTTCAAAAGAATACACTTGTTACTATGCAAAAGTGCTAGACGAGCATGCTAAATATGCTTTAGATGTATTAGCAGATATGTTCTTTAATTCAACATTTGATGAAGAAGAACTGAAAAAAGAGAAGAATGTCGTATGTGAAGAAATTAAAATGTACGAAGATGCTCCAGATGATATTGTGCATGATATGTTAACGAAAGCAACATATGAAACGCATCCGCTTGGATATCCTATTTTAGGAACAGAAGAAACGCTTAATACGTTTACAGGTGATACGCTACGTCAATATATTAAGGATCATTACACACCTGAAAATGTAGTTGTATCAATTGCAGGAAATATTGATGAAGCCTTTTTACAAACAGTAGAGCAATATTTCGGTAGTTATGAAGGAACGACAAACCGTGAACAAGTACATAGCCCAATTTTCCATTTTAATAAGGTAGCACGTAAAAAGGAAACAGAACAAGCTCATTTATGTTTAGGATATAAAGGCTTACAAATGGGACACGAAGATATTTATAACTTAATTGTATTAAATAACGTTTTAGGCGGTAGTATGAGTAGCCGTTTATTCCAAGAAGTACGTGAGCAACGCGGGTTAGCTTACTCAGTATTTTCTTACCATTCTTCTTATGAAGATACAGGTATGTTAACGCTCTATGGTGGAACAGGTAGCCAACAATTAGATACACTGTATGAAACAATGCAAGAAACATTAGAAACATTGAAAAATACAGGTATTACAGAAAAAGAGCTTATGAATAGTAAAGAACAATTAAAAGGAAACTTAATGTTAAGTTTAGAAAGTACGAATAGTCGTATGAGCCGTAATGGTAAAAATGAATTGCTACTTCGTAAGCACCGTTCACTTGATGAGATTATTGAAAGTGTAAACACTGTAACGAAAGAAAATGTAGATGAGTTAATTCGTAACATGTTTACAGATGAATTTTCTGCAGCATTAATTAGTCCAGATGGAAAACTTCCAAAAGGAATAAAACTGTAATTAATATATATGATTTAAAAATAACCGTATCTCTTTTAAATGAGATACGGTTATTTTTTGTGGGTATATAGAATAGGTACTAATTATGGATAACTTAAATGAATAATTTGGGTAGGGGGAGAGAGTATGCGATTAAGTGAACTAAGTGGGAAAGAAATTGTTAATTTAGAAAGAGCAGAAAAAATGGGGGTTTTAGGTTATGTGGATTTAGAGATTGATGAGAAGGATGGACAAATACAGGCTCTTATTATACCTGCTGGGAAATGGGGAGGTTTTAAAAAGGAACCACAAGAAATAAGAGTAGCATGGAGTCAAATAAAAAAAGTGGGTCATGATATGATTCTTTGCGATATTACAGATCGTTCAAATTCGAAGTGAAAGATGGCCATTTTGGTCATCTTTTTTTGTTCATTTTACTCAGAGCAAAATCCAACAGAATATCTTTTCCTATGCCGAATTTTGAGGTAGGGCCTTCCCACATACAAATAGCGGGATACATGATAGGTGCTTTTTGTTTTTCAATCACCTAAAACTCGTACATTACATATGATGTGGAGGAAAAAGAAAAAGTAGGCACTTTTCTTATAAATGACAGAAAAAGAAGGTGAATTAGGGAATGTTGACTGAGATGCATATTGCTGTCATAGGAGGAGATGCAAGACAGCTAGAAGTAATTCGCAAGCTCGTTGAATTGGATGCGAAACTTTCATTGATAGGGTTTGATCAGTTAGACCATGGCTTCACAGGGGCAGCAAAAGAAAGTATACAAAATTTAGATTTCACTTCTGTAGATGCAATTATTTTGCCAGTTGCAGGTACAAATGCCAAGGGAGAAGTAGATACTATTTTTTCAAACGAAAAAGTTTCTATAACGAAAGAACAAATTGAAAATACACCAGAACATTTTACTATATATTCAGGTATTGGTACGCCTTACTTGGAAAATCTCGTATCTACTACAAACCGTAAACTAATTAAATTATTTGATCGTGATGATGTGGCAATCTACAATTCTATACCAACTGTAGAAGGTACATTAATGATGGTAATTCAACATACCGACTATACAATTCATGGTTCTAATGTAATGGTTTTAGGATTTGGTAGAACAGGGATGAGCGTTGCCAGAGCATTTCAATCATTAGGAGCCCATGTCAAAGTTGGAGCAAGACGATCGGAACATATTGCACGTATTACAGAAATGATGTTTTCTCCTTTTCATATGCAGGACATTGAGAAAGAAGTAGGGGATATCGATATTGTCATTAATACAATTCCGCATCTCGTTGTGACAGCAAATGTCATTTCAAAAATGCCGGCCCATACGTTAGTAATTGATTTAGCTTCTAAACCAGGTGGTACCGACTTTAGATATGCGGAAAAAAGGGGAGTTAAAGCGCTGTTAGCACCTGGATTACCAGGTATTGTTGCTCCAAAAACAGCAGGACAAATTTTAGCGAACGTTCTTTCTCAGTTATTAGCAGAAGATGTAATTGCAAGAAAGGAGAATGGGGAATGAATTTAAAAGGGAAAAGAATAGGGTTTGGTTTTACTGGTTCACACTGTACGTACGAAGAAGTAATGCCTCATTTAGAAAAGTTAATTGCTGAGGGAGCTGAAGTGCGTCCAGTTGTTTCTTACACTGTTCAATCAACAAATACGAGATTTGGAGAAGGGGCAGAGTGGATTAAAAAGATTGAAGAAGTAACAGGTTTTAAAGCGATTAATTCAATCGTTGGCGCAGAACCACTAGGACCTAAAATTCCACTAGATTGTATGGTAATTGCACCACTAACAGGAAATTCTATGAGTAAATTTGCTAATGCAATGACAGACTCTCCGGTATTAATGGCAGCGAAAGCGACGCTAAGAAATGGTAAGCCCGTCGTATTGGCTGTTTCGACGAATGATGCGTTGGGACTTAATGGGGTAAATCTCATGCGCCTAATGGCCACAAAAAACATCTACTTCGTCCCATTCGGTCAAGACGCACCAGAGAAAAAACCAAATTCAATGGTAGCTCGCATGGAGTTACTGGAAGATACAGTATTAGAAGCGCTGCAAGGGAAGCAATTGCAACCGGTTGTCGTAGAAAAATTCAGATATATGAATTAAAAAACGAAAAAAAACGGACAATTTTCGATGAAACCATCATTCTTACTGTAGAATATGATAAAATTAACGTTATTAAGATTAGAAGGGGTATTGTATACTCCTTCTCATTCTAAGTTATAGAAGGATTGGTATCTAGAAAGGGGCATAGTGATGGAAAAGCAAAAAACTTTTCATGTCGCTGTAGTTGGAGCAACCGGCGCAGTTGGTGAACAAATGTTAAATACTTTAGAGAAACGAGAATTTCCAATTGGGAAGTTAACGTTACTTTCATCTAAACGATCTGCAGGTAAGAAACTTGTATTTAAAGGCGAAGAATTTACAGTTCAAGAGGCAACTCCTGAAAGTTTTGAAGGAGTAGATATCGCATTATTTAGTGCTGGTGGATCTGTATCAAAACAATTAGCGCCAGAAGCAGCAAAGCGCGGTGCGATTGTTGTTGATAATACAAGTGCATTCCGTATGACAGAAAACGTGCCACTTGTTGTACCTGAAGTAAATGAAAACGACTTAAAAGAACATAACGGTATTATTGCAAATCCAAACTGTTCTACAATTCAAATGGTAGTAGCTCTTGAGCCAGTTCGTCAGCAATATGGTTTAAAACGAGTAATCGTTTCCACATATCAAGCTGTATCAGGTGCTGGTGCGGCAGCGATTGAAGAACTTCATGAACAATCACAAGCAATCTTAAATGGTGAAGAAGTAAAGGCGAATGTTTTACCTGTATCAGGTGATAAGAAACATTTCCCGATTGCTTTCAACGCGATTCCACAGATTGATAAGTTCCAAGATAATGGATTTACATTTGAAGAAATGAAAATGATTAATGAAACGAAAAAAATTATGCATATGCCAGAGCTAGAAGTAGCGGCAACATGTGTACGTTTACCAGTTGTATCAGGTCACTCTGAGTCTGTTTACATTGAAGTAGAAAAAGAAGGCGTAACAGTAGAGGAATTAAAGAACTTACTTGCAAATGCGGAAGGTATCGTTCTGCAAGATAACCCAGAAGAGCAATTATATCCAATGCCAGCTACTGCAGTAGGTAAAAACGAAGTATTCGTTGGAAGAATCCGTAAAGATTTAAATAACGATAAAGGATTCCATCTTTGGGTCGTATCTGATAACTTATTAAAAGGCGCTGCATGGAATTCTGTTCAAATTGCAGAGCGCTTAGTAAAATTACAATTAGTGTAAACGGCTAAGAGAAGGTGCAAAATATGAAAATTATTGTTCAAAAATTTGGTGGCACATCTGTACGTGATGAAAATGGACGTAAGCATGCGCTTCATCATATAAAAAAATCGCTAGATGCGGGTTATAAAGTAGTTACAGTCGTATCTGCTATGGGCCGTAAAGGTGAACCATATGCAACTGATACGTTGTTAAGTCTTGTAAATCAAGAGGAATCTCACATTTCTAATCGTGAGCAAGATTTATTATTATCATGCGGAGAATTAATCTCAGCAATCGTTTTCTCTAACATGTTAAATGAGAACGGTATAAAAGCGGCAGCATTAAATGGTGCACAAGCTGGTTTTGTAACAAATGATGATTTTACAAATGCTAAGATTATTGAAATGAATTGTGATCGTATACACGAAGAGCTAGAAAATGTAGATGTAATCGTTGTGACAGGATTCCAAGGACAAACGAAAAAAGGTGATACGACAACACTTGGACGCGGAGGTAGTGATACTTCAGCTTCAGCTTTAGGTGTTGCGCTTCATGCTGAATATATCGATATCTTCACAGATGTAGAAGGTGTGATGACTGCGGATCCTCGCATTGTAAAAGATGCACGTCATCTTCAAACTGTAACGTATAACGAAATTTGTAACATGGCATACCAAGGTGCAAAAGTCGTTCATCCACGTGCAGTTGAAATTGCGATGCATGCAAAAGTACCGCTTCGTGTACGTTCTACGTACTCTGATAGTGAAGGCACGCTTATTTCAGCATCTGACGGCGCTACAAAAGGCCGTGATGTAGAAGAACGTCCTGTTACAGGTATTGCACATGTATCAAATGTGACGCAAATTAAAGTACTTGCAAAAGAAACAGCATATGATTTGCAGCAGCATGTGTTTAAAGAAATGGCGAATGAAGGAATCAGTGTCGATTTAATTAACATTTCACCTACTGGGGTAGCTTATACGGTGAGTGATAATGTATCAAATCGTGCAGTTGAACTATTACAAAACCTTGGATATGAGCCAATTGTGACAGAGCATTGTGCGAAAGTATCTATTGTAGGAGCTGGAATGGCAGGATACCCAGGGGTTACTGCGAAAATCGTTACAGCTTTAGCTGAAAAAGGTATTCAAATTCTGCAATCAGCAGATAGTCATACAACTATTTGGGTTCTTGTAAAAGAAACTGATTTAGTGGAGGCTGTAAATGCATTACATAGTGCGTTTGAGCTTTCAAAAGAAAAGCAACTGGAACAATAAGGAGTGAGACCATGATAGATTTTGGGACAATTGCAACCGCGATGGTAACACCGTTTGATATAAACGGCAATATCGATTTTGCAAAGACAACGAAATTGGTAAATTATTTAATTGATAACGGTACAACAGCAATCGTGGTAGGAGGAACGACAGGAGAATCTCCTACATTAACTTCAGAAGAAAAAGTAGCGTTATATCGCCATGTCGTATCTGTTGTCGATAAAAGGGTGCCCGTAATCGCTGGAACAGGTAGCAATAATACGCATGCTTCTATTGACTTAACGAAAAAAGCAACAGAGGTTGGTGTTGATGCAGTAATGCTAGTAGCACCGTATTATAACAAACCGAGTCAAGAAGGAATGTATCAGCACTTTAAAGCAATTGCTGAAAGCACGCCACTTCCGGTTATGCTATATAACGTTCCAGGACGATCTATTGTACAAATCTCCGTTGATACAGTTGTTCGTTTATCAGAAATAGAAAACATTGTTGCGATTAAAGATGCAGGCGGCGATGTGTTAACAATGACAGAAATCATTGAAAAAACAGCGGACGACTTTGCAGTATACAGCGGTGATGACGGTTTAACGTTACCAGCTATGGCAGTTGGAGCGAAAGGTATCGTTTCTGTAGCATCTCATGTTATCGGAAATGAAATGCAAGAAATGATTGCAGCATTCCAAGCAGGTGAATTTAAGAAGGCGCAAAAATTACATCAATTACTTGTAAGAGTAACGGATTCATTATTTATGGCGCCAAGCCCAACACCAGTAAAAACAGCATTACAAATGGTTGGATTAGATGTAGGTTCTGTACGTTTACCACTTCTTCCGTTAACAGAAGAAGAGAGAGTAACGTTACAATCTGTTATGCAATCTATCCCTCGTTAATAAAAAATGACCTAGTGTAGAACTAGGTCATTTTTTATTTGTATGAAAGTCTTTCCCTCTCTTTTCTTATCTTACCTATATATGTTTTTATAAGATCATTAACTGGTTTTTCATTATATATTGCAACATGTAAAAGAAAATAATCGTAACTCTTTAAAGGAATTAAAAAGTCATAGTTATTTATAGAATGAACGCTTATATAAACGTAATAAAGTACCAATTCTATTTTTGAGAGTAATTACTTCAAATATGACGTAATTCATAAAAAAACTCCATTTTATAAGTTTTTTTGTTCAATTCTAGAAAAATAAGTCTTGAAAATCTATATTATGAAATAAATTTAGAGTATTTATAGCTATTTCTTCAAAACGATATAGGGTACGAAATCGGAGTAAATATAAAGGACATCAGTTCGATAAGTTTGTTGGGAATGCGTTCTTTTCCTTTTTCTTTCGCACGATTTAACTTGTGTTCTATTTCTTGTATCAGGTATAATATGGCTAAGTAGCTTAGTACGGGTATGCTTAGCAAAATTGGTAAAAATTATAATTTGATTACATTTTCATATCATATCGAATAAGATATTTGATTTATATAATGAAAGAGAGGTGAAACCTGGTTTAAAAAATAAACAAGGACATGATATCGCATAACGGTAAGGACATTCGTCTTGGACGGTGAATATATGGTGGTTGTAGAGTTTCCCCTGGTGTCTCTGCAATTTTAGTGAAATCAGTGTTTGAAAGATTTTTAAACCAGGCAACAACATGAAGAGAAAAGAGAATGAGTCTGTTAAAGTATTTGCTCTTGGTGGAGTAGGTGAAATCGGGAAAAACATGTACTGTGTTGAAATTGATTCTGAAATCTTTATTGTAGATGCAGGGTTAATGTTCCCGGGAGATGAAATGTTTGGAATTGATATCGTTATTCCTGATATTACATATTTAGTAGAAAACCAAGAGCGAGTAAAAGGTTTATTTATTACTCACGGTCATGAAGATCATATTGGTGGCATTGTTTACGTACTTCGTAAATTATCAATTCCAGTGTATGCAACGAAATTAACGGTAGGACTTATACAAGAAAAACTTGGCGAAGCGGGTATGTTAGGCCGTGTAGATTTAAAAACAATCGATTCAAATTCAACAGTAGAATTTAATACTACAACGGTGTCGTTCTTTGGAACAACACATAGTATTCCAGATTCTGTTGGTGTTTGTTTCCATACATCAAAAGGTGCGATCGTATATACGGGAGACTTTAAATTCGATCAAACTCCAATTGGAAATAGTGGAGCAGACCTTGGGAAAATGGCTCAAATCGGAAATGAAGGCGTTCTATGCTTATTATCTGATAGTACAAATGCTGAGCGTCCAGGCTATACAGGTTCTGAAAAAGAAGTTGGTGTAGAAATTTCTAAAGTGTTCTACGGCGCAGAAGGACGTATTATCGTTGCTTCATTTGCATCGAATGTACATCGTATTCAACAAGTATTTGATGCAGCTGCTGAAACAGGACGAAAAGTAGCGGTTGTAGGACGTAGTATGGTGAAAGTGGTAGATATCGCAAGACGTCTTGGTTATTTAGATGTTCCAGAAGGTATGGTTATTTCACTACAAGAAGTAGACAATTTCCCAGAGAAAAAGGTAGCTATTTTAACGACAGGTAGCCAAGGTGAACCGATGGCAGCCCTTTCTAGAATGGCAAAGCAAGCTCATAAACAAATTTCAATTCGTAAAGGTGATACGGTTATTATCGCGGCATCTCCAATTCCAGGTAATGAAATATCTGTATCGAAAATTATTGATTTGTTATTTAGAGCGGGAGCTGAAGTTGTTTATTACGGTGAAAGAAAAGTTCACGTTTCAGGTCACGGTAGCCAAGAAGAATTAAAATTAATGTTAAATTTAATGAAACCGAAATATTTTGTACCCGTACATGGTGAGTTCCGTATGCAAAAAGCACATGCATACTTAGCTGAAGATGTAGGTATTGCAAGAGAAAATATCTTTATTGTAGAAAAAGGCGATGTAATTGGTTTTGGTGACGATGAAGCGAACTTAGTTGGCAAAGTGCAAGCTGGCAATGTGTTAATTGATGGATTAGGTGTAGGTGACGTTGGTAATATCGTTCTTCGAGATAGAAAAATGTTATCTCAAGATGGAATATTAGTAGTTGTTGTAACACTGGGTAAAGATGAAAAGAAAATTATCTCTGGTCCAGAAATCATTTCACGTGGATTTGTATATGTACGTGAATCAGAAGCGTTAATTGACCGTTCTACAGAGATTGTACGTATGATTGTTGAGCAATCAATTAAAGAATATTCAATTGAATGGTCTATGTTAAAACAAAATATTCGTGAATTATTAGGACAGTTCTTGTACGAAGAGACGAAGAGAAAACCTATGATTTTACCGATTATTATGGAAGTATAAAAAAGATCACCTTTACGGGTGATTTTTTTCTTTTTTCACTCTATCGAATGAAATTTATAACTTAAGAAATACTAATTATATACGAGTGAAAGGGGATGCGATATGACAGAACGTGATCGTTATACAAATGAAGAGAAAGAGGCTGAGCCGAAAGAAACCGGAAAAGAAGCTTCAATAGTGGAAAAAATTCAGCAGCTTGGACAAACGAATGTACCGCAAATGAATGAATCACGTATTCATTGTTTAACAATTGTTGGACAGGTGGAAGGTCATGTTCAGTTGCCACCGCAAAATAAAACAACGAAATATGAGCATATTATTCCGCAAATTGTTGCGATTGAACAAAATCCGAAAATTGAAGGCTTGCTTTTAGTGTTAAATACAGTTGGAGGTGACGTTGAAGCTGGGCTAGCAATTTCTGAGATGGTCGCTTCACTTTCAAAACCGACAGTATCTTTAGTTTTAGGTGGAGGGCATTCTATCGGTGTACCGATTGCCGTTTCTACAGACTATTCATTTATTGCAGAAACTGCGACGATGACAATTCATCCGATTCGTCTAACAGGTCTTGTTATAGGTGTGCCGCAAACATTTGAGTATTTAGATAAAATGCAAGAAAGAGTCATTCGCTTTGTGACGAAGCATTCGAAAGTAACGGAAGATCGTTTTAAAGAGCTTATGTTTGCGAAAGGGAATTTGACGCGAGATATTGGTACGAATGTAATTGGTGGAGATGCAGTGAAGTACGGTCTTATAGATGATGTCGGTGGTATCGGAAATGCGATTCGAAAATTAAACGAATTAATAGATGGTCGCGCGGATGATCATGCAGAAGGGACAATGTTACAATGATTTTATATACAATTATGCCAGAGCAACTCGTGTATCCAGCCGATTATTCGCAATGTGAAAGTCAAAAAGTCTTAAATATAAATGGTGTTGAATTAATGGTTTCAGAAGAAGAACATGGGTATTATTCTATTGTACGCGTGTTAAGTACGAATCCGCTTCACTACTTAGAGTTTGAGCCGGGACAGAAAATAACCTTTTAGCAAAAAGAAGGATTTTGTTTAGAAGCTATGGTATAATATAAAAAACAAGACGGTTGAGCAGCCATGAGAGGGCTGCTTTCTTCTGTTTATTTAACATTTTACAAGAAGTGTAAAAATAGAAGATATAAAGACCTGAAAAAATAGAGAAAACAAACATATAAGCAGAGTTTTTTAGGAATTTTTACTTATATGTAGATCACGAGGTGAAGAAATGGCAAAACAAAAGCAAAGAGGGACGAAGGCAAAGGCAAGACGTACGATAAAGCCAACTTTGTATTATGAAATCGTCGGTTTAACTCTTTTTGCACTTTCAATCATTACGATTTTACAGCTAGGCGTTGTAGGAAAATCGTTTGTGTTATTTTTTCGCTTCTTCTTTGGTGAGTGGTACATAATTGGTGTGTTAGGTGTAATAGCTTTATCCGTTTCATTCGTTATAAAACGTGGATGGCCGAACCTTTTAAATAAACGGCTAATCGGTTTTTATTTAATAGTATTGGCGATATTAATGTTTAGTCATATTACATTATTTAACCTTCTTACGAAAGATGGAGCAGTGCAAAATACTTCTGTTATTGTAAGTACGAAAGATAATTTCTTTCTTGAAATGAAAAAAGGGCCAGATAGCGTTCATTTAGGTGGTGGCATGTTTGGTGCACTTATGTTCGCCACTTGTTACTTCTTATTTGACGAAGTAGGAGCTTATATTATTGGTATTATTTTAGTTATTCTCGGTATACTTTGTATAACAAATAAGCATATTGGAGAAGTGTTAGCTCCAGTTGGTAGAATTCTTAGAAGTCAATTTCAAGTGATGCAAGGGGACTATAAAGATTGGAGAGCCAAAAGAACGGCTGAACAAACAGAAAAGAAAAAAACAACAAGAAGCACAAGGAGCAAACGTGCGGCAGAACATGAAGAAATTATTGAGCCGATGGAAGAAATCTCAATTGATCCTCCGATTATTTCGAATTTCACTGAGAATTATCCTGTAAATGAAGAAGAGGATAAACGAATTGAAGTAGAGGAAGAAGAGTTAATCACTTCACCGTTTATTGAAGAGGCTCCACCAGTTGAAGAGCCGAAGAAAAAGCGTGGAGAAAAAATCGTTGAATCGCTAGAGGGGGAAACACAAGCACCTCCTATGCAATTTTCAAATGTAGAAAATAAAGATTACAAGCTTCCTGCGCTTGATATATTGAAATTTCCAAAGAATAAGCAAGTTACAAATGAAAATGCGGAAATTTATGAGAATGCTCGTAAATTAGAACGTACTTTCCAAAGCTTTGGAGTGAAAGCGAAAGTAACAAAAGTACATAGAGGTCCTGCAGTCACAAAATATGAAGTGTATCCTGATATGGGAGTAAAGGTAAGCAAAATCGTCGGTTTAAGTGATGATTTAGCGCTTGCTTTAGCTGCAAAGGACATTCGTATTGAAGCTCCAATTCCCGGGAAATCAGCTGTAGGGATTGAAGTTCCGAACTCAGAAGTTTCTATGGTAACACTTAGGGAAGTTCTTGATTCTAAGGCTAATAATCATCCAGAAGAGAAGTTGTTGATTGGTCTTGGACGAGATATTACAGGTGAAGCTGTATTAGCCCGCTTAAATAAAATGCCCCATTTACTAGTGGCAGGTGCTACAGGTAGCGGGAAGAGTGTATGTATTAACGGTATTATTGTTAGTATTTTAATGCGTGCAAAACCACATGAAGTAAAATTAATGATGATTGATCCGAAAATGGTAGAGTTAAATGTATATAACGGTGTGCCTCATTTGTTAACACCAGTTGTAACGGATCCGAAAAAAGCATCACAGGCATTGAAAAAAGTTGTAAGTGAAATGGAGCGTCGTTATGAGTTATTTGCTCATAGTGGTACGCGAAATATTGAAGGATATAATGATTATATAAAAGAGCATAATAATCAATCAGAAGCGAAACAACCGGAATTACCTTATATTGTCGTAATTGTGGACGAGTTAGCAGATTTAATGATGGTTGCTTCGTCGGATGTAGAGGATGCGATTATGCGTCTAGCGCAAATGGCTCGTGCTGCCGGTATTCATTTAATTATTGCAACGCAACGTCCATCAGTTGATGTAATTACGGGAGTTATTAAAGCGAATATTCCGTCACGTATTGCATTCGCTGTATCTTCTCAAACAGATTCTCGTACAATTCTTGACGGCGGTGGGGCAGAGAAACTGCTAGGTCGTGGGGATATGCTATTTATACCAATTGGTGCGTCGAAGCCTGTACGTGTACAAGGTGCGTTTTTATCAGATGATGAAGTTGAGAGAGTTGTAGAATATGTTATTGGTCAGCAAAAAGCGCAATATCAAGAAGATATGATTCCGCAAGATGTTCCTGATACGAAGCAGGAAGTAGAAGATGAATTATATAATGAAGCAGTTCAGCTCGTAGTGGAAATGCAAACAGCCTCTGTTTCTATGTTGCAACGTAGGTTTAGAGTTGGTTATACCCGTGCTGCCCGATTAATTGATGCAATGGAAATGAATGGTGTAGTAGGACCGTATGAAGGTAGTAAACCACGAGAAGTGCTCATTAATGATGTACAAGAAAAAAGTTCATAAAAAAAGCCTAATTGTTTTTACAATTAGGCTTTTTTATATGCTGGTTTTGTTATATACTATATTCAGCGAAAAGAAAGGGCTTACATTTAAGGTGATTCTTTAGAATACGAATACTTTGGTGTGGTTTTTTGTGAATGTTCGATATTTAATGTAGAAAAATGTTAAATTTTGTTGACACGTATGGGAGCAAGTGGTAAGATTACTTCGAAAAGAATCACTGCCTCATATAATCTTGGAGATAAGGTCCATAAGTTTCTACCTGGCAACCATGAATTGCTAGACTATGAGGGGAAAAGTGTGTAACAAAGGATGTAAGAGATCTTTGTGCCGAACTTTTTCTCGCTATGAGGAATGTTTGTGGTGCAAAGTTTTTTTTATGCAGTAAAGAGTGAAAATTTCATCTTAAAAAATTATTAATATTTATTCGACAATTATGCCTGTTTTTAGTATTTAGCAATTTTTATTATGTTGTAAGTTGAAAAAAGAGAAAAGAAGTCTTACATCAGAGGTCGAATAATTGAAATGCGGGGGAGTCTTATGTCAGTAAAATCTGATAGTCGTCACCTATATTTACGGGTGATTGATCACATCAAAGAAAAAATTAAAGATGGGGCTTACAAAGAAAGACAAAAGTTACCATCAGAGTTTGATTTAGCGAAAGAACTTGGTGTAAGTAGAGCGACTTTAAGGGAAGCGCTGCGTATTTTAGAAGAAGAAAATGTTGTCATTCGCAGACATGGTGTAGGAACATTTGTAAATGCAAAGCCGTTATTTTCTTCTGGGATTGAACAACTTTCTAGTATTACAGATATGATTTCTAGTGTGGGGAAAACACCAGGAACTATCTTTTTATCATCATCTACAACAAGTTTAACAGAAGAAGAAAAAGAGAAGTTTAATAGTGAAGATGGTTTTAATGCAGTGATGATTGAGCGTGTGCGTACAGCAGATGGGGAACCTGTTGTATATTGTATCGATAAACTTGCAAAAGAGATATTGCCAGATTTATCGGGATACAACGAAGAATCATTGCTTACAGTGATACATAACAATACGCACAAACGTATCACATACGCAGTTGCTCACATTGAGCCGATTGGCTATCATCCGAAAATCTCACCGATTTTGGAATGTGAACCGGAAACGGCACTGCTAGTGTTAAAACAAATGCACTATGATCAAAATGATGAGCCAATCTTATATTCTATCAATTACTTTAGAGCTGATAAGTTTAGCTTCCACGTATTAAGAAAACGTATGTAGGTGAGTTCCTTTTTAGGGAGGTGACAGCAAGAAGTTAGGGACAGCGGCGTATAAAAGAATAGACAAATCATTTCAGGAGGGGTTTCTAGTATGAAGAAAAAAACAGGTCTTTTATTATCATTAACATTAGCAGCAAGTGCGGTGTTAGGTGCATGTGGTAACTCGGATAAAGCGAGTAGCGACAAAAAAGAGTTTAAGGTTGGTATGGTTACAGATGTTGGGGGCGTTGATGACAAATCATTTAACCAATCAGCTTGGGAAGGTTTAACGAAGTTCGGTAAAGACAATGACTTAAAGAAAAATGAAGGATATCGTTATCTTCAATCTAGTAAAGATGCGGATTATATCCCGAATTTAACGAAATTTGCGAAAGATCATTATAACACAACATTTGGTATTGGCTACTTAATGGAAAAATCAATTGCAAAGGTAGCTGAACAATATCCAAAAGAGCAATTTGCGATTGTAGATACAGTTGTAGAGAAGCCAAACGTAACAAGTATTACATTTAAAGACCATGAAGGTTCATTCCTAGTTGGTGCTGTAGCAGCGATGACGACAAAATCAAATAAAGTTGGGTTTGTTGGTGGTGTAAAAAGCCCATTAATTACAAAATTTGAATCAGGCTTTAAAGCTGGTGCAAAAGCAGTAAATCCAAATATCGAAATCGTATCACAATATGCTGATGCATTTGATAAACCAGAAAAAGGCTCTGTATTAGCTTCAGCAATGTACGGTGGTGGAGTTGACGTAATTTATCATGCTTCAGGTGCAACTGGTAATGGTGTATTCACAGAAGCGAAAAACCGTAAGAAAAAAGGTGAAAACGTTTGGGTAATCGGTGTTGACCGTGACCAAAATCAAGAAGGTATGCCTGAAAACGTAACTTTAACATCAATGGTAAAACGTGTTGATATTGCAGTAGCAAAAGTAGCACAAGAAGCGAAAGACGGTAAATTAAAAGGCGGTAAAGTAGAAGAATTCGGATTAAAAGATGACGGTGTTGGTATTGCGAAAACTACTGACAATGTGAAAAAAGTAAATCCAGAAATCTTAACAAAAGTCGAAGAGCTTGAGAAGAAAATCACTGACGGTGAAATTAAAGTCCCTGCAACTGATGAAGAATATAAAACATATGAAGCTTCTCTAAAGAAATAATAATAGAGAAATAGCAAAGGTTAGTTCGTAGAACTAACCTTTGCATATATAAAAATAGTTTTAATAGAGTGTAATTAGGGAGTGTTCCCTGCTAAAAGGAGGAACAAAATGGAATACGTAATTGAGATGAACAATATTACAAAAGTATTCCCAGGCATTGTAGCGAATGATGATATTACGCTGCAAGTAAAACAGGGAGAAATACATGCTTTACTTGGAGAAAATGGTGCAGGGAAATCCACATTGATGAATGTACTATTTGGTTTGTACCAACCAGAACAAGGTGAAATTAAAATTAAAGGAAAACCTGTGAAAATTACAAATCCGAATATAGCAAATGACCTTGGTATTGGGATGGTCCATCAGCATTTTATGCTTGTTCATAATTTTACAGTTACAGAGAATATTATTCTTGGAAATGAGCCGAAGAAAAACGGGAAAATTGCTGTTGAAGAAGCGGCAAAAGAAATTAAGCAATTATCTGAACAGTATGGTTTGGCTGTTGATCCACATGCGAAAATTGAAGATATTTCTGTTGGGATGCAGCAAAGGGTTGAAATATTAAAGACTCTTTATCGTGGTGCTGAGATTTTAATATTTGATGAGCCAACCGCGGTGTTAACTCCTCAAGAAATTCATGAGTTGATTCAAATTATGAAAAAGCTTGTGCAAGAGGGGAAATCTATCATCCTTATTACACATAAGTTAAAAGAAATTATGGAAGTTTGCGATCGTTGTACAATTATTCGTAAAGGTAAGGGGATTGGTACTGTTGATGTAGCGGAAACGGATGAGCATAAACTTGCAGAGTTAATGGTCGGACGTCAAGTGAATTTTAAAACAGAAAAAATAGAAGCTAAACCAATGGAAGAAGTACTATCTATTGCAAACCTAATTGTTCATGATACGCGCAAGTTACCTGCTGTAAAAGGCCTTGACTTAACTGTTCGTGCAGGAGAAATCGTTGGGATTGCAGGGATTGATGGAAATGGTCAAAGTGAATTAATAGAGGCGATTACTGGTTTACGAAAAGTTGAGTCAGGTTCTATTGCAATTAAAGGAAAAGAAATAACGAATTGGCCTGTTCGAAGAATAACAGAAGAGGGGATTGGTCATATTCCTGAAGACCGTCATAAACACGGACTTGTTCTCGATTTTTCTGTTCGGGACAATATTGTTTTACAAACATACTATAAAAATCCATTTTCAAAGAAAGGGATTTTAAATTTTAGTAAAATTACAGAAAAAGCGAAAGCACTTATTGAACAGTTTGATGTACGTACACCTAGTGAACAAACGTTAGCTCGTGCTCTATCTGGTGGAAACCAACAAAAGGCAATTATTGCACGTGAGGTAGATCGTAATCCAGATTTATTAATTGCAGCACAGCCGACACGTGGTTTAGATGTAGGTGCGATTGAATTTATTCATAAAAAATTAATTGAGCAGAGAGATAATGGTAAGGCAGTATTGCTTTTATCTTTAGAACTGGATGAAATTTTAAATGTAAGCGATCGAGTGGCTGTTATATATGAAGGGAAAATTGTAGCGATTGTCGATGCGAAAGAAACAAATGAACAACAGCTTGGATTATTAATGGCCGGCGGGACAGGGAAAGAGAAGGTGAACACAAATGGCTAAAAAATTTTTAACAGAACGAACAATTAATATTTTAGTACCTGTGTTATCCGTAGTTTTCGGTTTACTTGTTGGTGCCATTGTAATGTTAGTTAGTGGATATGATCCAATTGTTGGATATGCCGCGCTTTGGGAAGGGATGGTTGGCAATCCACAAGCTATCGGTGAGACGTTGCGTACGATGATTCCGCTTGTATTAGCTGGTCTTTCAGTAGCATTTGCATTTCGTACAGGTCTTTTCAATATTGGGGTGGAAGGACAGTTATTAGTTGGGTGGCTCGCTGCTGTTTGGTTTGGATATGCAGTGTCGTTACCAGCAATTTTGCATATTCCGTTATCTATTTTAGTGGCGGCAATTGTCGGCGGTTTATGGGGTTTTATACCTGGATATTTAAAAGGGAAACTTAAAGTAAATGAAGTAATTGTTACAATTATGATGAACTACATTGCACTTTATGTTACGTATGATCTTATTAAACGTTTTATCCACGAAGGTAATGAAAAATCTTATGACGTACAAGCAAGTGCTTCGTTAGCTTCTGATTGGTTATCTTCATTGACAGATGGATCTCGTTTACACTGGGGAATTGTTGTGGCTATTATCATTGCGATTGTAATGTGGTTCTTATTAGATAGAACAACGTTAGGGTATGAATTAAAATCGGTTGGTTTTAACCAAAATGCCTCTCAATACGCAGGAATGAAAGTATCGCGTAATGTTGTATTATCAATGACAATTGCTGGTGCTTTTGCAGGAATTGGTGGAGCTATGGAAGGATTAGGGACATTCCAAAGTATGACAGCAATGTCTTCGTTTACTGGTATTGGATTTGATGGGATTGCGGTAGCACTTTTAGGCGGAAATAATCCATTTGGTATACTATTAGCGGCTTTACTGTTTGGTGGTTTGAAAAGTGCAGCACCACAAATGAATTTCGAAGCAGATGTACCTTCGGAGTTAATTAACGTTATTATTGCATGTATTATTTTCTTTGTAGCGTGCAGTTATGTTTTACGCTGGGCACTTACACGCATGAGCAAGGAGGGGAAATAAATGAGCTTTTTAGATATTTTAGCCATTCTTGTGACGGGTACGTTATATACGGCAGCGCCACTTATTTTTACGGCGTTAGGTGGAGTGTTCAGTGAACGTTCTGGAGTTGTAAATATAGCGTTAGAAGGTTTAATGTTATTTGGTGCATTTATTGGTATTGTTACAACGTTATTAATGGGTGATACGTGGGGATCGATGACTCCTTGGATTGCATTATTATTTGCAGCAATTGGTAGTGGATTGTTTGCACTTCTTCACGCAGTAGCATCCATTACATTCCGTGCAGATCAAGTAGTGAGCGGAGTAGCAATTAACTTCTTAGCACTTGGTTTAACAGTATTTGCGATTAAGAAAATCTTTGGCAAAGGACAAACTGATTTCATTCAATACCGCATTGAAAAAATCGATGTTCCGGGTCTTTCGGATATTCCGGTAATCGGAAAAATCTTTTTCTCTAATGTACCGTTAACATCATATATTGCTATTATTTTAGCGTTTGTCGTTTGGTATATCATTTATAAAACGCCGTTCGGTCTTCGTCTTCGTGCGGTTGGTGAGCATCCAATGGCAGCGGATACGATGGGGATTAACGTATATAAAATGCGTTATATTGCAGTTGCTATATCTGGAATGTTTGCAGGAGTTGGTGGAGCGGTCTTCGCTATGTCGATTTCTGGTAACTTCTCAGGTGCTACAATTACTGGACAAGGTTTCTTGGCGTTAGCAGCAATGATTTTCGGTAAATGGAATCCACTCGGTGCTCTTGGAGCGGCTCTGTTCTTCGGATTTGCTCAATCATTAGGAATAACAGGCGGTACAATTCCGGTACTAAAAGAAATTCCAAGTGTATTCTTAACGATATTGCCGTATGTATTCACAATATTAGCACTTGTTGGTTTTGTAGGTCGTTCTGAAGCTCCGAAAGCATTAGGAACTCCTTATGAAAAAGGAAAACGATAAGTATAAAAAAAGCTCGCACATTAGTGCGGGCTTTTTTACATAGACTATATTTAATACGGAATTTTACTATGTTCCTTACATATTACAGTTTTTAGAAGGGCCTAATGTAAGTATAGTGAGGAAGAAAAGTTGATTTTTTATTTCTAAAAACTGTATATTGAAGAGGAATATTCCTATATACGTAAAGGAGGGCTATAAATGAAACTGATGGAACAACAGTTATATGAGCTAGGTGGTTTACGAGTACATATTATTCCAACTGATAAATATAAAACAAATACATTTGTATTTCGTTTGAAAGCACCTTTAAATGAGGAGACGGTGACAGAGCGTGCCCTATTGCCATACGTATTGCAAAGTGCGACAGAAAAGCTTCCTTCTGTAATTCGTCTTCGTCAATATTTAGAAGAATTATACGGATCTTCTTTGGCAGTAGATGTAAGTAAAAAAGGAGAAGACCATATCATCTCTATTTATGTAGACATTGCAAATGAAGTATATTTACATGATGCACCGCCGTTATTTGAAAAAGCGCTTTCTATGTTATCAGATATCGTTTTACATCCAGCAACAGAGGGGAATGGTTTTCTGCCTTCTATTGTAGAAAGTGAAAAGAGAGCGCTCTTACAACGAATTGAAGCGACGTATGATGATAAAATGCGTTATGCAAACGAGCGTTTAATTGAAGAAATGTGCAAAGTAGAACCGTATCGTTTAAGCGCAAATGGGAAAAAAGAGAGTGTTTCTTCTATTACAAATGAAAGTTTGTATCAATATTATCAAAAAGTGTTAGCTGAAGATGAAATGGATCTATACATTATCGGTGATATTTCAGAAAATGCAGTTGATCTTGTAAGTAAGTATTTTTCTATTTCAGCGCGTCCTGTGAGGGAAAGAAATGTACTTCTTCATAAGAGAAATAATGAAGAAAAAGAAGTTGTGGAAAAACAAGAATTAAAACAAAGTAAATTACACATCGGATATCGTACGTTTATTACGTATAAAGACGAAGATTATTTTGCGCTGCAATTGTTCAATGGATTGTTTGGAGGATTTTCTCATTCGAAGTTATTCGTTAATGTTCGTGAAAAAAATAGTTTAGCGTACTATGCAGCATCCCGCTTTGAAAGTCATAAAGGCTTATTGTTTGTTATGTCAGGAATTGAAGCGAAAAATTATGAAAAAGCTGTTGAGATTATTAAAGAGCAAATGCTTGCAATGCAAAATGGTGATTTTTCTGAAGAAGAGATGCATCAAACGAAAAGTGTCATTCAAAATCAAATATTAGAAGCAATTGATACACCGCGCGGATTTGTGGAAATGCTGTATCATGGTATTATTTCAGATCGTACGCGTCCGGTTGAAGAATGGCTTACAGGCATTGAAAGTGTGACGAAAGAAGAGATCGTAAAAGTTGCTAAAAATATTGAACTAGATACAATTTACTTTTTACACGGAACGGAGGGAGAATAAATGGAGAAAATTGTTTATGAGCAATTAAAAGAGACACTCTATTATGAAAAACTTCCTAATGGATTAGATGTATATATTTTACCGAAGCAAGGATTTAATAAAACATTTGCAACGTTTACGACAAAATATGGTTCTGTGGATAATACATTCGTACCACTAGGTAAAGAAGAAATGATTCGTGTACCTGATGGGATTGCTCATTTTCTTGAGCATAAATTATTTGAAAAAGAAGATCATGACGCTTTCCAATTGTTTAGTAAACAAGGGGCATCCGCGAATGCTTTCACGTCTTTCACAAGAACAGCTTATCTTTTTTCGTGTACATCAAATGTAGAACAAAATTTAAATACATTGTTAAACTTCGTACAAGAGCCTTACTTTTCTGAAAAAACAGTTGAAAAAGAGAAGGGTATTATCGGGCAAGAAATTCAAATGTATCAAGATAATCCAGATTGGCGCTTATACTTTGGATTAATAGATAGTTTATTTGTAAAGCACCCGATTAAAATTGATATTGCAGGGACGATCGAGTCTATTAGTAAAATTACGAAAGACCTACTATATGAATGTTATGAAACGTTTTATCATCCAAGCAATATGTTGATGTTTGTTGTAGGTGCAATTGATCCAGAGAAAACGATGGATTTGATACGTGAAAATCAAGCGAAAAAAGATTATAAAAACCAACCAGAAATAGTACGTTCATTCGAAGAAGAACCAGATGAGGTAAATGAAAAGAAGAAAATTATTTCAATGCCTGTACAAACTCCGAAATGTTTAGTTGGTATTAAAGCGACAAACTTAAAAGAAAAAGGGGAAGCCCTTTTAAAACAAGAAATTGCGCTTACGTTACTTTTAGATTATTTATTTGGGAAAAGCTCCGTTCATTACGAATCTTTATATAATGAAGGGCTCATTGATGATTCGTTCTCGTATGATTATACAGAAGAGAATAACTTCGGTTTTGCAATGGTTGGCGGCGATACGAAGCAACCTGATGAGCTGGAAGAGCGTTTGAAAGGTATTTTATTAAATACAAATTATAATCAATTAGATGAGGTGGCATTAGAACGAGTAAAGAAAAAGAAAATAGGTGGCTTTTTACGTTCCTTGAATTCACCGGAATATATTGCAAATCAATTTACACGATATGCGTTTAATGAATCGAGTCTGTTTGATGCATTGACTGTATTAGAAAGTTTAACTGTTCAAGATTTACAAGAAGTAGCTCAATTACTGTCATCAGAAGAGAAAATGAGTGTTTGTCAAGTTTTACCGAAAAAATAAAAGGTTTCATAATAATACCCTCATCTTATCATTGATAAATTGTAAGATGAGGGTATTATTTATTTGTAGGGAAAAGATTTTGTTGAGATAAGAGAGGAATTGTATGAAAAAGTATGCATTAGTAACTGGAGGGAGCGGAGGGATTGGCTCTGCTATTTCGAAACAATTAATTCAAGATGGATATACAGTATATGTTCATTATAATAACAGTGAAGAGAAAGTGAATGAGTTGCAGAAAGAATGGGGTGAAGTAATTCCTGTTCAAGCGAATTTAGCTTCTACTGATGGAGCAGAGCAATTGTGGAAACAAATTGAACATCCTCTTGATGTTATCGTATATGCAGCTGGGAAGAGTATTTTTGGACTCGTAACAGATGTAACGAACGATGAATTGAATGATATGGTAGAACTTCAAGTGAAGAGTATCTATAAATTATTATCAATGGCATTGCCATCTATGATTCAACGGAGAAGCGGTAATATTGTACTTGTTTCGTCTATATGGGGACAAATTGGCGCGTCATGTGAAGTGCTTTACTCGATGGTAAAAGGTGCGCAAAATTCATATGTGAAAGCTTTAGCAAAAGAGGTTTCATTAAGTGGAATAAGAGTGAACGCGGTGGCGCCAGGTGCAATTGAAACGGAAATGTTAAACGTATTTTCAGAAGAGGATAAGAATGAAATTGCGGAAGAGATTCCGTTAGGACGATTAGGATTACCGGAAGAAGTAGCGAAAACAGTGTCATTTCTTGTATCTCCAGGTGCATCTTATATAACGGGACAAATTATCGGAGTGAACGGCGGTTGGCATTGCTAAAAATTTCTTACATAAAAAATGAAAAACTGTACAAATTAAGCATGATTCTATTACTAAGTAGTGAGGTGCTTACACATGTCAGTTTTAGATAATTTTGATCAATGGAAGAGCTTTTTAGGAGAACGTTTAGAGCAAGCGCAAGGAAAAGGTCTTGATGGTGGTGCTGTATCAGATATGGCATTTCGTGTTGGTGACTATTTAGCGAATGAAGTAGAAGCACGCAACGATCAAGAGAAATTATTAGCTGAGCTTTGGAAAGTTGCTGACGAACAAGAGCAGCATACAATCGCAAACTTAATGGTAAAGTTTGTACAACATAAGTAAAAAATAGAGAGGGGATTCTCCTCTCTATTTTTTTTGTATAATAATTGAAAGGGATAGATTATACATTTAGCTTCCCTATTAAGGTGAAATCATATAATATAGTACGTAGGTGTAAAGTAAGCAAGGGGAGTGATCTTGGATGATTGAATGGTATTTTGAATATGAAATACATAAAAACCGACCTGGCTTGCTTGGTGACGTTTCTTCGTTAATCGGTATGCTCGGCATTAATATTGTCACAATTAATGGTGTAGATAATGCAAGGCGTGGATTACTCCTTATGTGTGATAATCAAGAGCAAATCTCTAGACTAGAATCAATTTTAAATACGATGGATAACATAACGGTAACGAAATATCGTCCGCCAAAGCTAAGAGATAAGCTAGCGGTTAGACATGGTAGGTACATACAACGAGATGCAGATGATAAGAAGACATTTCGGTTTGTGCGTGATGAATTAGGGTTACTTGTAGACTTTATGGCTGAAATAATGAAAAAAGAAGGCCATAAGCTAATTGGTATACGAGGAATGCCTCGTGTTGGAAAAACAGAATCCATTGTTGCCGCAAGTGTTTGTGCAAATAAAAGATGGTTATTTGTATCGTCTACTCTTATTAAGCAAACTGTTCGTAGTCAATTGATTGAAGATGAGTATAGCGACGACAATATTTTCATCTTAGATGGAATCGTGTCAACAAAGCGTGCTAACGAAAGGCATTGGCAGCTTGTTCGTGAAATTATGAGATTGCCTGCAACGAAAGTTGTGGAACATCCTGACGTATTTGTGAGTCAGTCAGAATACACATTGGATGATTTTGATTATATTATCGAGTTGCGTAACGATTATGATGAAGAAATTCAATATAATTTAGTAGATGAAATTGAGCAAGGTACGCAAAATAATTTCTCTATGTTTGACTTTTAAAGAAATATTGAGGTGTTAGTAGTGACAGAATTAGGACAAAAGCTGAAAGAAGCAAGAGGAACGAAAGGCTTGTCTATTGATCAGCTGCATGAGATTACAAAAATTCAAAAACGCCATTTAGTAGCGATTGAGGAAGGCAATTATGATGTATTGCCAGGAGCTTTTTATGCGCGTGCATTCATTAAACAATACGCAGATGCGGTTGGATTAAATGGAGAAGAACTGCTTGTGGAATATCAGAGTACGATACCGCAATCTGAAAAACGTGACGTTCCACAAGTATCAACTGGACAAAAAACACAAGAAACAATGCAAAAGTCTTCATCATGGCCAATTGCAGATCATATGCCAAAAATCTTAGTTGCGCTGTTAGTTATTGCAATTGGAGTAGTAATTTGGTTTGTTTTCCAAGCGTTGACTGGAAAAGATGATGAGAAAGTTCCGAATGCTCAAAGCGAGAAAATTGAAGTTAAAAAAGCGGAAAACTCTCCGTTAGATACGAAAAAAGATGAAGTGAAAGCGGAAGAGCCAAAGAAAGAGGAACCAAAGAAAGAAGAACCGAAGAAAGAGGAACAACCAGCACAGCCAACTGGACAACAAGAAATCAAAGTAGTTGGGACAACTGGTAAGGAGTCCACTTTGGAAATTCATAACAATAAAACGTTAGAATTAGAAATTACAACAAAAGGTGCAAGTTATGTAGGTATTAAAAATGAGGCAGGAAATGATATCTTTAGTGGAACAATAGAGGAAGGTCAAACTCAAAAATATGATTTATCAACAGCGAAAGTGGTAAACCTTAATATAGGAAGTGCACCGAATGTTGAATTTAAATTAAATGGCCAAGTGGTTACATTCCCGTTGAATCCAGAAGAGAATTATCATCAAAAATTCTTGATTAAAAATCTAGGGATAGAGCAACCTGCACAATAACAGTCATCGCTTCGATGACTTTTTTCAATGAACAAATGTTTTTGATATGATGGAGGAATAGCTGTGAATTTACCAAATAAAATTACGATATCTAGAATATGCTTAATTCCAATTTTTATGGTAATTATGTTAGCACCCTTTGATTGGGGTTCATACACAATTGGTGATGTTGATTTACCAATTCAACATTTAGTAGGAGCGATTATCTTTATTGTTGCTTCGGCTACAGATTGGATTGATGGACATTACGCAAGAAAGTATAATCTTGTAACGAATTTAGGAAAGTTCCTTGACCCGTTAGCTGATAAATTACTTGTTTCAGCAGCACTTATCACGTTAGTTGAGATGCAATACGTACCTGCTTGGATCGTTATTGTCATTATAAGCCGTGAGTTTGCGGTAACTGGTTTACGTCTTGTACTTGCTGGAACAGGGGAAGTAGTTGCGGCAAATCAACTAGGGAAAATTAAGACATGGACACAAATCATCGCGATTGCGGCATACTTATTACACGATGTACCTTTAAATTTAATCCATATTCCAGTTGCTGATATCTTTATATGGATTGCATTAATTTTTACTGTTATTTCAGGATGGGATTATTTCTGGAAAAATAGAGCTGCTTTTGTAAACTCAAAATAGAAGTTTATGGGGGAATTGGGATGAACGCTGAAATCATTGCGGTTGGAACAGAATTATTACTTGGACAAATTGCAAATACGAACGCCCAGTTTTTGTCTGAAAAGTTAGCTTCAATTGGAATTAACGTGTACTACCATACTGTAGTTGGTGATAATAACAAGCGACTGCAGCAGGCGATTGAAGTTGCAGAGGAACGTGCGGATATGCTCATTTTCACAGGTGGATTAGGACCGACAAAAGATGATTTAACGAAGGAAACAATTGCGTCTAGCTTAGGGGAAGAGCTTGTATATGACGAAAATGCATTAGCATTAATAAGCAATTATTTTAAGCGTACAGGTCGTGAGTTCACTGAAAATAATAAAAAGCAGGCACTCGTTTTGAATGGAGCAAATGTGTTTGCAAATGATCACGGTATGGCACCTGGTATGGGATTAAATAAGAACGGAAAAGTTTATATTTTATTACCAGGACCACCGAAAGAAATGAAACCAATGTATGTAAGTTATGTGGAGCCTTTTTTACGTAACTTTACAACAGGAGAAAACATTTATTCTCGCGTGCTTCGCTTTTTCGGAATTGGGGAATCTCAATTAGAGGTGAAAGTTCAAGATTTAATTGATGGACAAACGAATCCGACCATTGCCCCGCTTGCGAATGATGGAGAAGTGACATTACGTTTAACTGCTAAACATCAAAATGCTCATGAAGCGGAGAAACTCATTCAGCATGTGGAAGATTTGATTTTAGAAAGAGTAGGAGAATTTTTCTACGGGTATGACCAAGAGTTTCTGCATTATAAGGCGATAGAGTTATTGAAGAAAAAAGGATTGACTTTAGCGTGTGCGGAAAGTTTAACAGGTGGTCTCTTCGGTAATCAAGTAACAGAAAGTGCTGGTGTGTCTTCCGTATTTAAAGGCGGTGTCATTTGTTATCATAATGACGTAAAGCAGCATGTTTTACATGTACCTGAGGAAGTGTTGTTTACTGACGGTGCAGTTAGTAAAGAATGTGCTCGTTATCTTGCTGAAAATGTTAAAGAATTATTAGAAGCGGATATCGGGATTAGTTTCACTGGGGTAGCAGGACCGGATGCTTCAGAACATAAAGAACCGGGAACAGTATTTGTTGGATTGGCGATTAAAGATGAACCAACTGTAGTCTTTCCTCTTAATTTAAGTGGAAGTCGCCAACAAATTAGAGAACGCTCAGCGAAATATGGATTTTATCATTTATATAAAAAGCTAGAAGAAATATAAGTTTCTTCTAGCTTTTTTAATGGTTAAATGCAGTTCTATTTAATGGAAAATAAAAAAATCGAATAAATGTTCGATTTTTGTTGGCAAATTGAATTGAAAATAGGTATAATAAGATTAGCAATTCAGTTAAGGAGGAATTTTGAATGAGTGATCGTCAAGCAGCGTTAGATATGGCGTTAAAACAAATAGAGAAGCAATTCGGTAAAGGTTCAATTATGAAATTAGGAGAACAAGCAGAGCGTAAAGTTTCTACGGTTTCTAGTGGTTCTTTAGCACTTGATGTGGCATTAGGGGTAGGCGGATACCCACGCGGCCGTATTATCGAAATTTACGGACCTGAAAGTTCAGGTAAAACAACAGTTTCATTACACGCAATTGCAGAAGTACAGCGCCAAGGTGGACAAGCAGCGTTCATCGATGCTGAGCATGCAATGGATCCTGTATATGCACAAAAACTAGGTGTTAACATCGATGAATTACTATTATCACAACCTGATACAGGGGAGCAAGGTTTAGAAATCGCAGAAGCACTTGTACGAAGTGGTGCGGTTGATATTATCGTAATTGACTCTGTAGCAGCTCTTGTACCAAAAGCTGAGATTGAAGGAGATATGGGTGACTCACACGTAGGTTTACAAGCTCGTCTAATGTCTCAAGCACTTCGTAAACTTTCAGGTGCAATCAATAAATCAAAAACAATCGCAATCTTTATTAACCAAATTCGTGAAAAAGTTGGGGTTATGTTCGGAAATCAACTACAAGTTGCTTAATCGTAAAGATTAAGGAGTTTACCATGGGTTTCCCTTGCTAGTGATAGCATGTTAAAAACCTTGTGAACCTTATTGCCTAAGGGTGTAACTATCCATATAGTTGCTAACGGTGAAGCCCACCATTATTTAGGGTAATACCGTGCCAAGCTCCATAGTGATATGGGGAAGGTGTAGAGACTACCGAAAAGAACTTTTAGTTAACTGAGTAGGGTACGGCAGATGATAGGCTACTGCTGGAAGTGCAAGGCTCTCTGTAAAGAGATGAAGAGATAGTCCGGACTATAGAGATGGAAAATCTATAGATAGATAGTGCCAGAAACAACTCCAGGTGGTCGTGCATTGAAGTTCTATTCAACTGTTCGTCTTGAAGTGCGTCGTGCGGAGCAATTAAAACAAGGTAACGACATTGTTGGTAATAAAACAAAAGTAAAAGTAGTTAAAAATAAAGTGGCACCACCATTCCGTGTTGCGGAAGTTGATATTATGTACGGAGAAGGTATTTCAAGAGAAGGTGAAATCTTAGATATGGCTTCTGAACTTGATATCGTTCAAAAGAGCGGTGCTTGGTACTCTTATAATGAAGAACGCTTAGGACAAGGTCGTGAAAATTCGAAGCAGTTCTTAAAAGAAAATACGGATTTAAGAGAAGAAATTGCCTTCTTTATTCGTGAGCATCACGGAATTAGCGAAGATTCAGGTGCTGAAGATATGGAAGATCCAAGTCTTCTTGATTAAAGTGGGATAAAAGACACGGCTTCGTGTCTTTTATTTTTGTATCATTATGAAAGCGTTGTATATCGTTGGAGATAAAATATTTAATCCATCTAAAACATTATGTGTACAGAGGGATATATGCGTGTTTTACATGAATAAACTGGGATTTACTAAGGTTTTCCAGGATAATATGCTCTCTGCTTTTTAAATTCCTATATAAATTAGAGCTGAAGGTAAAGAAAGTAAAAGTAGACAACGCTTGACAATGAAAATTGCGATAGATACAATGAGAATGTATATTTTTTCTTATATACGAAACACTCTTCTCAAGAAGAGAAGTAATATTCGGAGTAAGACTTAAATCTTGCCGAAATAATAATATGACATTTTAATTGTGAAATGAAGAAAGTCCCTTAAAAAAGCGGGACGACGGTCTTTGCTGTATGTTGGTATTCAATGTACATGCCGACAGTCTTTTTTCATTCATAGCAAGGGGAGGTGAAATCATGAGTAGTACAGTTTGGATACTCATCTCCATTTTGCTTGCAACAGTCGGTGCAGTTGTTGGCTTTTTTGTTCGAAAGTCTATTGCTGAAGCGAAGATTAATGGTGCAGCCAATGAAGCGAAACGTATTCTAGACGAAGCGAATCGTGAGGCTGAAGCACTTAAGAAAGAAGCGCTTTTAGAAGCAAAGGATGAAATTCATACACTTCGTACAGAAGCTGAATTAGAAATTCGTGACCGTAGAAGCGAATTACAAAAACAAGAAAATCGTTTAATGCAAAAAGAAGAGAACCTTGATCGTAAAGACGAAACGCTCGATAAACGCGAGCAACAGTTAGAAAAGAAAGAGGATTCTCTTGTAGCGAGACAACAACAGATTGAAGAGTTGGAAAGCAAAGTGGGAGAGTTAGTTCAAAAGCAACAAACAGAATTAGAGCGCATTTCCAATCTGACACGCGAACAAGCGAAAGCAATTATTCTTGGTAAAGTAGAAAGTGAAGTTTCTCATGAAATTGCCGTAATGGTAAAAGAAAGTGAAGTTCGTGCGAAAGAAGAAGCAGATAAGAAAGCAAAAGAGATTTTATCTCTTGCAATGCAGAGATGTGCAGCTGATCATGTTGCTGAAACAACCGTTTCGGTTGTAAATCTTCCAAATGACGAAATGAAGGGACGTATTATCGGACGTGAAGGTCGAAATATTCGTACGTTAGAAACGCTAACAGGTATTGACCTAATTATCGATGATACACCAGAAGCGGTTATCCTATCTGGATTCGACCCAATTCGTCGTGAAACAGCTCGTATCGCTCTTGATAAACTAGTACAGGACGGACGTATTCACCCAGCGCGTATTGAAGAGATGGTCGAAAAATCAAGACGTGAAGTGGACGAGTATATTCGCGAAGTCGGAGAGCAAACAACGTTTGAAGTGGGTGTTCACGGATTACATCCAGATTTAATTAAGATTTTAGGTCGTTTGAAATACCGTACAAGTTACGGGCAAAACGTCTTAAAACACTCTATGGAAGTGGCATATTTAACTGGACTTATGGCAGCAGAGCTTGGTGAGGATGAAAAACTAGCAAGACGTGCTGGTCTATTACATGATATCGGTAAAGCGATTGACCATGAAGTAGAAGGTAGCCACGTTGAAATTGGTGTTGAACTCGCAACGAAATATAAAGAGCATCCTGTAGTTATAAACAGTATTGCATCTCACCACGGAGACACAGAACCAACTTCTATCATTGCAGTTTTAGTTGCAGCAGCAGATGCATTATCAGCTGCAAGACCTGGAGCTCGTAGTGAAACACTTGAGAACTATATTCGTCGTCTTGAAAAGTTAGAAGAGATTTCAGAGTCTTATGAAGGCGTAGAAAAATCTTTCGCAATTCAAGCAGGACGAGAAGTTCGTATTCTGGTAAAACCAGATACAATTGATGATTTAGAAGCTCATCGTTTAGCTCGTGATATTCGAAAACGTATTGAAAATGAACTGGATTACCCAGGGCATATTAAAGTAACTGTTATTCGTGAAACACGTGCAGTGGAATACGCAAAATAAAGTGGTGAAACACCACTTTATTTTTTTGTGTTGGAATTGGTTAAAATAAAGGAAATTAGTTATACCTAGCATACAAGTGAAACAAACTTATAATAAATATATTGTAAGATAATTACTTGAAGCTATAGTAATAAAAAATGTAGTACATAGGAAGGGTAAGACATATGAGAATATTATTTGTTGGGGATGTAGTAGGATCTCCTGGTAGAGGTATGATTCAACAATACGTACCGGCATTAAAGAAGAAATATACACCTACAGTAACCATTATTAATGGGGAAAATGCAGCAGGTGGACGTGGAATTACGGAAAAAATATACCGAAACTTTTTAGAATGCGGAGCACAAGCGGTTACACTTGGAAATCACGCTTGGGATAACCGTGAAGTATTTGAATTTATTGATGATGCAAAATATCTTGCAAGACCAGCTAACTTCCCAGAAGGCACTCCAGGAAAAGGGCTTATTTTTGTGAACTGTAATGGAACAGAAGTTGCAGTTATTAACTTACAAGGACGTACGTTCCTTCCTCCAATTGATTGTCCATTCCGTAAAGTGGATGAATTAATTAACATTGCGAAAAAACGTACGAATATTATTTTTGTTGATTTCCATGCGGAAACTACAAGCGAAAAACAAGCGTTAGGTTGGTATGTAGATGGTCGTGCTACAGCGGTAGTAGGTACACATACGCATGTTCCTACAGCAGATAATCGCATTTTACCAAGCGGAACGGCATATATCACAGATGTTGGTATGACAGGGCCGTACGATGGAATTTTAGGTATGGACCGAGAAGCAGTATTGAAGAAGTTTTTAACAAACTTACCAGTACGATTTGAAGTGACAAATGGTAGAACACAATTAAGTGCAGTGCTAATTGATGTGGACCCTAATACGGGAAAAGCTAAGAAAATTGAGCGTATTTTAATTAATGATGATCAGCCATTTTTTGAGTAATTACTATTAAAATTTAGATAAGTTATTATTTTTTAATTTTTTAGAAAAATTACAGAAATTTAGCAGGAATACGTGTCATTCCTCGTGAATATAAGTTAAAGTGAAATAATTGCTAATACTTTTTATAGAAACGAGGAGGAAACGCGGAATGGAAATATTAAAAGTTAAAGCAACGTCGGTCCCTAATTCTGTAGCTGGTGCACTTGCAGGTGTTATTCGCGAACGCGGAACAGCAGAAATTCAAGCCATTGGTGCAGGTGCATTGAACCAAGCGGTAAAGGCAGTAGCAATTGCAAGAGGATTTGTAGCGCCTAGTGGTTTGGACCTGATTTGTATCCCAGCGTTTACGGATATTATGATTGATGGGGAAGAGCGTACAGCAATAAAATTAATTGTAGAACCTCGTTAAGTTTAAACAACCTGTTTGCAGTATGCAAACAGGTTGTTTTTATAATGGAGGAATGAAAATGAAAATTTTTGATGCTCATTGTGATGTGCTTCTTCAGTTATGGAGTGCACAAGGGAGAAAGGATTTTAAACATGATTCGCAATTACATATTACATTTGAACAGTTAAAGAACAGAAAAGGAAGTATACAATGTTTTGCTATATATGTGCCAGAAACAGTGGCATATGAAAACCGATTTGAAGTAGCATTGCAAATGGTAGATATTTTTTATAATGAAATTTTATCCCTACCAGGTGTTAAGTTTATTCAGACAAAAGATGATATGAACATGTTAAAACAGGACGAGATTGGAGCGATATTAACACTAGAAGGATGCGAAGCAATTGGAAAAGATGCAATGAAATTACGGTTGTTGTATCGCCTAGGAGTACGTTCTTTTGGACTAACATGGAATTATGCCAATCTATTAGCTGATGGTGCGCTAGAGACACGTGGGGCAGGTTTAACGACTTCTGGTAAACATGTTGTACAAGAACTGAATGCGTTACATGTATGGACTGATGTGTCTCATTTGAATGAAAGAAGTTTTTGGGATGTTATAGAAATTGCAAAAAATCCTATTGCTTCCCACTCAAATTGTATGAAACTTTGCCAGCACCCACGTAATTTAAACGATGAACAACTTAAAGCTCTTATAAAGCGAAATGGCATGATCGGTGTCACTTTTGTACCGCAGTTTCTAACAAATGAAAAACAAGCGAATGTAGCAGATATAGTAAGACATATCGAATATATTTGTTCATTAGGTGGAGAGAACAATATAGGGTTTGGTTCGGATTTTGATGGGATAGTAGAAACAGTTGTAAATGTATCAGCGTATCGAGATTATGAAAATGTAATTAACGAGCTTTGTAAACACTATGCTGCATCTACTGTAGAGCGATTTTTATATGATAATTTTGTTGAACATATAAGCTTTTAAAATTTTTGTTTTAAAAATCCAGAAAAATTAGAATTAATTCATTTGATATTATTGCTTTTTTTAAGACCTAATACTAGAATGAAAAACAAAATAGCTTTATACTAAAGATTCAGGGAAATCAGAAGAGGCATAATTTGCGTCCATTGTAGTTTATTTGCATAAAAAATGCTAAACTATTACTGTAAAAAAATACACTACAATGAATGCAGCCAAAAGGGGTGTAGGAGATGATTAGTCAACTTTCATGGAAAGTTGGAGGCCAACAAGGTGAAGGAATTGAAAGTACAGGAGAAATCTTCTGTATTGCATTAAACCGATTAGGATATTACCTATACGGTTACCGCCACTTCTCATCACGTATAAAAGGCGGCCATACAAATAATAAAATTCGTGTAAGTACAACAGAAGTACGCGCGATCTCAGATGATTTAGATATTTTAATTGCTTTTGATCAAGAAACAATTGATTTTAACTTCCACGAACTACGTCCGGGCGGGATTGTAGTTGCAGATGCGAAATTTAATCCGACAATACCTGACAATACAGATGTAAATCTATATGTGATACCGTTTACAGATATTGCTTCAGAATTAGGCACATCATTAATGAAAAACATGGTTGCTGTTGGAGCATCAAGTGCGGTATTAGGATTAGATGAAACAGCTTATTTAGATGTTGTTGAAGAGATCTTTGGTCGTAAAGGAGAGCAAGTCGTTCAAAAGAACATGGACGCAATTAAGCGCGGCTCTCAATATATGAAAGAGTTACTAGGTGAGAAAGTAAACATGATGCAGCTTGAAAAAGCTGATGGTCAGAAGCGCATGTTTATGATTGGGAACGATGCGATCGCATTTGGTGCAGTAGCTGGTGGTGCTCGCTTTATGTCTGCATATCCAATTACACCTGCATCTGAAATTATGGAATACTTAATTAAAAAATTGCCAAAAGTCGGCGGAACAGTAATCCAAACTGAGGATGAAATTGCAGCTTGTACAATGGCAATCGGTGCAAACTATGCTGGTGTTCGTACATTAACTGCATCTGCTGGTCCAGGTCTATCTTTAATGATGGAAGCGATTGGTTTAGCAGGTATTACAGAAACGCCATTAGTAATTGTTGATACACAACGTGGTGGTCCAAGTACAGGATTACCAACGAAACAAGAGCAGTCTGATTTAATGGCAATGATTTACGGTACGCACGGTGAAATTCCAAAAATCGTAATGGCGCCAAGTACAGTGGAAGAAGCTTTCTATGATATTGTAGAAGCGTTTAACTTATCTGAAGAATATCAAGTACCTGTTATTTTCTTAACAGATTTACAGCTTTCTTTAGGGAAACAGACAGTAGAACCACTTAAGTTAGATAAAGTGGAAATTCGTCGTGGTAAGCTTGATTTAGAAGCGGAATTACCAGAACGTGAAAATAAAGCATACTTCAAGCGTTATGAAGTAACAGAAGATGGCGTTTCACCACGTGTTTTACCTGGTATGAAAAATGGTGTTCACCATGTTACAGGTGTAGAACATGATGAAACTGGTAAACCATCTGAATCAGCATTAAACCGTAAAGATCAAATGGACAAACGTTTCCGTAAAATGGAGAACTTGAAGTTTAATACCCCTGTTTATAAAAATGTTAAGCATGAAGAAGCAGACGTATTGCTTGTTGGATTTAACTCAACTCGTGGTGCGATCGAAGAAGCAATGGAGCGCTTAGAACAAGAGGGTATGAAAGTAAACCATGCTCATGTGCGTTTAATTCACCCGTTCCCAACAGCTGAAATCGATCCACTTGTGAAAAATGCGAAGCGTGTTGTAGTGGTAGAAAACAATGCAACAGGTCAACTTGCTAACATTATGAAAATGAATCTTGGTAACGGTGAGAAAATTTCTAGTCTTTTAAAATATGATGGGAACCCATTCTTGCCGAAAGAGATTTACAACGAATGCAAAAAAGGGGTTGTATTAAATGGCAACATTTAAGGACTTTCGTAACAGTGTAAAACCAAACTGGTGCCCAGGTTGCGGAGACTTCTCGGTGCAAGCTGCAATTCAACGTGCGGCAGCTAACGTTGGCTTAAATCCAGATGAACTTGCTGTTATTTCTGGTATCGGCTGTTCAGGTCGTATTTCAGGTTATATTAATTCATATGGTGTGCATAGTATTCATGGTCGTGCCCTTCCAATTGCACAAGGTGTAAAAATGGCAAACCGTGATTTAACAGTTATCGCATCAGGTGGTGACGGTGATGGATTTGCGATTGGTATGGGACATACGATCCATTCTATTCGTCGTAACATTGACATTACGTACATCGTAATGGATAACCAAATTTACGGATTAACAAAAGGGCAAACTTCACCACGTAGTGAAGCTGGATTTAAAACGAAAAGTACACCACAAGGTTCAATTGAACCGTCACTAAATGTTATGGAAATGGCTTTAACAGCTGGTGCAACATTTGTGGCGCAAAGCTTTTCAAGTGATTTAAAAGAATTAACACAAATTATTGAAGCTGGTATTAACCATAAAGGATTTTCATTAATTAACGTATTCAGCCCATGTGTTACTTACAATAAAGTAAATACTTACGATTGGTTTAAAGAGAATTTAACAAAACTAAGTACAGTAGAGGGATATGATCCGTCTAATCGCATGATGGCTATGCAAACATTAATGGAAAACAACGGATTAGTAACAGGGTTAATTTATCAAAATACAGCGCAGCCTTCATACCAAGAACTGGTAAAAGGATATAGTGAGAAGCCTTTAGTGCAATCTGATTTAAACATGGATCAGAAAATGTTTGATGAGCTTGTTGCTGAATTTATGTAATGTAAGAAGAGGAGGTTGCCATTTGGCAGCCTTTTTTAATGAGTAAAAATATAAAGCAGTCTTATTTACTTGGAAAATTCAGAATGGTAAAATAATATATAAATCGTTGTATGAAAATTGCATGTTCATTAACTAGGAAATGTAATAATAGGATAAGCCTTCTTCTTTGTAAAAATTGGCGAAACACTTCATACTATGGTAATGTGTATAGGGATAAAGCAATATGCTTTTGAGTAGGACAAAAGAAATACAAAAAGGGAATGTCTATTTGTGTGGGGAAGACTTCATTCTTATAGATGATTAGATTGATTACTCAAGTTTCAAAGGACAAGTATCTCTCAAGCTATCTAACCATTTTTGAGGTGGGTCTAAGCGCATTAAAATGGACTATAGAGTGTGTATAGTTAAGGGTGAAAGGAGATTACCGATGAACGAGCAACAACGATTAGCAAGTCAACAAGTGAATTCCTCTACGAAAAAAGAAGAGAAAGATTATAGCAAATACTTTGAAAGTGTATACCAACCACCTTCCTTAAAAGACGCGAAAAAGCGAGGGAAAGAAGAAGTTAAAATTGAACGGGATTTTGGCTTACCTGAAGAGTTTCGCAATTTCGGTACAGGAAGAAAGTTTTATATTCGTACATATGGTTGTCAAATGAATGAGCACGATACAGAAGTAATGGCGGGTATTTTCACTGCACTTGGATATGAACCAACCTTTTCAACTGAAGAAGCAGATGTAGTATTATTAAATACTTGTGCTATTCGTGAAAATGCTGAAAATAAAGTGTTCGGTGAACTAGGGCATTTAAAGGCACTAAAACGAAGAAATCCTGATCTTTTAATTGGTGTATGTGGTTGTATGTCCCAAGAGGAATCTGTTGTAAATAAAATTATGCAAAAAAATCAGCATGTAGATATGGTGTTTGGAACGCATAATATTCATAGATTACCGTACATTCTAAAAGATGCAATGTTCTCGAAGGAGACGGTAGTTGAAGTTTGGTCCAAAGAAGGAGACGTAATTGAAAATCTTCCGAAAGTACGTCGTGGTGATATTAAAGCTTGGGTAAATATTATGTATGGCTGTGATAAGTTCTGTACATATTGTATCGTACCGTATACACGCGGAAAAGAGCGAAGCAGACGTCCAGAAGACATTATCCAAGAGATTCGTCATTTAGCTGCGAATGGTTATAAAGAAATTACGTTACTTGGACAGAACGTAAATGCATATGGTAAAGACTTTGAAGATATAGAATACGGTCTTGGCGATTTAATGGACGAGCTCCGTAAAGTTGATATTGCCCGTATTCGTTTTACAACGAGCCATCCACGCGATTTCGATGATCACTTAATTGAAGTGCTTGGAAAAGGTGGCAACTTAGTAGAACATATTCACTTACCAGTTCAATCTGGAAGCACAGAAATGTTAAAAATTATGGCGCGTAAATATTCACGTGAGCATTATTTAGAGCTTGTAAGAAAAATTAAAGAAGCAATTCCAAACGCGGTATTAACAACTGATATTATTGTCGGTTTCCCGAATGAAACAGATGAGCAATTTGAAGAAACGATGTCGTTATATCGTGAAGTAGGGTTTGATACTGCCTTTACCTTTATTTATTCTCCGCGTGAAGGTACACCAGCTGCAAAAATGAAAGACAATGTACCGATGGAAGTAAAGAAAGAACGTCTTCAACGCTTAAATGCATTAGTAAATAAATTGGCAATTGAAAAGAATAATCGTTATAAAGGTCAAATTGTAGAAGTGTTAGTTGATGGAGAGAGTAAAAATAATCCAGAAGTACTTGCAGGTTATACTCGTACAAATAAACTTGTAAACTTTGTTGCTCCAAAGTCTTTAATTGGTCAGCTTGTGAAAGTAAAAGTAACGGATGCAAAAACTTGGTCTCTTAACGGAGAATTAGTTGAAGAGCCGATTGAGGTGGAATAATAGATGAAAGTATATTCGAAAGATGAAATTGTTGAGCAAGCGAAAGAATTAGCAAAAATGATTTCTGAAACAGAAGAAGTTGATTTCTTTAAGAAAGCAGAGGCACAAATTCATAAAAATGAAAATGTGAAGCGCGCAATTGATGAAATTAAAGCACTGCAAAAACAAGCAGTAAACTTGCAACATTACGGGAAATGGGAAGCTTTGAAAAAAGTAGAAGCTGAAATTGATGCCCTGCAAGATAAGTTAGATAGCATCCCAGTTGTACAAGAATTTAAATCTTCACAAACGTATGTAAATGACTTATTACAGCTAGTTGCAAGTACGATTTCTAACAACGTAACAGATGAAATATTAATTTCAACTAATGGCGATGTATTGAAGGGTGAAACGGGCGCAGCGGTAGAAAGTAAAAAAGGAAATTGTGGTTGTTAAAGAGATGTCGAATTGACATCTCTTTTTTTAGTGGATTAAACGTAAGTTCTTCTCAAAAAAAGAATGACACATTCCGCTATTGTCACGCATATGATTAAGTGAATAGTGATTGAGGAGGGTTACGAATGTCCGAATTTAGAGAGATTATTACAAAAGCAGTGGTTGGAAAAGGACGTAAGTATACAAAGTCAACGCATACATGTGAATCGAATAATGAGCCAACAAGTATTTTAGGGTGCTGGGTAATTAACCACTCGTACGAAGCAAGAAAGAGTGGAAAACATGTGGAAATTGAAGGTTTCTATGATGTGAACACTTGGTATTCATTCGATGGCAATACAAAGACAGAAGTTGTAACAGAACGTGTAAACTACACAGATGAAGTAAGCATTGGATATCGTGATAAAAACTTTTCTGGTGATGATTTAGAAATTATTGCTCGTGTCATTCAGCCACCAAATTGTTTAGAAGCTCTTGTATCACCAAATGGTAATAAAATTGTTGTAACGGTAGAACGTGAATTTGTAACAGAAGTAGTTGGCGAAACGAAAATTTGTGTAAGTGTAAACCCTGAAGGTTGTGTAGAATCAGATGATGCTTTCCAAATTGAAGATGAGGAGTTTGAAGAGTTAGATCCGAACTTTATCGTTGATGCAGAAGAAGAGTAATAGAAAGCTAGGGAGAAGTTCTTCCTAGCTTTTTACTTTACATAAGTGGTGCTTAGATGAACATGATTGCTAATGAAATGTGCTATAATGAAGAAAGACTCCTGAAATAGGAGATAAGAGTGTCCGTGAAATGTGACATATATGAATATAGATTATTATGTAAGAATTATGGAGGATAAGTATGACGCAATATACGCCTATGATACAGCAATATTTAAAAGTTAAGGCAGACTATCAAGATGCCTTTTTATTTTTCCGCTTAGGTGATTTTTATGAAATGTTCTTTGAGGATGCGGTTAAAGCAGCCCACGAACTTGAAATTACATTAACGAGCCGAGACGGTGGTAGTAGTGAACGTATACCGATGTGCGGTGTACCGTATCATGCGGCTAAAAACTATATTGAACAACTTGTTGAAAAAGGATATAAAGTAGCGGTTTGTGAGCAAGTAGAAGATCCAAAAACAGCTAAGGGTGTAGTGCGCCGTGAAGTCGTACAATTAATTACGCCAGGAACGATGATGGAAGGGCGTACAATTGATGAGAAAGAAAATAACTTCTTAGCCGCATTAACACATTTTGAAGATGGATCATATGCGTTAGCTTGTAACGATTTAACGACTGGACAAAATACAGTAACGTTATTGACTGGTTCAGTAGAAGATATTTTATTAGAAGTGTATGCAACGGGTTCGAAAGAAATTGTTGTAGATTCTTCCTTTTCAAAAGATGAATTAAACAAGTTAACAGAAACGTTAAAGATGACGATTTCATATGAAGATGCAACGGCAATCCCAGAAGGGTTAGAACATCTTGTGAAAAACGTTTCACAAGCAAAGTTAATTAAAGCAGTTGGGCGCTTATTTAACTACGTAATAAGAACGCAAAAACGTTCATTAGATCATTTACAGCCTGTGGAAATTTATTATACGAATCAATTTATGAAAATTGATGTGCATTCAAAGCGAAATTTAGAGCTAACAGAAACACTTCGAACGAAAGAAAAAACAGGATCTTTACTATGGCTATTAGATAAGACGAAAACGGCTATGGGTGGTCGTATGTTAAAACAGTGGATGGAACGTCCACTTATACAGAAAGAACGAATTGAAGAGCGTTTAGAAATGGTCGAAACGTTTGTAAATGATTACTTCTTGCGTGAAGATTTAAAAGAAAAGTTAAAAGAAGTATATGATTTAGAACGTTTAGCAGGGAAAGTTGCATTTGGTAATGTTAATGCACGGGACTTATTACAGTTAAGACGCTCGTTACTACAAGTGCCAGCTATTTTAGAAGCGATTAGTTTGTTAGATAACGCGTATGCAGCGAGATTAATTCAAGGTGCAGATCCATGTGAGAGCTTAACAGAATTACTAGGAAGAAGTATTCAAGAAAATCCACCGCTTTCTATTAAAGATGGAGATATTATTAAAGATGGTTATAATGACAAGCTTGATCAATATCGCTATGTGAGTAAAAACGGAAAAACGTGGATTGCTGAGCTTGAAAAACGAGAGCGTGATATTACAGGAATTAAATCGTTAAAAATCGGATACAACCGTATTTTCGGTTACTACATTGAAGTAACGAAAGCGAACCTTGGAGCATTACCAGAAGGCCGCTACGAGCGTAAACAAACGCTTGCTAATGCGGAACGTTTCATTACAGATGAACTAAAAGAAAAAGAAACATTAATCTTAGAAGCTGAAGAAAAAATTGTACAACTAGAATACGATTTATTTACAGCGCTTCGTGAAGAAGTAAAAGTATTTATTCCGAAATTACAGCATTTAGCGAAAGTAATTAGTGAATTAGACGTACTGCAAAGTTTTGCGACAGTGAGTGAAGAGGAACAGTTTGTAAAACCTGTACTAACAACGAAGCGTGAAATTTTCATTAAAGATGGTCGTCATCCTGTCGTAGAAAAAGTATTGAACGGGAAATTGTATGTACCGAATGATTGTATTATGCCAGAGAATATGGATGTATTTTTAATTACAGGACCGAACATGTCTGGTAAAAGTACGTATATGAGACAATTAGCACTTGTAACGGTTATGTCGCAAATTGGTTGTTTCGTACCAGCAACAGAAGCAGTATTACCTGTATTTGACCAAATCTTTACGAGAATTGGCGCGGCGGATGATTTAATTTCAGGTCAAAGTACATTTATGGTCGAAATGTTAGAAGCGAAAAATGCCATTGCAAACGCATCAGAAAGAAGTTTAATTTTATTCGATGAAATTGGACGCGGTACATCTACGTATGATGGTATGGCACTTGCACAAGCAATCATTGAACATATTCATGACCAAATTGGTGCGAAAACGTTATTCTCTACGCATTATCATGAATTGACCGTGTTAGAAGACAGTTTAGATCAACTGAAAAATGTACACGTTTCAGCTATTGAAGAGAACGGAAAAGTAGTATTCCTTCATAAAATTCAAGACGGGGCAGCTGATAAAAGTTACGGAATTCATGTTGCGCAACTTGCGGAGCTTCCAGATAGCTTAATCGCTCGAGCGAAAGAAGTGTTAGCGCAATTAGAAGGACAGGAAGAAATTATTATTCCGAAGCGTGTAGAAGTGAAAGCGCAAGAGCAAGAAGTAATTCCAGAACCTGTAGTTGTAAAAGAAGAACCAGTAGCAATAGAAGAAACGAAGGTAGACAATGAAGAAGAATCACAACTATCATTCTTTGGCACAGAGCAGTCTTCGAAAAAACAAGACAAGCCAGTTCTAGATGCAAAAGAAACAGCAGTACTTACGCAAATTAAAAAAATTGATTTACTTGATATGACACCTTTAGAAGCGATGAACGAACTGTATCGCTTACAAAAAAAGTTAAAGAAAGGATGAGTAAGTAGATGGGGAAAATTCGCAAACTCGATGACCAACTCTCTAACTTAATTGCGGCAGGGGAAGTAGTAGAGCGCCCTGCCTCAGTCGTAAAAGAACTTGTGGAAAATTCTATCGATGCGAATAGTACATCTATTGAAATCCACTTAGAAGAAGCTGGTTTATCGAAAATTCGCATCATTGATAATGGAGATGGCATTGCAGAAGAAGATTGTATCGTCGCTTTTGAACGACATGCGACGAGCAAAATTAAAGATGAAAATGATCTGTTTCGCATAAGAACACTCGGTTTCCGCGGTGAGGCATTGCCGAGTATTGCCTCAGTTAGTGAATTAGAATTAATCACTAGTACAGGTGATGCACCTGGTACACACCTTATTATTAAAGGTGGAGACATTATAAAGCAGGAGAAAACAGCGAGCCGAAAGGGAACAGATATTACAGTACAAAACTTATTTTTTAATACACCAGCGCGTCTTAAATATATGAAAACCATTCATACAGAGCTTGGTAATATTACAGATATTGTGTATCGTATTGCAATGTCGCATCCAGAAGTGTCATTAAAGCTGTTTCATAATGAGAAGAAATTGCTTCATACATCAGGAAATGGTGATGTAAGACAAGTACTTGCATCGATTTATAGCATTCAAGTTGCAAAGAAGCTTGTTCCAATTGAAGCGGAATCTTTAGATTTCACAATTAAAGGTTATGTAACATTACCAGAAGTAACGAGAGCATCTCGTAATTATATGTCAACAATCGTAAATGGCCGTTACGTTCGAAATTTCGTATTAATGAAAGCTATTCAGCAAGGATATCATACATTACTGCCAGTCGGACGATATCCAATCGGCTTCTTATCAATTGAAATGGATCCAATGCTTGTTGACGTTAACGTACATCCAGCGAAATTGGAAGTTCGTTTTAGTAAAGAACAAGAATTACTAAAGCTGATTGAAGAAACATTGCAAGCAGCATTCAAAAAAATACAGCTCATTCCAGATGCAGGTGTAACAACGAAGAAAAAAGAAAAAGATGAAAGTGTGCAAGAACAGTTCCAGTTTGAGCATGCGAAGCCGAAAGAACCATCCATGCCGGATATCATTTTACCGACGGGCATGGATGAAAAACATGAAGAACCGCAGGCTGTGAAACAGCCTGCGCAGCTTTGGCAACCACCGAAGCAAGAATGGCAACCACCACAGTCGCTCGTGAGAGAAGAACAAAGTTGGCAACCATCTACAAAATCGATAATAGAAGAACCGATTCGAGAAGAGAAATCGTGGAACAGTAACGATGAAGACTTTGAATTAGAGGAATTGGAAGAAGAAGTTCAGGAAATAGAAGAAATCGAAATGAACGGTAATGATTTACCGCCGCTTTATCCAATTGGACAAATGCATGGAACATATATTTTCGCTCAAAATGATAAAGGCTTATATATGATTGACCAACATGCCGCGCAGGAACGTATTAATTATGAATACTTCCGTGATAAAGTAGGAAGGGTAGCACAAGAAGTACAAGAATTACTTGTACCATACCGCATCGATTTATCTCTTACTGAATTTTTACGTGTCGAAGAGCAGCTAGAAGAACTAAAAAAAGTTGGACTATTTTTGGAGCAATTCGGCCATCAATCCTTTATCGTTCGCTCGCATCCAACGTGGTTCCCGAAAGGGCAAGAAACAGAAATTATCGATGAAATGATGGAGCAGGTCGTTAAACTAAAAAAAGTTGATATTAAAAAATTACGTGAAGAAGCAGCCATCATGATGAGCTGTAAAGCTTCAATTAAAGCAAATCAATATTTAACGAACGATCAAATATTTGCTTTACTGGAAGAACTTCGTACAACAACAAACCCATACACATGCCCGCACGGAAGACCAATTCTTGTGCATCATTCTACGTATGAGTTGGAGAAGATGTTTAAGAGGGTTATGTAGGGATACTGTTCATAGAGAAAATGGTCTCTGGTTATTTTAATAAAATATAGCAAGAAATAAAAAGGAGCGATAGTAACAATTCGCTCCTTTTTCATATAATTCTTTTGCAACTATATTTTAAAAATTTATAAACTAGAGATAACCTCAACCTATTTGTAATTTATATGTACGTTCTTAATTTGTTTGTAAGGAAAGAGGTTTTTAATTTACAGACTTATCAGAATTATGTAAAGTGTAGATAAAACCATAAAATGGGGTGTTCTTTATGTGTACTAGTTTGACATTAGAGACAAAAAACGGTCAGCATCTTTTTGCAAGAACGATGGATTTCACATTAGATATGAATCAAGAAGTAATAATCATTCCTCGGCATTACCAGTGGAATAATATAACTGGTGAAATCATTCATACGAAACATGCTACGGTCGGAATGGGAATTAATCATCAAGGAAGGATCATTATGGCGGACGGAGTAAATGAAGCAGGTATGACATGTGCAACACTCTATTTTCCAGGATTCGCTACTTATAGTCAAAGCATAGATGACATTAAAACGAATTTAGCTCCATTTGATTTTGTAGCTTGGAGTCTTACACAATTCAATTCTGTCAAAGAGTTAAAGAAATCTGTAGATAGCATTACCTTTTTGGATATACCATTACCGGATTTAGGACTTACGCCACCGCTACATTGGATCTTAGCGGATAAATGGGGAGATTGCATTGTACTGGAGCCGACAAATGAAGGATTAAAGATGTATGATAACCCACTAGGAGTGATGACGAATAGTCCGGAGTTTAATTGGCATTTGCAAAATTTAAGACAATATATTGGCCTTAAATCGCAGCCATTCGCGCCAACAGAATGGAGTAATTTACCATTAAGTGCTTTTGGCCAGGGCTCAGGCTCAATGGGACTTCCAGGGGATTTCACCCCGCCATCGAGGTTTGTGCGGGCAGCATATGGCAAACAAAACATTCAAGGTATAGATAGTGAAGAAGAGGGAGTATCCGCCCTTTTTCATATCTTATCAAATTGCGAGGTACCTAAAGGTGGAGTAATAACAGAAGAAGGTGCATTAGATAATACCATATATACAAGTGTAATGTGTATGGAGTCCGGAACATATTATTATCATACTTACGATTGTAGACAAATTATAGCTATTCATTTATTTCATGAAAATTTAGATACAGATGAGATTAAAGCCTATCCGTTCCAACGGAAACAAAAAATATTTTATGAAAACTAAGCAGCTTTGAAACAATGTTTGGTGCATTTTTGAATATATATAATAGAGCAATAATGGTTTATATCATTCTTGGATGCTTCTTTAGCTTTGGGATTTATCATAAATTTACTCCTTTCTTCAATGACTCCAACAAGTAGAATTTTGCTGCTAGGAGCATTGGCTAAGGAGCAGTGAAGGTGGAATTTATTTATAAATAGTAAAGAACAAAAAAGGTGTGGAAAATATCCATACCTTTTTTGTTCTTCTATTATCTATGTATAAAAAAGCGCTGTATATCAGCACTTTTTAAAAGTACATGAGTTGTATAAGAAAGCCTTATATATTACCTATAACTATGCAAAGTCTAATATAGATTCTTATTTGATTAATTGTTATAAGAGCCTATACGCTTATTTATTTTTATTATTATTAATTTTTTCCGTATATAGCACCTGCTCTTTATAATGCTTCTTAATTGGGAAAGTATGTGTACCAGAGCCGTTTTTGAAATTTTTATTGATAGGGTTTTTTAGCGGGATTGTTGTAGTTTCAGTAAATTCATACGGGTAGTTTATTTTAGATTTATCTTCAAACATGAAAATGCCTCCTTTTACGATTTCCTGAATTCTTTACTATAACATGATATGCATATAGATTTTTTTTGGACTAGTTATTTATAGAGGTTAATGGAATTTAATTACGTAACTACTGAAGTGTTCTAAAGGAAAACAATTCGAGAAAGATATTGTATGAATAGCTGCTCACTATTGTTGTTGTTTAAATTATCATGGTGTATGTGAAATTCTGAAGAAACTTAGTATATATGTCTATCAAGCAAGCACTATGTGATGAACTCTTTTATGTTAGGTGAAGTGATTTTTGCATATATATTCGTTATAAATTGTTTTTATAATATGTTTCATATAGGGTTTTCCTGATAATATAATGCGGGATATTATAGTGTTATTATGTTATTAGGAACATTTAATGCTGTTTCATAACTGAAAGGGAATTGAAAAAAAACTGAAACTTTTCTCATAAAAATTCAATCTTACTTGAAAAATGAAAGGAAAATGAAATTTTCCAAAAGATATTCTTTGTTAAGATAAAAAGCATACATAAATAAAGTGTTGACATATCTTAAAAATGTATTTTCAAGATATAGTGGGGGAAAAGATGAGAATAGAAAAACAATTAATAAAAAAGATGTATTATGAAACATTTCTAATGGAGAATGTAACAAAATCACCTCTTGACGTACTTGGAGAAGCTTATGTAAACGAAGAAAAAAATGAGGTTTCTGATGGATCTTATATTCGTTTTGCGCAAGGTGAATTTTATTATCAGCATCAAGATTTTGAAGCAGCTATTTTTAAATGGGAGAAGGTTAGTAATGAATTAGCACCATGGGCACAAAAAAATATTGCGGATGCTTATTTCGAACTGAATCAATTAGCAGTTGCTGAAAATGTTTATACTTCCATTGCTACTGATAATATAATATTGATGACTGAAATTAGACTACAATTACTTTCTCTTTACATAGAGCAAAATAATTTTGATTCAGCTTTCGCTGTTATTAAAGAAGCAGTTTCTTTAAATCCAGACTATCCGAATGTTACAAAAATTGCCCGTTCTTTTTATGAGGAACAACAAGATTTTGATAGTGCAGTAGAGCTTGCTGTGAATGAGTTAATTCGAACAGAATCTTATCCGTGGTTTGAGGTGTTAAAAGGATATATCGATAAAGGATTTACTAAACATATTTCACCAGATTATTTTTATGATGCATTAGTTACATTAAATAATGTAGATCAAGTACAATTTACGCAAATGGTTTCATCACTTTGGAACAGTTATAAAAATGAACAAAATTACTTATTGTGGCTTAACACAATAAATGAATTTTTCTTACATATTGAAATAGAGTCTTCCGATATATGGGACAAAATTTCTTCTCTTTACGAAGAAACATACTTTGCATTAATTCAAGGGAAATATACGCTTAGACAATTACACGATATCATTCCAAGTCTTTTAACAAATTGGTTAAAAGTAGTCAATCCGTCTTATGCTGTATTTCCATCAGCAGCTGTATTGGCATGGGATGAAATTTTTCCTAACCAAATAGATTCATCAAATATAAAACATGCGGAAAACCTACTGTCATATTCTATGAATCATGTGAATGCTTTAGAGTACAGTCTACATCTTTTTGAATCTATTACACAGTGGGCACAAAAGCACAATATAGAAATAGGTCACCGATTTAGATGGTTAGTTGACGAACTTGCGGATTTAAGAACAAATCGTATTTTAGTAACGGGAACTTCAGGGAACGGAAAAACTACATTTATTAACTCTATATTAGGAGAAAATATAGTAGAAAAATCAATTTCAAATGTAGTAGTTTTAAAAAATGATGCTCATACAGAAATTAACGCCATAACAGACGCTGCAATTACAACAACGGAAGATATCTCTGATTATCATAATATGATGTCTCAGCACCATCAAACGTATAGAGATAGAGCATGTGTTGAATTTAAATTACCATGTAGATTTTTAAATGAAAATAAACTTACATTTGTAGTTACACCTGGATTTAATAGGAATAATGACACTAGGGATGAAGTATTTGAATATCTAAATTCTGTGGATGAATTATTGTTTGTATTGAATGCGGATTCACCGTTTACTGATAAAGAGCGTGATATTTTATTAAGCATTCAAGAACATACACCAAATTTACAAATTCATTTCTTATTAAATAAAATTGATAACATTTACAGTGAAGCAGAAGTGAAAAGAGTATTACAAGATACGGCAGCGAGAATAAACACATATTTCCCGCAAGCGAGAATTTTTCCTTATTCTTCGTTATATACAAGTAGTCAACAATTAAATGAGTTAACTGAGTTTATTCATTTTAACTTTAATCATAAAAATATTGATGCAGAACGTACTGAAAAGCTATTGTTCTTCATCCGAAAAACAATTACATATCTTTTAAATAAACGTGTTGAAAAAGAAAACAATCTCGTGGATGCTATTAATTGGAATGAAGATATGCTAGTGAAACTAAACGGTAGCATGAATAACCTTACTGCGTTTGAGAGGGAAAAAATTCATTTCATTACACAGTCATATCGTACAATGAAAATGGAAATTACGAACGAACTTACTGAAAATATACCGAAGATATTACAGAGTTGTTCTGATTTAATGAGTGAAGACAGTGATTTCGGTCACATGGATACAGAACTAAATAAAGCAATGAACGAAAGAGTGCATAAATATTTAGAACAAACTGTATTACCTCATCTTGCTCTTTCTATGCAAAATTGGATTGCCACTTCTCATAATGAGCTCCTTCAAAGTCAATCGTACTTAGAAGAACTTAGTGAAGGACTTAATTCTTTATTTGGAGAAAATCGAATACAGTTAGAATGTGACTTTAAAGTGCTTGATGACTGGCGCAGAGATACTGACAGAATGACGAATAGCATACAAATGGATGAAGTAAATATTTTACGTCGATTTACGCCAGCACAATTTTTATTGAAAAGTGCCGGTAAATTATTTGGAGTTCTTCCGAAAAACAAAACTATGCTATATAACAAATACAAACAGTATGTAGAAAATGAAGATTATACCGAGGTAACGGATTCTATTATGAAGAAATTTTTCTTGCAATTTGAGCTATTCGAAAACACACAAGAGCGAGATATTCATATATTCTTTAGGAATCCATTTAACTCCTTGAAACAAGCTGTAGAAAATATGCAATTCGAAATACAAGAAAAACAAGAGATGTTACATAAAATGAAATCAAACCCTGAAGTTTATCATGATTCTATCATGCTCTTTGAATTGAGATTACGTCAATGTGAAGTAATTTTACATATGGGTGATGATCATACTTATACAGATGTAATTTTAGAAACAAGTGCAGAATAAAAGTAAAATATATAAGATTTTTTATGTGAAATTGCATCACATGTTATAAGAGAGTAAAAGGGAGCAACTGTAACGAGTTGCTCCCTTTTCATATTAAGATTATTTTTCAGTCTCTTTAATTTTAGTTTGTACTTCACCAGTTTTAATTTTATTACTTTCTGAGAAACGTAATAAATCGCCTTCAATAATTTTGTCAGACATTCGTAATTCATTTTGTGCACGGTTAATGAGTGCTTGAGCTTCTTTTTTTGGTAAATTTACAATTTCACCTGTTATGCGGTCATAGAAAGTGTTGTTTTTGTATGCGTATTTGTCTGTAATGAAGCTACCATCACGTAAAACGACAAAACCGGTATATTTATCTGAAAACATATCATGACCAAAATGAATATCGTTCGTAGTATCAATCCCTAATAAATTGAGAATAGTAGGTTTTATATCGATTTGGCCCGTAGGCTTTGAAATCGTTTCACCTTCTGTTTGACCAGGCATATGAATATATAAAGGTGTACGTTGTAAATTAAAAGTGTCAAATTCTGTTATTTGATCTTTTTCTAAAAACTGTGCCATTGCGCGATTATGTTTTTCAGAAATGCCATAATGATCACCATATAAAACAATAATAGAATCATCATACATTCCCTCGGCTTTTAAACGCTCAATAAACTTTTTAATGGATTCGTCTAAGTAACGTGCTGTTACGATATAACGATCAAATACGCCATTACCAGAGTCATATGGTTCAATGAATTTAGTATCTTCATCATACGTAAATGGATAATGGTTCGTTAAAGTAAGGAAACGAGCGTAAAATGGTTGATCAATAGTTTTTAATATATCTACTGATTGATCAAAGTACTCGATATCTTTTAAGCCCCAATTTAAATTTGTTTCAGGCGTAATTTTGTAATCAAGTTCATTATAGTAACGATCATAACCGAGAGCAGAGTACATGATATTACGATTCCAAAATGTTGCATTATTCGCATGGAATACAGAAGTGAAATAACCTTGCTGACGTAAAATTTCTGGAGTCGCAGTATAATCATTGTTACCGTGTGTGAAGAATACAGCTCCTCGATTTAATGGATATAACGACGTATCGATTAGAAATTCAGAATCGGATGTTTTTCCTTGCCCAGTTTGGTGGAAAAAGTTATCAAAGTAATAGCTTTCATTTATGAATTCATTCAAAAATGGTGTAACTTCTTGTCCGTTAACTGTTGCGCCTATTAAAAAGGTTTGTAAGGATTCAAGAGTAACAACAATTACGTTTTTTCCTTTCGCTATACCAAACATGTTAGGATTCGGCTCACTTTCGTTTGCCTTCACGTAGTTTTCTGTTTCTTGTAATTTACTACTATCAGCAAGTGCCTTTTGTGATCCTGCTTTTACTTGTAGTGTTAAATCATATACTTGATGCGTGTATAGTCCTAAATTTTTAACAAGCATGACTCGGTCGAAAGATCTCGTTAGTAATTCAGGTCGCTCTTTTTCTGCAAGATGTAGATTTGCAAAAAATACACCAATCGTTAAGAGAAAATATAACAAGCGTGCCGAATGAGTTACGCGCCCCGTTTGGAAGACTAGTGCTTTCTTCTTTAATAAAATAAAGAAGAAAATAATATCTGCGAATGCGAGTATAATTTTGTAGTTCAATATTTCTATAATACTACCGCCTAATTGGCCAAAGTTTGATGTTTGTCCAAGTACTGGTAACGTAATGAAATCACTATAAAAATCATAGAACATTACATTCCCAACAAGTACAATTGTTAATAAGAAATTAATACATAGCGCGATATAATTTCGCTTTTCACCGGTTGCAAATAATGCGAATCCGACAAAAGCTAATGATGCAGCGAGAGGGCTAATAAACAAAATAAGCTCTTGTGTAGAAGATTCAATTTTTAAATCAAAACTGAATCTTGTAATAAGATATGTTTTTAACCATACTGCTAAAGCAATTATTAAAACAAAGCTTATATTTTGCATTTGTAAATTGATTTTATTTTTCATTTTTACTCCTTCTTTATACAATTTATTTAACTTGTGTTATATATTATATTTTTATAACTATATAAGTGTAATGAACCATTCAGCTTATGCTTTCTAAAGGTCATAATATGAAGTATTCATATACGTACAATAGGAAATTTCAAAGCATAAATCTATTTTTTAGAAACAGAATAGAAAAAGTCATAGTTGTAGTAAAAAATACTTATAGACATCCTAACATATTAAACACTATGATGATGTTACAAAATATCGAACAAATGAAAGTGGAAATGAATAGGGGCTTTTAAAACTATTGACATTCAATTTGTTAGAATTGAATGTCAATCGTTTTACATACATAGTTATGTTACATATGTATCTCGTAAAACCCTGATTTTTTACGGGGTAGTCGTTAGGGGGGAAGGATAAGGTACATAAATAAAGCGTTGTGAAATTTAAAATATTTAATTGGTATTTTAAAAGAATTTAAACCATAGATAAATATTTTCCAACATACAACCCACTTGCAGCAGCTTGAGATAATGAATGAGTGACGCCTGAACAATCTCCGACTAAAAATAGCCCATGTATACTCGTTTCAAAATGGTTATTGAGTTTTATCGTAGGAGCATAAAACTTTCCGTCAATTCCATATAATAAAGTATCTGTATCGATCGGTTCTTGGATAAATTGTTCTAAGCGTAATAAAAATTCTTTAAGTCCTTCAATATATAAGGGAGGAATTTCTGTATTCAAATCTCCATAATCTCCTTGTAGTGTAGGCTGTATACGGTTATGTTTCATATCGTTCGCTATTGTAGGTTCTTTTTTTAATAAGTCCTCTAAGCGCTGTATAACAATTCGCTCTCGTCCTTGGTTAATGTTTTTAATAATTGAGCTTGCATACAGATTTGCTTCTTTGAGAGTTGGAAAATAGCGCGGGATAAATAAAGTGAAATTTAAGTTAGGTGTACCAGTTCCTTTCTCTCGAAAATTTTGACCGTCAGGCATAACTAAACCTTCTTCGTACTTTCTAATGATGCGTCCTTTTGGATTCATACAGTACGTAGTTGCTGTGAAATCTTCCTGCTCATAAGAAAGTTTCGTCTCGAATGTATCTTTTAATATAGAGCGTAATTGGTGTTCTTTCATCTCTACTCTAATACCTAAATCTACACGAGTTTGTTCTTGAGAAATATTTAGAGAAGTACACATTTTTTTTAACCAGTTTGCTCCGGAACGCCCAGTTGCAAATACTAGTTGCTCAGATTGAACTGTTCCTTCATTTGTCTCTATTGTAAAATGATCTTTCTGTTTCATAATATGTTGCACATCTATATGAAATTGTATATTTATTTTCGGAAGTAAAAATTCATAGAGTTGATGAAAAATGTCACTTGAAAGGGTAGTACCAAGATGCCGTACTTCTGTTGTTAGCATTTGCAAACCACAAGCTTCAGCCCTCTTATTGAGAGTTGGATTTTCTGTAGAATATTTTGAAACAGAGCTTCCTCCGAACTGACATAGAATTTCATCTACTTCAGCCATAAGTTGTTTAAAGCCTTCTTTGCCGACTTTTTGCTCAAGTTCTCCACCAAATCCGTTTGTATAATTAAATTTCCCTTCAGATTTTCCTAGCCCGCCAAACCCAAAATATTTATCACATGTAGTACAAGTACACACTTTTCCTTCGTCTAAAGGACAATGGCGATCTTCTAGCGCTTTCCCTTTATCCAGAATTAAAACCTTTTTGTTACTGTTAGCTAGTAAATAAGCCATAAAAATGCTACTTACTCCAGCGCCGATAATTGTAACATCATACATATTCTTTCACCCGCTAACGAATAGTTTGTTTTTTATTTTTCTAGTGTATAACAATTTTATGAAGTTAAGAAATAGCTTTTATGAATAAAGAGGGAGTTTTTGAACTTGATGCTTTCTTAATTTTTCAGAGTGGTGGAGTAAATACAAATTTTTTATTTGAAAGAAGAGATAGTTTTAAAAGATCACTATGTCATATGATTAATAAAATCTTACATATAAAAAAACAGACCTTTTAAGTGAAGAGGTCTGTTAATGATTTTAAATGTTATTTAGCGAAGACGTGGTTACCGATTACTGCTACTGTTTGACGTGTCGTAATCCATTTGTCTGTTGATGCTTTTGGATTGTAGAAATAAAGCCAATCAGAATGTATTCCATTTGTGGAGATAGCCTCATCTACTGCCATTTTTGCTTCTGGGCTTGCAGGATGATTAATTCTTCCATCTGTAACAGGAGTAAATGCATATCCATATGTAATAGGTTCATAAATAACGCCTGTTATTGTATTTGGAAACCCGTTTGCATTTACACGGTTTAGGATAACTTTTGCTACAGCCACTTTTCCTTTATATGATTCTCCACCTGCTTCAGCGGTAACTAAGCGTGCCATTAAGTCTTTTTCTTTTTCTGAAATGCTTGAGTTGATTTTCAAATGTTGTCCTGCATAGAGCTTGTTTCCCACTGTATTGTTAATTTGTTTTATAGATTGAACGGTAACATTGTAACGCTTTGCTATCGTTTCCAATGAATCTCCCGGTTGTACTTGATAAATAATTTGCTCAGAAATGTTCGCAGGTTTGGCGTTTTGGTGAACAGTGATTTCATTTGAGTTGACGGAACCTGGAATATGTAACTGTTCGCCAATGAAAGTTTGATCGTTTCCTTTATGGTTAGCCTGTTTAATGGATTGTATTGAAACGTCGTATTGTTTACTAATGCCCCAAAGTGTATCATTCTTTTTTACTGTATGAATGGTAGAAGCCTCAGCTGTACTTTGACTACATACGAATGTAATTGCAGCCGCAGATAAAGGGATTATATGTTTTATTTTTAATAATTTCATTGTAAATCCTCCTAAGAAAAAATTAAGGTGAAGCTGTTCAGTAATCTAGTTTTGGATATTTATATACTTAATATATTAATGTAAGTATATTAGCACATATAAAATAAATAATCATTATAAGTTTCTTATTCATGTATTGTAGAGTTCTAATATGAAATATTGCATATGAAAATACATTGAAGTTCATATTGCTGATTACTATAATCTATTTAGTAGAAAGGGAATATGTTATATAAATAAAATCACTATAAATTAATATAATGATTAATTGTTGTTAATAGGAGGATTGAAGTAATGAAAATATTTCGAAAAATGTGTGCGTCAACTGTAATCATTACAACACTTTTAGGAACAGGAGGCACTATCAATAGTGTACATGCTAATTCTATAGAGCAGCAGAGTAAATTAGGAATAGATCAAGAAACAGATAAGCAAATCATTGTAAAATTTAAAGCGGATTTGAAATTTCCATATGAAGATGGTATTGAAAAACAAATACAATCTCAAACGAACGACAAAGTACTAGAAGATCTTTTGGTAGAATATCCAGATGTAACATTCACGCGTTTATTCACATCTGTAAGTCCAGAGGAAATAGAAGACCTTGAAGTGAAAGCACCCAATAATGTATCTACAAATTTATTAAACTACTATATTCTTCAAACTCAAAATGGTGAGCAGAAAGAAGAACTAGTAGATAGGTTAAAGAAATCTTCTTTAATAGAAGATGTGTATATGAAGAAGCAAGAAAAAATAACGCCACCAGAAGTGCGACCATCAAGTGTATCTCTTAGTCCTAATAACAATCCTAGATTTAAACAACAAGGTTATTTAGAAGCAGCACCATACGGTATTAATGCGCCCTTCGCCTGGGAAGTTCAAGGCGGTAACGGAAATGGTATAACTTTTGTTGATATGGAATATGGATGGTTATTAAATCATGAGGATTTAGTACATCAAAATATTGAATTAATGTCTGGAATAAATATAGATCAACATGTCGGTCATGGGACGTCTGTACTAGGAATTGTATCCTCTGAGGACAATGAAGTTGGGAATATTGGGATTGCGCCAAAAGCGAAAGCAAAGGTGATCTCTCAAATAAGAGATAACGGACAGTATAATACAGCTGATGCAATATTAAGTGCTGTGAATCAGTTAGAAGCTGGGGATGTTTTATTATTAGAGGCACAAGCTTCCTTTGATGGATATGGTGATAAATATTTACCTGTTGAGGTACAACCAGATATCTTTGATGCAATTCGTGCCGGTACAGATAAAGGTGTTGTCATTATAGAAGCTGGAGCAAATGGTTGGAATGATTTAGACCAATTTAAAGATAGAAATGGTAAACAAATTTTAAATCGTAATAGTAAAGATTTTAAAGATTCAGGTGCAATTATGGTAGGAGCGGGCTCTTCATCTTTCCCTCATGAGCGTATGTGGTTTTCGAATTATGGCAGCCGTATTGATGTGTATGGATGGGGAGAAAACGTAGATACAACTACAGCAGAGCAAAGTCGAAGTGCTGTAAATCTTTATACCTCTAGCTTTAGTGGCACGTCGAGTGCGTCACCTATTATTGCCGGAGCAGCGACTTTAGTACAAAGCATTGCGAAAGAAAATTTAGGACAACCATATAGACCGAGTGAACTAAGAGCAATATTAAGCAACCAGAGCACAGGAACAAAATCTAAAGATCCATATGCAGATAAAATTGGTGTTTTACCAGATTTGAAGTCTATACTAGTTAACTTAGGGTATGGACAAAGAAAACCAAACGGTGGGAATGAGTTACAAGTAACAGAAAATGAACCAAATAATGAACGTATACAGGCAAATAAAGTTAACTTTCATACACCGGTGAAAGGAACGTTACATAATAGTGATAGAGTAGATGTATTTACTTTCCAAATTGACTCTATGGAAAATATTAGCATATCCCTACTAAATGAACAAAATATCGGAATGACATGGGTACTTCATCATGAATCAGATTTAAATAACTATGTAGCATATGGTGAAAATGAAGGAAATGTAGTGAAAGGAACTTATAATGCAAAGCCAGGTAAATATTATTTATACGTCTATAAGTATGAGAATAAAGATGGTTCATATGTATTGAATATAAAGTAAACGAAAGGAGCTTCAGATGAAGTTCCTTTAAATTTTTCTAATTCAGGATATATGAATGTTTTTTAACTTTATTTCTATGCAATATTTCATACTTATGAAATGATATTTATTTTTTACTCACTAGATTATATTATATTCAATAAGTTTGATATAAAACAAAAAAGGAGGAATAATAATGGGCAGTAAGAAATTTATTTTGAAATTATTCATATGTAGTACGATATTTATCACATTTGTATTTGCTTTACATGAGAAGAGAGTCGTCGCGGCTAGCTCTGTTAATGAGCTTGAAAATTGGTCAAAATGGATGCAACCTATACCTGATAATATCCCGTTAGCACGAATTTCAATTCCAGGAACACATGATAGTGGAACGTTCAAGTTGCAAAATCCGATTAAGCAAGTATGGGGAATGACGCAAGAGTATGATTTTCGCTATCAAATGGATCATGGAGCTCGCATTTTTGATATAAGAGGACGCTTAACAGATGATAATACGATAGTTCTTCATCATGGGCCATTATATCTTTATGTAACACTGCATGAATTCATAAATGAAGCGAAACAATTTTTAAAAGATAACCCGAGTGAAACAATTATTATGTCTTTAAAAAAAGAGTATGAGGATATGAAAGGAGCAGAAGGTTCCTTTAGTAATACGTTTGAAAAAAATTATTTTGTTGATCCTATCTTTTTAAAAACAGAAGGAAATATAAAACTTGGAGATGCTCGTGGGAAAATTGTACTACTAAAAAGATATGGCGGTAGTAATGAATCTGGAGGATATAATAATTTTTATTGGCCAGATAATGAGACGTTTACGACAACTGTAAATCACAACGTAAATGTAACGGTACAAGATAAATATAAAGTGGGTTATGATGAGAAAGTAAAATCTATTAAAGATACGATCAATGAAACGATGAATAATAGTGAGGATTTACATCATCTATATATTAATTTTGCAAGCTTGTCTTCTGGTGGTACAGCATGGAATAGCCCATATTACTATGCCTCTTATATAAATCCTGAAATTGCAAACTATATAAAACAAAAGAGTCCTACAAGAGTAGGTTGGATCATTCAAGACTACATAAATGAAAAGTGGTCACCATTGCTGTATCAAGAAGTTATAAGAGCGAATAAGTCATTAATAAGAGATTAAAGATGATGAGAGTAAGAAGCGATAAAATACGTCGCTTCTTATTAAAAAACAGTGTATCTTGTAAATGGAACAATTTTTGAGTTATCTCAATTGATTTTTCATTATGATGAGGCTAAACTTTTAAATCAAATTAATTTCAAATGAAAATTAGCATAAATAATCCTGCAAAAAAGCAACTGATCATAAGTGTTCAGTTGCTTTTTATTTTTAAAGTGGATGAGCAAAAAAACATGAAAGTGGTTGGTCCGTTTTTGGCAAACATCCATTATGATAAGAGAAGAAAGGTAGTATGTTATTAACGTTTTAAAGAGGAAGTTCTTAATAAAAATAGACTGGCCTTAGAGAGGTGAAAATACAATGAGCTTTGCGATTTCACTAGTCGTTATTATTGTAATTGTATCACTGTTTGGAACCGTACTAGTTGCACGGAATGTGGAGGAGAATTACGGCAAGTCTACAAAGAGAAATGTGAAAAACTTATCAACTATTTATATTATCCTTCTTTTCGTACTACTGCTAGGGGTAACATGGTATGTGGTAATAATTTGATAGTTTGTAACAGAACTGCAACGAGAGTATGAAGCTGGAATTTCAGAAGCTATCGAGTAATCAGAAACGGAGCTATTTTAATATATCCATTTTTGGATGAGAAAATGTGACTAATTAATACTATTTTTACGGTGAATACTGTTAGTAATAAATTGAGGATAGTTCGTTTTGAAAGGAGGTAACTATATGGAATGGAAACCAAATCGTGCAGATAAGACGCCTGTATATAAACAAATAGCGGATTATATTGAAAGAGGTATTTCTTCAGGTGAGTTTCCTTCTGACAGTAAGTTACCTTCTGAGCGTATGTTAGCAAAAGAATTACAGGTGAATAGGAGTACGATAGTAGCTGCATATGAAGAATTAAAATCACTTGGAGTAGTAGAACGGCAAAAAGGAAGCGGAACACGGGTGAATACAGACATATGGGGTGTTTCACATAAACGAATACCGAACTGGGGTAGGTACGTTGAGGATGGATCGTTCTTACCTAACGTACCACTCGTTCAACAAATTAGAACGGAAACACAAAAAGAAGACTTAATTAATTTAGCGAGTGGTGAATTGTCACCAGAATTAATTCCGAGTGATAGATTCCGAACAATTTTGTCGGAGAAAACATTTATGGAAAACCTCGGTTATGACCATCCACTTGGAAATGAAATGTTGAGAAAAACAATTGCGGCACATGTTCAGCAATATAAACAAATTGAAGCAGATTCGAATTCTATCCTTATTACATCAGGCGCACAACAGGCACTTAATCTTATCGTTCAATGCTTATTAAAACCTGGTGATGCGATTGCAATTGAGGACCCTTCGTATTGTTTTTCACTGCCGATGTTTAAATCTGCTGGCTTAAAAATATTCCATTTACCTGTTGATCAGCATGGAATGAATCCAGAAGACTTAATTGATTTGCATAAAAAGCATCGTATTCGTATGGTATTTTTAAATCCGGATTATCAAAATCCAACTGGAACTGTGCTTTCATTAGCAAGACGTAAAAAGATTTTAGAACTGTCTTCTGAATTTGGTATACCGATTGTAGAAGATGATCCGTATAGCTTAACTTCATTTAATGGAGAAGTGAATCCAACATTAAAATCAATGGATCAAAACGGCAATGTTCTTTATATAAGTTCATTATCAAAAATTGTTGCATCAGGATTACGTATTGGTTGGATAATTGGCCCAATGCGTGTAATAGAACGTTTAGCGGATGCAAAGCAGCAAGTTGATTTTGGCCATAGCGTATTTACGCAGTGGGTGGCAAATCAATTTTTAGAATCAGAAGATTTTCATGCACATATTACAATGCTCCGTGGACAATTGAAGGAAAGAAGAGATGCGTTAATTAGAAAGCTTGAAGAAATATTAGGGGACCAGGTTGAATTCTTTGTTCCAGAGGGTGGAATACATTTATGGTGCAAAGTGCAAGGAACGTTTGATGAATATCATTTATTAGGTGAATCTATACGAAATGGTGTAGCGTTTGTCCCGGGGAGTGTTTTAGGTACTAAAAGTGAATATGTTCGTTTTACTTTTGGGAGAGTAAATGTCGAACAAATTCAGCTGGGAATGACGAGATTTGCGGAAACGTTAAATGAAATTTCATAATAGTAATGCGTAATATTGAAATGAGGGAAAGAAATGAAGTACGTGATGCTTTTACTTCAAGTAGGCGTGCTATATGTATTTAGCTTAGTTGGTACGTGGATTCAAGGGGTATTCCATCTATCAATGCCAGGAAGTTTAATAGGGATGTTAATGCTTTTTCTACTCCTTTCTATTCGTATTTTACCATTAAAGTGGTTTGAGGAAGGTGCGGAAAAGTTAATCGTATTTTTACCGTTATTTTTAATCCCTTCGACAACAGGACTGATGGAATACGGGTCTTTTCTTTTTAGTAAGGGAAGTAGTATATTCCTTTTAGTAGTTGCAAGTACGGTAGTAACTTTGATTGTTTCAGGGTATATAAGTCAATTAGTAGTAACATCCAAAAAATAAAATCGACAAGGTGCAAGATGCAAATGGTCTTAATTATTATTACAGTAGTAATTTATTTATTGGCGACAAAGTTATATAAAAAATTTACGTTTCCATTCACGTTACCGGTGTTAACAGTTACTACAATTATGATTTGTTTATTTTTGATTTTTGGTATTTCTCATCATGAGTATAGGGGAAATGGGGGAGACATTCTTTCAAGCTTATTGAGTCCTGCAATCGTAGCGTTAGCGATACCACTATTTAAAGAGCGAAAGATACTGATGAAAAACTTTTTATCGATACTAATCGGCGTAGTGACAGGTATACTGGCTTTAACGACTATGAATGTAGTGATTGGTGGAATGTTACATATAGATAAGGAACTTATACTAACCACCCTACCACAATTAGCAACGATGCCTATTGCTATTTCAATAGCGGAGCAAATTGGTGGCATTCCATCTATGACTGCTAGTTTTGTAGTTGTTGCGGGAATAACAGGTGCTATGATTGGACCAACAGTACTTAAGTTGTTCCGTATAACAAGTACGATTGGAAAAGGCGTGGGAATGGGCTGCGCATCACATATTATCGGGGTAAGTCGTCTCGTGAAGGAAGGCGAGAGAGAAGCGACAATCGGTTCGGTGACGATGATTGTTACGGGAATACTTATTAGTATATTCATACCGTTTGGAACGAAATTTATATTTTAACATGTAATGGAGATGATGAAAATGACAACATGGTTTATAGTTACATTATTTGTTTTTGGAGCTATTAAAGTATTAGTTTCTAGTATGCCGACTTCTGTTGTAGAATCAATTATTAGTAAATTTGAATTGCATCAAAAACTTGAGGAAGAGAATACCTCTATATCGATAGATGGAAAAAATATAGAGGGAGAAACGAAACTACAAGTTATTCATGAATTTAATGAGGCTTTATTTTTAGATAAGCATTATTTTCCGCCGCACGGGGAAGGAACACCAATCGTGATTAAAACGAAGAAAGGGAATAAAGAGATTAGCTTTTCTCTATATAGCCATGAAGAACATGTTGATGTAATAAAGCAATATAAAAAGAAAATTGTTGCCTATCGTTTACGTTCAAAAAGTCTTCAAACTCTTGCACCATTAATAATAACCGAAGAGTATGCTTAAGAAGAGATCTATAAGGATTTTTCAGACTGTAGACAAACTATTTTTTAAGAGTTCAGATGCTAAAAATAGTTTGTCTCTTACTTTATAGTAAATTTACCCAATGATATATATACGTAGTGTTTTCTATGCTACAATTTACTATAAGTGAGGAAGGATGGTGTCTTATGAAAATATCCGTTTATGTTGCAAGTGCATTTAGCAAGGAGCATAAAGGCGGAAATAAAGCAGGAGTGGTATTTACTGAGAATAATACATTGGCCACAACTCAAAAAATGGCAATAGCTAAACAACTGGGCTATGCGGAAACCGCATTTATATCAGAATCTGAAATTGCTGATTATAAATTTGAGTATTTTACACCAAAAGAAGAAGTTGATTTATGTGGTCACGCTACAATTGGCTCTTTCGTGATACTGATGCATTTAAATAAACTTTGCCAGAATCGCTATACGATTGAAACGAACAGCGGTGTTCTTACTATTACCATAAAAGATGACATCATATTTATGGAACAAAACAAACCGATATTCTATGATGTTGTATCTCCAAACGAGTTCATCGACTGTTTTGACATGAAAGCTATAGACGATAAATATCCAATTCAAATTGTCTCCACAGGCTTAAAAGATATTTTAATTCCTATAAAAAGCGAAACACGATTACATACACTGCAACCTAATTTTGAAAAAATTAAAGAAATTAGCAAGTATTATAATGTTGTCGGAATGCATCTATATACTTTTAATGACAATCGAATTATATGCAGAAATTTTGCTCCACTATACGACATCAATGAAGAAGCAGCGACTGGAACTTCAAACGGTGCATTAGCTTGCTACCTTTATGAACAGCACAACTTGCAAAAAGAAGTCTATGTATTTGAACAAGGTTATTCTTTACACTCGCCTTCTGAAATATTAGTTAAATTAGCAACCAATAGCAACAATAAAGTAGAAAAAGTTTATGTTGGCGGCAAAGGCTACTACTGTGAAACTAAGTATTTAAATGTAGAAAATATTGATTGAAAATAAAGAGATCTATAAGGATCTCTTTATTTTTGTATGAAATCATATACTTTCCAAATAAAAGAAAAGAAAATCATATAGCCAAATAAAGAATATGTATGATTCCAATCTAAGCAATGAATAAAGAAACCGAATCTTTCAGCAATCTGTTCAAAAATGCTAGCACAAATACCGATTGAAATAATAAAAAGAATTCTAGAAACTGTAGATAATCTTTTTGAAATTTGTATAAAAATCGTTGTTAAAATCGGTAGTACAAAGAGAGTAAAGCCGATGTTAACTGAAAATATGGAGGGAAAGGGTCTAACCGGAAAGGAATATAATTGTTTTGCAACAAAAAATGCATCTAAGTAAGTTCCGATAATAGAAGAGAGTAAGATTGTAATGACTAATGCGAAAAGGTTATTCGTCTTCTCGAAGGAGAACATTTTTCTTTGCAAGAATGGCAAGTTCAATTTTTTCGAGTGTTTTACAGTAGTCTTCTGTAATTTGTCCATTTATATTTTCCTCCTTATCCACTAAGTAATTTACGACTTGCCAGTCCGTAAACCAATCTTCACTGTCAACTTCTTCATGCTCTATATCTCGCCATGCGTAGATGAGTGCAGGACTGTATATACGATAAGCGCCATTACGCAACTGGCATTTCTTTATTCGGCGTTTATAAAACTCACGGGAAAGAGATTCATTCACACTTGAAAATAAATGAGGCCAGTAATCTTTCCTTGAGCCTGTATGAGGATGGTGTTGGGCCCAGCTTATTACTTGAGATAAAACATGTGTATCCCGAAATAATAATGAATACAACCTTTTTCCAATTAAGATCCGTTCGTGTAAGGAAGTGAAATGTTTCATTGTATCACCAAATAGTAATACGTTTTGTTTCTTATCATTTGCGTAGAATGGGAACAGGATATGATTAAACTGAAAGAAATCAAATAGTTTAAATCCAATACTATTTAGTACAGTCTTTTTAAAGTGTACATTTTGAATCACTCTTTTTTCTAAGTAGTTTTGTTCATTAATAATAGTTGCAATTGCTAATGTTTTTTTGTTACCTGTTTTCCAAAAATCGTTCCACATCGTTTCCATAAATGTAGAAACATTTAGGTGAGGGAGAAGGTGAAATAGCTTTTGTGCTCTTTTTACACTTTGTTCATAAAGCAGAAATTGAGGATAGACATCTTGAAAAATAAGCCAATTTCCTCTTTCTAAAAAAGAAAAAAATGTGATTTGCTCTTTCTCTGATAAAATTTTCGTATATAAATCTCCCCTTAAATCAGTCATATTCCAACCGCCGTTACGTGATACCATATGCCCAAGTAGTGCCCAATGTATTTCCGGATATTGAACGTAAAATTGGTAGTATGCACGTGTTCTTGTGACATTATTTTTATTTAGCTGTTCTGTCTGCATTTTTATGTTGTTGATGATGATTTGCTCTTCTTTCGTTAATTTATACATCGTGCCAGAATGAGTGAGTTTACTTTTTTGTTTCAATTCATTTTTCACATCAAATAGGGAGAGAGGCAGTGCCTTGGAAGGTCCGTTATATGTATGATTTGAATTGCTTCGGTACATTCCGTTACCTCCCTTTTTCATAAATTTAAACATGACTATTGGCTATGAATCATTCTATTTATTTTATTACGAGTATAAGAAATAAATGAGCGCTGTTTATTACAAGGAATTTATCATACAAACAGTATAAAAAATCTTACTGTTGTGAGGTGAAATAAAAAACAGAAACTATTTTTAATAGTTTCTGTTTTTTATTTTGTCAATTAAATGTAACAAACGACGATTATGATTTGAATCAATTGAAAATAATTCAATAAATGTTAATTGAAATGCTTGGTAGGAGGAAAAGGAATGCTAAATAAAATAATTTTAATCACTGGTGGCACAGGTTCGTGGGGGCATGAGCTTATAAAGCAACTATTAGAAAAATCACCGAAAGAAATTAGGGTTTTTTCAAGAAATGAAACGGTTCAGTTTGAAATGCAGCAACAGTTTATAAATGATGATAGATTAAAATTTATTATTGGAGATATTCGTGACAAGGATCAATTAGTTTATGCATGCCAAGGTGTACATTATGTATTCCATCTTGCAGCTTTAAAACATGTTCCAGTATGTGAGTATTATCCTTATGAAGCTATAAAAACTAATATACATGGTACGCAAAATGTAATCGAAGCATCTTTACAGATGCAAGTTGAGAAAGTTATATATGTTTCAACGGATAAAGCAGCCGATCCATCAAATACGTATGGGATGACAAAAGCAATTGGTGAAAAGTTAATGGTTCATGCGAATGTACAAACGAAGAAAACAAAATTTATTTGTGTTCGTGGTGGAAATGTTTTAGGGACGAGTGGAAGTGTGGTACCGCTTTTTAAAAAACAAATTAAAAAATCTTCACAAGTAGGGATTACCGATGCGAATATGACTAGATTTTTCTTAACAATTGAAGATGCTGTTGGATTGTTATTTAAAGCCGTATATCAAGGCAGAGGCGGGGAGATCTTTGTTATGAAAATGCCGGCATGTAAAATAACAGATTTAGCAGAAGTGTTAATTGAAGATTCGAAAAAAGAAAATGTGAAGTTAAAAGAGGTAGGGATCAGGCCGGGTGAAAAATTAAGTGAAATGCTTTTATCTGAGGTAGAGAGTAAAACGAGTATAAGTTTTGATCAAAATTATTTTGTGGTACTACCTACTATTCCTATAGAAGGGCTTCAAGAATATTATGCTAGTTTTCCGCTTGTGGATGTGAAGAGTTTTAGTTCACAACAAGACTTACTTGCAAAACATGAAGTGAAACAAATGCTATTAAAAGGAGGATTTTTACGATGAAAAAAAATGCGAGCCTTTTAATAACTGGTGCAAATGGTTTTACAGGACGCCATGCTTGCCAATATTTTTTAGAACAGGGCTTTCATGTAATTCCTATGTTTCAAAATCGTACACATAGAGAAAAAAATGAAAATGGTATTACTTGTAATTTAACGAATAAGAGCGAAGTAATGAAGGTAATGAAACAAATAAAGCCAGATTATGTATTACATTTAGCCGGTAGGAATTCAGTCATAGAGTCTTGGACAGCTGCTCTTGAATATGTAGAAATTAATGTAATAGGGACGTTATATTTATTAGAAGCAATTAAGCAAGAAGCCTCGCATTGTAGAACATTAGTTATAGGATCTGCTTTGCAAGCAGATAGTATAAACGAAATAAAAATTTCAAATCCATATAGTTTAAGTAAAACGATGCAAGTCATTATTGCAGAGGCTTGGGGCGAATTAATGGGTTCAAATATTATCATTGCAAAGCCCTCAAACTTAATTGGTCCAGGAGTATCAAATGGCATTTGTTCGATTCTCGCAAAAAAAATGATAGATATAGAATCAGGTAGAAGTAAAGCCATTATTGAAGTAAACAGTTTGAAAGATAGTAGGGATTTTCTAGATGTACGTGATGCGGTTAAAGCGTATCATGTGTTATTACGAGATGGAATAAATGGAAAACAGTATAATATCGGATCAGGAGTGAAACGATCTTTATTAGAGGTACTAGAACAATATAAAGAATTAACTCAGCTGAATTTTTTCATAGAGGAAACAGAAAAAAGTGGGAGTGATTCAAATGATAGTTTAGTAATAGAGGAAATAAAAAGGTTAGGTTGGATCCCAGAAATTCAATTCCATCAATCATTAAAAGATGTACTTGAGTATGAGAAGTGTAGTGACATCTGCATGCAATGAAAAACAAAAAGGGTGTAAGAAATATATGAATGGCTATGAAACAATAAATAATCAAAATACACTATTTCTTTTAATTGTTGATACGCTGGACTGGAAGAATGAAGAAGAGCATGCTTTGCGTATCTATGAGGCGATAAATAAATGTCGAGCCTATGTGGAAGGGAAAAAGGGTGATCGAAAAAATCCAGTAATAGATGCAGGAACTAGGCCTGTAATCCGAGTTTTTGCTCAGTATGAATGTAGTGAGTATGGAAATGATTTTTATGACCTCATGAAAGATTTTTTGCAAGATATAGGATTTGAGTTAAAGGTTTATATATATAATGCTAAGGTTACTTACATGTAATAGATTAGTATAAAATAAGATTTTTTAATCATAAAGGCGGATATAAATTATGAATAAAAAGATTCTCTTTACTGGGGGCGGTACAGCCGGACACGTAATGATTAATATAGTATTGATTCCTAAATTTATGGAAAAAGGATGGGGAGTTGAGTATATTGGATCTCAAAATGGAATTGAAAAACTATTAGTTCAAAATGTTAAATACAATATTGTTTCAACAGGAAAGCTTAGGAGATATTGGGATTTGGAGAACTTTAAAGATCCTTTTAAAATAATAAAAGGTTGCATTCAAAGCTATAAATTAATGAAACGAATAAAACCAGATGTTATTTTTTCGGCAGGAGGATTTGTTTCTGTTCCTGTAGTAATAGGAGCATGGATGAATAAAGTACCCGTAATAATACGTGAACCAGATAGTACGTTAGGATTAGCAAATAAAATAGCATTACCTTTTACTACAAAACTATGTACAACATTTCCTCAGACAGGAGAAAATGTAAGTAATGAGAAGAAGGTTTATGTAGGACCAATTGTAAGGGAAGAAATTGAGAGAGGCAACGTATTGCGGGGAAGAAGCTATTGTAAATTTAAGCAAGATAAACCGGTATTGTTAATTATGGGTGGGAGTCAAGGCGCTCAATGGATAAATGATATGGTAAGAAAAAGTTTGGAAACATTGTTGTTAAATTTTAATATTGTTCATATGTGCGGTAAAGGGAAGGTAGATTCATCTGTTGGCATGGAAGGTTATATGCAATTCGAATATATAGGGGAAGAATTGCCGCACATACTAAATATGGCGAGTGTTGTAGTTTCCAGAGCGGGTTCTACTGCTATTTCTGAATTGTTATTTTTGAAGAAACCGATGTTGCTTATCCCGTTAACTAACAGTTCCAGTAGGGGAGATCAAGTTTTAAATGCTGAATATTTTTCTCGGCAAGGATATGCGGAAGTTATACTCCAAGACAGAGTAAGTACGAATACATTTATACATGCAGTAAATAAGTTGTATACAAATAAGGAGAGATATATTCAAAACATGAATGGATATAAGAAAACTAATAATGAGGGGATTCATCAATTAATAGATATAATAAATGAAGTAGTGAAGTAATAGAAATGTAAATAAAAAACAAAAGAGGTTGTCCCAAAAGTAGCTGAATAGCTACTTTTGGGCAACCTCTTTCTTTACAGAAAATATAAAAAAGAATC
>NZ_VEPX01000039.1:0-1416 GCF_006349665.1 Bacillus sp. CD3-5 | reverse complement strand
TCAAGAAGTCTGTGTAATTTGATAAGGCCCAATACATTGGTTTATCCAGTATGAATTTATAATGATTTGGTATGTGAAAAGTGAAGCTAGCTTCACTTTTCACATACCATTTTTTAAACGGTATTTTACTCCGATAACTCTGTTTCTCCATATCTTTCTTTAAATAGTTTATAGATTTTTTCATGGGCTAGACCAAATCCAGCTGTCCGTTTAGTGGTCCAACTATTGTTATAATTATTTGATACTAAATATACGATTTTCTCCACGGATTCTATACTTGGAAGGCTATTCATTGTCTTTAAACGCTTTCTGACTTCTTTAATAGTTCGCTCAATCATATTCGTTGTGTAAATATAAGATCGAATCTCTTTTGGATATTTATAAAAAGTAAGAAGAACAGGTAAATCTTTTTCCCATGAATCCACTTCTTTTTTGTATTTCTTGCCCCATTTCTCTTTGACCATTTGAAACGCTTCTTCCGCACTTGGTAAATCTGCAGCTCTATACACTTGTTTAAAATCACTTGAGACTTCTTTCTGATCGGATTTTCTTACTTTAGACAATACATTCCTCATTTTATGGACAACACAACGTTGAACATCCGCTTTCGGATATACACTTAGAAACGCTGTTTCTAAGCCAGTTAATCCATCGAAAATACCTAGTAAGACGTTCTTTACGCCTCGCTCATGTAAATTTTCTAGAATCTCTCGCCAACCACTTGCCGATTCTCGCCCACCAACGTAAAACCCTAAGATCTCACGCTTCCCTTCCAACGTAATGCCTAAGGCAATATAAATCGCCTCTTTTTCAACCGTATCGCGGCGCACACTGAAAAATAAGCAATCTAAATAGAGTGCGGTGTAATTCGACTCTAATGTACGGGATTGCCAACTTTCGATATCATTCCTAATCTTTTCGGTAATATTAGATACAGTAGTAGCTGAGTAAGGATTACCATCTAATAAACGTTCTACAAACTTCCCGACTTGTCGTGTGCTTACACCGCTTTGATATAGACTTAGAACCGCTTCCTCTAACCAACCGTCACGACGTTGATACGGTTGAAATAAGGAGGTTTGAAAGTCACCGTTCCGATCTCTTGGGACAGACAAATCTTCTATTCGTCCAAACTTTGTATCCAACATTCTTTGATAATAACCATTTTTAGAATTAGGTTCGTTTTGAGGTTCTGTCTTTAGGAAGTTTTGAATTTCCTCTCTAAGAATCATTTCTAATTTCTCTTGTACAAAGTCTTTTACCATAGCTTCAATTTGTTTACCTAAGTCTAAATTGGGTATACTATTATTAGGCATGAGGCAAAGTCTCCTTTCATTTTAGGTTCTGGATAAACCTAGGGGGTACTTTGCCTTATTTTTTGCCTAAAAATGTTTACACATACTTTTATACATCATC
>NZ_VEPX01000038.1:0-1562 GCF_006349665.1 Bacillus sp. CD3-5 | reverse complement strand
TCAGGCTGTGGAGAAAGTCTTTTCCACAGCCTGTTTTTGTGTCTGAACCTCTTTTTATGTGTCAACACTGATAAAAAAGAGGAAAAGGAGAGATTTCTTATGATGGGTGCTTTAAAAAATCATCGTGACGAGCGTGTATCTGTTTCTGTAGAAGAGTTGGTTCCGCAAGATCATTTCCTTCGTGCAATTGAAGCGACAATTAGTTTTGATTTTATTGAAGAGAAGTTACGCCCTTATTACTGTGAAAACAATGGACGTCCGTCCATTCATCCTATTGTTTTATTTAAGATGATGTTTATTGGATATTTTTACGGTATTCGTTCTGAGCGTCAATTGGAAAAGGAGATTAAAACGAATATTGCCTACCGTTGGTTTTTAGGATTTTCTCTATCGGATACTATTCCTGATCATTCTACAATCAGTTGGAATCGTCGTACTCGTTTTATTCATACAAATATTTTCGAAGAAATTTTTGATGAGATTGTGAGACAAGCGACGGAGCACCGAATGGTAGGAGGACGTGCACTGATGACAGATTCTACCCATATTAAGGCCAATGCCAATAAAAATAAATTTGTACATAAATATAAAAAAGAAAAGGCAAAGTTTTATATAGATGAACTAGAAGCTGCGGTAATCGAAGATCGCGAGGTACATGGAAAAAAGAATTAAAACCTAGAAAGGAAAGTGATACCCCAACCAAAAAAACTCGTATAAGTACAACTGATCCAGATAGTGGGTTTTTAATGAGAGATGGAAAACCAAATGGTTTTCATTTCTTGGATCATCGTACGACTGATGCGAAATACAACATTATTACAGATACCTATGTAACGGCTGGAAATATGGCAGATTCCGAGCCGTATTTAGCACGCCTCCAAGCTCAGATTGATAAGTTCGGATTCAAAGTAGAAGCCGTCGCTCTTGATGCAGGCTATTTTACAGGCTATATCTGTAAGAAATTATCAGAACGGAATATATTTATGGTGATGGGGTATCGCCGATTTGGAAAACGAAATAAAGAAGTACCGAAAAACCAATTTAAATATGTAGAAGAAATGAACGTATTCGCTTGCCCAATGGGATGTATTTTAGAATATGTAACAACGGATCGTGAAGGGTATCGTCAATACAAATCAAATCCAGAAGACTGTGCTGTTTGTCCACTACGTGAAGTCTGCTTTTCGAAGAAACAAAAACAAAAAGTTATCACTCATCATATATGGGAGAAATATAAAGATATCGCTAGAAAAAACAAGCTCACATCTACAGGGAAAAAACTGTATAAAGTACGTTGTTCAACTATAGAGCGAAGCTTTGCGGACGCCAAAGAACTACATGGCTACCGCTATGCCCGGTTTCGAGGGCTGAAGTCTGTCCAAATACAAGCTTATCTCACCGCAGCTTGTCAAAACATGAAAAAAATAGCCCTCCATCTGACCAAAAAGGGTCAGGTGGAGGGCTATTTTTCTAAATTCTATTATTTTATGTTGTTTTTATTAGCTAAAATCAAAAAAGATTCCAGAGTGTTGGGAACCCTAAAGGGTTTCCCAACACTCTGG
>NZ_VEPX01000037.1:0-1895 GCF_006349665.1 Bacillus sp. CD3-5 | reverse complement strand
GGTGGATGCCTTGACACTAGGAGTCGATGAAGGACGGGACTAACGCCGATATGCTTCGGGGAGCTGTAAGTAAGCTTTGATCCGAAGATTTCCGAATGGGGAAACCCACCATACGTAATGGTATGGTATCCTTATCTGAATACATAGGGTAAGGAAGACAGACCCAGGGAACTGAAACATCTAAGTACCTGGAGGAAGAGAAAGCAAATGCGATTTCCTGAGTAGCGGCGAGCGAAACGGAACATAGCCCAAACCAAGAGGCTTGCCTCTTGGGGTTGTAGGACATTCTATACGGAGTTACAAAGGAACGAGGTAGACGAAGCGACCTGGAAAGGTCCGTCGTAGAGGGTAACAACCCCGTAGTCGAAACTTCGTTCTCTCTTGAATGTATCCTGAGTACGGCGGAACACGTGAAATTCCGTCGGAATCTGGGAGGACCATCTCCCAAGGCTAAATACTCCCTAGTGATCGATAGTGAACCAGTACCGTGAGGGAAAGGTGAAAAGCACCCCGGAAGGGGAGTGAAAGAGATCCTGAAACCGTGTGCCTACAAATAGTCAGAGCCCGTTAACGGGTGATGGCGTGCCTTTTGTAGAATGAACCGGCGAGTTACGATCCCGTGCGAGGTTAAGCTGAAGAGGCGGAGCCGCAGCGAAAGCGAGTCTGAATAGGGCGTTTAGTACGTGGTCGTAGACCCGAAACCAGGTGATCTACCCATGTCCAGGGTGAAGTTCAGGTAACACTGAATGGAGGCCCGAACCCACGCACGTTGAAAAGTGCGGGGATGAGGTGTGGGTAGCGGAGAAATTCCAATCGAACCTGGAGATAGCTGGTTCTCCCCGAAATAGCTTTAGGGCTAGCCTTAAGTGTAAGAGTCTTGGAGGTAGAGCACTGATTGGACTAGGGGTCCTCATCGGATTACCGAATTCAGTCAAACTCCGAATGCCAATGACTTATCCTTAGGAGTCAGACTGCGAGTGATAAGATCCGTAGTCAAAAGGGAAACAGCCCAGACCGCCAGCTAAGGTCCCAAAGTGTGTATTAAGTGGAAAAGGATGTGGAGTTGCTTAGACAACTAGGATGTTGGCTTAGAAGCAGCCACCATTTAAAGAGTGCGTAATAGCTCACTAGTCGAGTGACTCTGCGCCGAAAATGTACCGGGGCTAAATACACCACCGAAGCTGCGGATTGATACCGAATGGTATCAGTGGTAGGGGAGCGTTCTAAGGACAGTGAAGTCAGACCGGAAGGACTGGTGGAGTGCTTAGAAGTGAGAATGCCGGTATGAGTAGCGAAAGACGGGTGAGAATCCCGTCCACCGAATGCCTAAGGTTTCCTGAGGAAGGCTCGTCCGCTCAGGGTTAGTCAGGACCTAAGCCGAGGCCGACAGGCGTAGGCGATGGACAACAGGTTGATATTCCTGTACCACCTCTTTATCGTTTGAGCAATGGAGGGACGCAGAAGGATAGAAGAAGCGTGCGATTGGTTGTGCACGTCCAAGCAGTTAGGCTGATAAGTAGGCAAATCCGCTTATCGTAAAGGCTGAGCTGTGATGGGGAAGCTCCTTATGGAGCGAAGTCTTTGATTCCCCGCTGCCAAGAAAAGCTTCTAGCGAGATAAAAGGTGCCTGTACCGCAAACCGACACAGGTAGGCGAGGAGAGAATCCTAAGGTGTGCGAGAGAACTCTGGTTAAGGAACTCGGCAAAATGACCCCGTAACTTCGGGAGAAGGGGTGCTTTCTTAACGGAAAGCCGCAGTGAATAGGCCCAAGCGACTGTTTAGCAAAAACACAGCTCTCTGCGAAGCCGTAAGGCGAAGTATAGGGGGTGACACCTGCCCGGTGCTGGAAGGTTAAGGAGAGGGGTTAGCGTAAGCGAAGCTCTGAACTGAAGCC
>NZ_VEPX01000036.1:0-2364 GCF_006349665.1 Bacillus sp. CD3-5 | reverse complement strand
GTTTCACGTTGTTTGTTTCGTTCAGTTTTCAAAGAACTACTTGGTCGCTCATTTGCGACTTCCTTATGTTAACATTTCTATCTTTCAATGTCAACTAAGTTTTTTATTTCGTTTGTCGCTTTCGATGTTAATGTCATCGGCGACTTGTTCTATATTACACCCCTATTCAATAATAGTCAATATTAATCTTTCACTTTTTTAGAAAAGATGAAACAGCTACTCATATTCCTCTTTATTTTTCATACATATAATTAAAATACCTGAAAGGGGTGTAGAGATTGTTCGATCCTCCCTTATTACATATCATCAACGCCCATTCAAGAAACCCACATTATCATAAGAATTTTCCTATCATTCTATTTTGGAGCCAAAAAAGTGGTTGTACTTCTCTTGCTAAGTGGTTTTTTTATCAGATTGACTTATTACAGACAGCTCTAAATTATAGTCCTTTCATTCATAATTATGAATATGACATATACAAAAGTACACCTGCCTATAGTGTCCGACTAGGTATAGCATTACGCGAAAAACAAAAAGAAACTTTTAAGCTTGTTCGTAACCCTTATAGACGAGCAGTGAGCTCTTTCGTATCCTTAATCGCACCTCCCTATATAGAAAATCCCGAATGGAAGCCCATCCGAAAGTTTTTATATCAAGATGAAAACTCCTCCAAAGGCCTCTCATTTAAACAATTTCTATACTATCTATTCATTAATGATGCTCAAGGAAATGATATTAACCCGCATTTCACACAACAATATATCGCTGGTGAAGAAGAATATGTGACCAATTATATATACTTAGAAAACTTCGATCAGGATATGAGAGCATTAGAAAAGCGTTTCAAATTAAAAACTGCACCAATAAATGAGTTCTCAATATCATGGCATCATCAAACTCCCGCCATGATTTATAAAGGGAATTTTAGCGAAGCCGATATTACTGACCCTTTATTTCCTCGCTACCCCACTTTCGAAAGTTTTTATGATACCGAATGTATACAACTCGTTCAAACAATATTTCAAAATGATTTCAATACGTATAAATATAGTAAAGAATACCTATACTGATTTCAATCTATTATCTTTGCCAAATAAAAAAACACCTAATATATATAAGGTGTTTTTTTATATTTAAACTATATACAATATGTTACTTAGCATTCCTTACTATTCAAGTTATTCTTCTTTAATAACTTACTTATCTTTTGTCTATCTGCCCATCCTACTCCTATTAAGACTAAACTTCCTCCCATTACTATCTTCCAAGTTAAAGACTCATCTAATAAAGCAATTGAAGCAACAATACTTATTAACGGTAAGGCATTTAAATATAATCCACTTACTGATGCCGAGACTGTCTCTAATGCTCTATTCCAAAACCAATAGGCTAAAATTGTTGCGCCTATAACAAGATACATTACACTAAATCCAGTCTTCCATGTTTCGATTTCTGGGAAACCATAGTAAAAAGTTTCTACCATTGCAAATGGTAATAAAATAACAGCTCCAATAATTAAAGTTAATGTTGTAAAAACCTTGTTTGATAAATACTGTTCTTGTTTTGGTCTTTTCAATAATACTGTATAGAAAGCAAATAAGAAAGTGCTTAATAAAATAAGGGTATCTCCTATTAAAGATACTTCTTGATTACCGTTACTAGATGGGATGGTAATAAGAAGTACTCCAGCAGCTCCCAATACAATACCGATCCAATAATTAAGCTGAATTTTTTCTTTCAAAAAGATCGCTGAAAAAAGAATTGTAACTAACGGTAAAGCAGCATCAATAATACTAACATGTAATCCACTTGTTAAAGAAATACCGTAGGATGTGAACATAAAGTAACCAGCTACACCAGTAAAAGATAGTAAACTCATTCTTTTCCACGGCACTTGTTTATGTACAACCGATTTTTTTAATTGTTTAAATGAAAATAGCAAACAAATTCCACCAGCGAAGAAAAGGCGAATAAATAACAAAGTAAATGGCTGAATAGATTCTAACGCCCACTTTGTTGGCGCAATGGCTGTCCCCCATAATATAACAGCCACTAATAACATGCATATTTCTTTCATAATCCCCCACACCCATCAATAATATATATTAATTATCTTAATTATAGATTTTTTGATGAATAAAATCCTTTAAAAGTGAAAAGACATTGTATAAATTGAAACTTTAATCAGTGGGGGTAGTTGACTTTAAAACGTCTCTATTTCATCCTTTTCTCTCATTACGATTACTAAATTTACGGATTATGACATTTGATATATATAAATAAACATAAAAAAACCTAAGTCGAAACGACTTAGGTTTTTGCTTGGCGACGTCCTACTCTCACAGGGACAAGGTCCCAACTACC
>NZ_VEPX01000035.1:0-2403 GCF_006349665.1 Bacillus sp. CD3-5 | reverse complement strand
GAACACGGAAGTTAAGCTCTCTAGCGCCGATGGTAGTTGGGACCTTGTCCCTGTGAGAGTAGGACGTCGCCAAGCAAGCTTAAGACGAGTCAGAATGACTCGTCTTTTTTATGTTTCTAACTCCTAATCCTTATTTTTTAATCCTCTTATATTTATTTTCTTTCATTATTTTTGATATGTAGTATAAGATTTTCTATTTTATTTTTTGTAGAAGTAATCTGTCGGTGTGTTAAAATAGTGCAGTTGTTTTTTGAGTATTTGAATATAAGAAGACTTAATTTTGAAAAAGGAGATAATATGAAAAAGATAGGTGTAATTACTATAGTAGTTTTAGTCCTTCTAGCGATTACTTATATGTTAGTTGGGAATTATTTTTATAATTATGCGTTGAATGCGAAACAAGAGAAAGAGTTTTTAGAGGATAACCCTCACTTAGTAGAAACAGTGAATGCATCAGGAGATGTGTTGGCTACAAATGAAGAAAAGGATGCGAACTTTGTATCAAATCATAAACCTAATACACTACACATAAATTCTTTCGATAACTTGAAATTAACGGGTTATGAATATATGAATGAACAATCTAGTCATAAATGGGCAATTGTAGTTCATGGATATGATAGTAGGGCATCGAAAATGACGAAATATATCCGGAACTTTTATGAACAAGGGTATAACGTTATAGCACCAGATCTTCGTGGGCACGGGAATAGTGAAGGGGATTATGTTGGTATGGGCTGGCATGATCGTAAAGACATTTTGATTTGGATTCAACAAATTGTAAAGAAAGATCCTAATGCTGAAATAGGGCTCTTTGGTGTTTCAATGGGTGGTGCAACTGTAATGATGACTTCGGGTGAGGATTTACCTTCTAACGTTAAAGTTATTATTGAAGATTGTGGGTACTCAACTGTTGTTGATGAATTTACGTATCAATTAAAAGATCTATTCCACTTGCCGAAGTTTCCTGTTATGAATGCGGCAAATACAGTTACAAAATTAAGAGCTGGATATGATTTAGAAGAAGCTTCAGCTATTAAACAAGTTGCAAAAAGTAAAACACCGATGCTATTCATTCATGGGGATGCGGATACATTCGTTCCTTTTGAAATGTTAGATGAAGTATATAATGCTGCAAAAGTAGAAAAAGAGAAATTAATTGTTCCAGGTGCTGGACATGGAGAAGCTGAGAAGATAGATTCAAATACGTATTGGAATACCGTATGGAGGTTCGTGGAAAGATATATTCAAGCATAATTAGATTTATATATGCGATAATCAGAAGGTAATACTTTTGATTATCGTTTTTCTATTTATAGATTTATTTTAGGTTGTAGTATATAAGGCTTGAAGCATAAATTTTTGAATTCCTTAGTGCCAGTGCTACAATGATTGAAAACTACATGTTAATGAGGTGTTTCTATGAAAATTGAAGTATGGTCAGATTTTGTATGCCCGTTTTGCTACATTGGGAAACGTAGATTAGAAGTAGCTTTAGAGCAATTTCCTCATAAGAAGGATGTTGAAGTTGAGTTTAAAAGTTTTGAATTAGACCAAAATGCTCCAATCTATTCTGGAACAAGTATTAATGAAGTACTTGCATCAAAGTATGGGATTAGTATTGAAGAAGCGAAACGTAATAACGTGCAGCTAGGTAATCATGCAGCTAGTATGGGTTTAAGTTTTAATTTTGATGAGATGAAGCCGACGAACACTTTTGATGCGCATCGTCTTGCGAAATTTGCAAAGGATCAAGGGAAAGAAAAAGAGATTACGGAAAATCTACTTTTTGCATATTTCACTGAATCGAAAAATTTAAGTGATGTGGATACGCTTGTTACTATAGCTGAAGCTTCAGGTTTAGATAAACAAGAAGCTTTACAGGTTATTAATGATAAAAGCGCATATGCAAATGATGTTAGAGTTGATGAAGCGATCGCTCAGCAATATCAAATTTCAGGAGTGCCTTATTTTATTATTAATCAAAAGTATGCTATTTCAGGTGCACAACCACTTGAAACTTTTGTTGGTGCACTTCAGCAAGTGTGGGAAGAAGAGAATCCTGTACCTACGTTACAAGAGCTTTCTTCAGAAGGTGGAAGCGATATGTCTTGTACAGATGAAAGCTGTTCGGTACCTTCAAAAGAACAATAGTTTTTATGATGGAAAGCAACCCATAGAGTAGTATATGGGTTGCGTATATATTCTGATAGAAGAGGTATGTAAATAGGGTTTAAAAAAAATGAAGTTTTTTTAAAAAAACGTATTGACGATTAGAGATTAGAGGTGTAATATAGAACAAGTCGCCGATGACAATAACGTCGAGAGCGACAAACGAAATGAAAAACTTAGTTGACATTAACTAACGAAGATGTTAACATAAGGAAGTCGCAAATGAGCGGC
>NZ_VEPX01000034.1:0-2562 GCF_006349665.1 Bacillus sp. CD3-5 | reverse complement strand
TGCCTATCTTTTTCACCAAAACATGGCGACTAAGAATAATTGTTTGATTAAATGCCACCAAGCACACTCTGTATAGGTCTGTACCTTCTTCTCTACTATAACTCACTGTAAACATATAAAACTCCTCCGTTTCATGTAAATGGTTGTTAATGCAAGGGTTGACCATTGTATTATTGTTTCCCATCCAGCCGTCCGTCGACGTTGTCGGCGGGCGGACTGGATTGGGAAATCAATTAATATAATCGGGCAATCCCACTACATGGAACATTCCAGTTGTCATTGACACGGAAGAACCTTTTTCATGGTTTTAACGAGCCAGGAACCACCTTGATAAAAAGTAGGTGGCTCGCCAGCAGTCAGCTTACCATGAAAAATTCCATGTCAATGATTCGCTTCGCCAACTTCCATGATCCATTCCGTTAATCTTTTTATAACTCCAGCACTTCTTGTATCTTTTTTGTAATCATTTCTTTTCGTTCTTTAGCTGTAAACTCTTGTGCAGCCAATTCACTAATACCACGTTCAACAATTTCCGTATCAGTAACGCCTATCTTTTCAGCAAGAGCCTCTAAAAAAGCAATGCTTTCAACACTCATACGAAAATGTTTTGATTTCCTATTCAGCTTCGACATTATTAACCTCCTTCTAAATATCATTATAAAACGTACACACAAATTTGTAAACACGTTTATTGCAAATACATGGAAATATTTAATGAAATTTGTACACACATTTTTTCAAACATTTATCTGCAGGTTACTTGCAGATAAAAAAACAGCCGTATCCTTACTCTCACAATGAATACAAGCATTTTTGTCTGTATTTTCTGCTGGGGTAGTACTGGCCCCCAGCAATACATACAAACACTGAAAAGGAACGTTTTTAGTGTTTGATTTTTATTACTCTTTACGTGTCAAAAAAGTGGTTTTTTTGACAAGCAAAAATGTCCAACAAACCATGTTGTAGCAAGGTTTCGTTTAAAAAACGTACTCCTGTTTCATGGGGCGGGTTACATAGACGCCCTGAACTCTTTTAAAATTGCCCATAATAGGTGTTATGAGCAATAAAAGGGACTGTGATTTCGTAATTACTTACCAAGGGTGACGGTGATTCCGTAATATATACCAATAAGCCTGGCACGATCGATGCACACGCGCGGTTCCCTCTCCGACGGGCCCCTCCCGCGCATACACATTCGAACGTGCCAGCATTAACGTATTCCATTACGTTGAAGGTATCTAAATGTTTTCCTTTAGTTAAGTATGTTTCGTAAATTTTAATAGCTTTAAAAAGCCTTCTAATAGCCTTAAAAGTGATTTTTTAATATCTCTTTGTAAATTCGCATAACAAAAAACCCCCTCAAATTAGAGGGGGAACATCTTTTCTCGGTTTATGAAATTAGCGTTTTAGGTTATACTGTTCTTTAATTAAGGTGTTACGGAAATCTTTTTCGTTGTCAATTAGTTCTACACCATATTTGAAGTTTGGAGTTGCTGCTCCAAGCTTTTTTTGTGCATTTTTATAACTCATCTTTTCTTTTTCCGCCTCTACTATACCTTTAGATTTTCTGTATATATTTACTCCGGTTGGATAAAACACAAGCCGAGCACCTTTCATAAACTTTTTCTTTTGCCCAGAAACTTCTTTTTCAACTAAATCGGGATGTCCTTCTAACATCTTGGCATTATCCTCTGGAATCTCTATATCCGCTAAATAAGCAGACAAATAAGCTCCTATATTATCGACACCCTGTAAAGATTGCACCGTAACAAATCCATTGCCCCATAGTTTAGCCAGTTCAGTATTCGGAATATAAATATTCTCTAAATCGTTAAACCGCAGCAAAACGTGCATATGAAAGTTACCAGTAGCATGTGGTTCAAGTACATTTATGTAATCAATCGTAGTTGTCTTTTTGTACTTGTATTTCAAGCGTTTCATAAAGTTTTTAAAATCTTCATAAACCCTTTTTGTATCATTCGTTTGAAGTTCGCCTCTATAAGTCAGGGTTACAAACAATTCTTGTGGTGATCCAGTGAAATTAGTGTTAATTAATTCCCTCAATCTGTTGAATGTTTTCCGCAATGAGTTTTCACCTTGACCCCTGTTATCGGTGCGTTCAAATGCTCTTATCTCTCCAGTTTCCAAATCTATATAGCGTTCAGAATCTAACTTCCGTATATGAGCCTTCGTATTCACCTTCTCAAGGTACTGAATCTCTACAATGTGTTTCATTGTCGTTACTTTTACAACAGCTTCAGGACTAATCCCTTGTTCTTCGGGAGCCAGTAGCCGTTTCTCCATGCAGTCCTCCTTTTTCGCCTAATGTTGAATCTAAATCAAGTTAATAAGAGCACTGGAAAAATCGGAGTATTTATTAGCCTCTAAATTACCAAACCTCTATCAACCGCAGATAGTACAAAACCTAAATCAAGTATCTCATAAATTGGCAAGTCTCGACACCCCACTAATACCCTCGGGTCCATGCCTATCTTTTTCACCAAAACATGGCGACTAAGAATAATTGTTTGATTAAATGCCACCAAGCACACTCTGTATAGG
>NZ_VEPX01000033.1:0-3859 GCF_006349665.1 Bacillus sp. CD3-5 | reverse complement strand
ACGTTTCACGTTGTTTGTTTCGTTCAGTTTTCAAAGAACTACTTGGTCGCTCATTTGCGACTTCCTTATGTTAACATTTTCATCTTTCAATGTCAACTAAGTTTTTCATTTCGTTTGTCGCTTTCGATGTTGTTGTCATCGGCGACTTGTTCTATATTACACCTCTAAGTAGCAATCGTCAATACCTTTTTATAAATATATTCAAGTTAATATTTTGACACTCTCTAACCTAGAGAAGAATCTATAAAAATTACATTACTAGAAAAGCAACTTCTACTTCTCTTTAATCTCCTCTTCCAAAATATATCCAAGTTATCTTAGCCCTATAGACTTAATTTATATGAAAGGTTTTACTTAGTGAAACAAACAATATTAATAAAGACTAATGTGTAATTAAAAAGTTATTCCCAAAATACCTCCTTGTTTATCACGCACCCCATTAGAAAGGATTAAAGATATACGTATTCTTATAACAAACAACGATACAGAAGTTCATAATAAACTTGTATACTATTCTAGTTATAGAGTTCCCCTTATATGAGGTAATCCTTGCTTATCTGTTTACTCATAAATATATACAAATATATTTACTAACTATCCTGCGTCACTGAAATATCCATCTTATATCTCTTTCATCTTTAGGCCTCATCCATTTCCATACAGCCTAGTGGTAATAGCCGTTATATCCTCTTAGCAGAAACTTAAGATATGCATACAAACTACATTCGAGGCCCGAACCGATTAATAGCATTTCTTTTTCAGCATATATACAGGATTAAAAATACGAGCCTCAATTGATCTAGTATACTCAACACACCGATAAGGAACAAGCGTTCTTTTGTTTGTATCACTTTTTATAACATTTAAGTATGTTTATCCTATACCTATGACATGTAATTTTATTATTCTTTTATATATCCTTCTTTTTAAAATACATATAGAATTACAAATTCACTTATTTCTAACTACAAGCTTAAAATTCCGATATAAACGAGCCTGAATTTCTAATCTAAGAAAAATCTAACTCTTACTTTGGGGACACAGCCACAATTATTTAACTTCCTTACTACAACTAAACTCCCTCGCAATAACCATAGCCAAAATAACTTTTACATTTAAGATAAAAGGTATATTCAATATTCCCGACTCCGCTGCTCTGAAGATGAATGTATCATATCTGTCACCGCATGATATAGATTTTCTGGATGTTCAGCAATCCGGTGACATAAATACAAATACCACTCTTTCCCATAAGTCAAATATACTCTAGCGTTATGTCCTTTGTTTTTCAAATTACTTAGCATATCCGGACGAATTCCATATAACATTTCTATCTCTACATTAGATTGACTAAAATATTGACGGTGTTCCATCTCTTTAATAAGAATTTCATCATGTGTAGCTATAGATACAGGGTGATTGTTTTCAATTAATTGTTCTACAATTTGAAGATACTGCTGATTTAAATCGGTTGATCTAGGCATAGCAATATCCGGAACTTCTTGATAGGCACCTTTTACAACTCGTATTTTCCCTGGATAATGTAGGAGTTCTTGAATATCCTTGTTCGAGCGATATAAATGTGCCTGAATTGTTATCCCTACGTTAGGATATTGCTCTGTTGTTTTTTTATAAATAGAAAGAATGTCCTCTGCCTTAGATGATTCTTCCATACTTATCATAAGGGTAGTTCCTTGTGCATTTGCCTTCTCTGCCAACTCCATTAAATGAATATAAGATATTTCTGGATCTATAGATAATCCAATATGCGATAAATCAAGTGATACTGTTTGTTTTATAGAAAGAGCACCCACGTCCCCAATAAGATTCAAAAACTCATTTTTTGCCTTATAACACTCCTTTATATCTAGCTTATTTTCCCCTATATACTCCAGTGAAGTATGATACCCTTTTGTAATTAGTTCTTTTGCCGTCACAATCCCCTCATGTCTCGTTTCTCCGGTGACAAAGCGTTTCGCAGCTTGTAACAATAACACATAGAGCTCCGTGGATTGTTGTACATAGGATTTTATATGTTCATTTCGTGCAATCGATTTAAATGCCTGAGCTACTTGAAATTCTTTCGTCATCACATTTTCATCTCCCTTAGAACTATTTGATCCAACTATAGCATGCTAAAATGGTTCGTATTAGTACCATTTTAGCCAAATTTTTATGGTACCAATTTTGATGAAGGGAGCATTTATATGCTTTGGATACCTATTGATCGATCGTTAGATATTAGTTTAATTCGACAGGTTTATTACCAAATACGTGAGCGAATATTAAATGGAGACCTACAGTCCGGAGAAAAGTTACCATCAACACGGGAATTATCTTCTGAGTTAAACGTATCTAGGAATGTAATTTTAGAAGCTTATGATCAATTATTTTCCGAAGGTTTTTTGGTCGCTCGACAGGGAGCAGGAACATTCATTGCTGAGGGGACTTATTTAGAACAACGTAAAAAATCAACTCTAATTGATTCTTTATCTTGGTGCGAAGAAATAAACAAAGACAGTAACATCATTAATTTTCGTTCAGGGATACCAGCATTAGACTTATTTCCACGCAAGAGATGGGCAAATTTGTCTCACACAATATGGCACGAAGCACCCCCTTCTACGTTTGGATACGATATTCCCGAAGGGCGTCCCGAATTAAGAAAGGCTTTATCACGCTATTTATTAAAAACAAGAGGAGTTTTTTGTCATCCAGAACAATTAGTGATTACTTCTGGTGCAACTCAAGCTTTAACACTTGTTTCTAAATTACTTTTATCAACGGGTGATGAAGTAATAATAGAAGATCCTATTACCAATGACATTCAAACAATTTTTAAAAATTCAGGAGCCTTCCTTTATCCTATACCAGTTGATGATAATGGGATGGATACATCTTTGCTACCTGTAAATAAAAATCCAAAATTTATCTTTATTACTCCTTCTCATCAGTTTCCTTTAGGTGGAACATTACCGATTCAACGACGGGTTCAATTGATTAACTACTCAAGAAAAACAAATTGCTACCTCATTGAAGATGATTATGACAGTGAATTTCGATATGAAGGCTCACCCGTAAGTTCATTACAGGGATTGGATCCCGAGCGTGTTATATATATAGGTTCATTTAGTAAAATTTTATCACCGGCCCTTAGGATGGGATACTTAGTTCTTCCCTCACACCTTATTGAAAAATGTCGCAAAGTAAAATGGTTTTCAGATCTACATACACCTTCTTTAAATCAGCTTGTTCTTGCTAAATTTATTACCGAAGATCATTTGGAACGGCATATTATGAAGATGAAAAAACTCTATAAAAATCGAAGAAACTTCCTTATCCAGCAATTAAAATTAGCATTCTCAAATAAGATCAATATTTTCGGCTATTCTACAGGATTACACTTGATTGTTGAATTCAATCAAGTTCAATTCACAAAAGAATTACTTGAGGAAATTCAACAACTCGAAGTAAAAGTATATCCCGTGGAAGACCACGCCATTAAAAAAGGAAAACATCATAATCAAATTATTATAGGGTACGGACATTTAACAACTGAAGAAATAAAAGAAGGGGTGAACAGGCTACAGAGGGCATTATCTTGTATATATTCTTGTTAACAAATAGACAGTTTAACCAACTTGACCATATTTTTCTGAAGGTACACTATTTACATGTGAAATCATAATTAAATCAAGGTGTTTCTTGTTAGATAAACGTACTTATAGAGGCGACATTAATTACAAGATTACTTCATTAAACACAAAAAAGACGAGTCATTTTGACTCGTCTTACAGTTGCTTGGCGACGTCCTACTCTCACAGGGACAAGGTCCCAACTACCATCGGCGCTAGAGAGC
>NZ_VEPX01000032.1:0-8503 GCF_006349665.1 Bacillus sp. CD3-5 | reverse complement strand
ACACGGAAGTTAAGCTCTCTAGCGCCGATGGTAGTTGGGACCTTGTCCCTGTGAGAGTAGGACGTCGCCAAGCAACTGTAAGACGAGTCAGAATGACTCGTCTTTTTTGTATGCTTTCATGCCTCTGTTAATTGCTTGTTTAACTCCTTCTAAATAGGCAAAGCCATGCCTTTTATCTGGTTCTAAGTAAGTACCTTCTGCCCATTCATTCCACGCATTAATAAATAAAAACTCGCTGTTGTAAAGAGAATAGGTGCGCTGGATTTGCTTACTTAAATATATCGTGAACTTCTCAGGAGTAGAGCCTACGAAAATGCTGCTATTTAAATCTTTGCGGCGTGCTGTGTTATCCCAGTCAACAAAGGCACCGGGAAATGTTTTTTTCTCTGAAGGAGATCGCTTTAATATATACATCCACACTTTATCATAATCCCAAGCGTTTATTTGTTTACTAGATTCATATATTATCTTATTTATGTCGGAAGAACTATCGTGAGCAATTGTATAAAAAGGTTCGAATTGAATGCTAGCATCAAATCCATTTATATTAGGAAGTGGAAAGCTGTTTAATGTTTCTGCGAAGTATATACCTTTCAAACCATTTTCTTGTGCGAGTGTATTCCAGTAGTTAAGCATTTGCTCACAATTAGGTATATGCCCAGGACGATAAATAATGAATAGTGGTTTATTATCTATACGGATATACCTCTCATCTTGGAAAGCTTGTAATAAATAATCAAAGTGTTCTTTCCAATCCGATAACCCTCCGTAATTTTGAGGCATTAATATGTGACTATCAAGACCATCCCAGGTTTTTGTCCATGGTTCATTTGCCCAAGATAGGCAAAATGGAAAATCTGGTTCGCCCATCTGAAGTACCTCATTAAATGGTCTCTCCAATAGCCTCTTCCCTTTAAACCAGTAATGGTAATAACAAAAACCATATATGCCGTGTGCTTTGGCAATTTCTGCTTGCCATTTTCTTACGGATGGGGTGGTTAAGTCGTAATAAAAATCTTGATAAGGTTCTCTAGGTTGATAATGTCCTGGAAATAAAGGTCGTGCACTTTTAGTATTTGTCCATTCAGTAAAACCTTTTCCCCACCATCGGTCATTTTCTTTTATTTGATGAAACTGCGGTAAGTAAAAAGCAATTATTTTCAAGATATATCCCCCTTATGTGCTTCGTAGTTCAAGTGGTGGGAAGTTATTTTTGATTTTTCGAATCTAGTTAAAGCATGAGAACTGTTATTTACTTACTCTGTTTATGCCTCATAATGAATTTTTTTGTACAGTTTGCTTGATATGGAAATCTTTAATGATTTAATATATACGGCTGAAATATAAAATGATCTTCATTATACAATGAGTGAAAAGAGTTAATCTTTTTGGAGAACAAATAGAGCTTGGGGTAATCGGTTTGCATCATCGAAAAAGTCCCGCAGCTTTAAATACTTCTCATAGTGGTTTTTAATATAAGTTCTAGGTATAATGGTTTCCCCGTAGAAGCTACTATTTCTAACGTCTCCAGCTCCCGTAGGGCTGTGGACGAAATTGCCGCTTTCATAATCCGAGATGGCACGATTTATATCTGGAAAAGCTTGAGATAAAGTTTTATGCCATCCTGTCTGAATTAATTCAGGGTGTTCCTTAAATTGTTGACAAAAATCGAGAAAATAGCGCGCTTGTGTTGTGGCGATGAAGATTCCACCTGGACGAAGAATTCTTGAAAATTCCTTTATCCAATTTTCTGCAGTTTCTTCGGATAAATGTGAGAATACAGAATAAGCGAATATGATGTCTAATGAATTGTCATTAATAAATTCTGCAGGAGGTTGTGGGGGAGCTACTTTATATCTGCCTCTTCCTAACGTTTCGTTACAAAGGTTAATCATTACAGGATCTACATCAATACCAAGTAAATTTTTATGGCGAACATCTTTGAAAAAGAAGCGTATGATTCTTCCCCAGCCACAACCAAAGTCTAAAATTTTCCGTTCTTTATTCAAGGGAACGCCTAAATTATGAGCATATGTTTTTACAAGTCTATAAAACAAATATGCTTCATAAAGAGCATGTTCATAGGAAGCACCTACAAACTGTTGTTGAATTTCTTCAGGGGGGAACATAGGTACTGGGATACCATTTATCCTTGTTTGTGAACAACTTTGTACAAATAGATGAAGAAGTTCAACATCAGAAAGCGGGCTAACAAGGTTATCAAAATCACTTCCTAACTTAAAGTCATCCATTTGTTAACCTCCAAATTATATGGTGCCTAAAAATCATTTTCTTGTTTTCTACTAATAAAAACATGTAAAAATTCAGCATCTAAGCCTAGTGATTTATCCTTTTGTAAATAAACTAGGGTATACATATTTGCATGTGTATAAATATATTCAATCATATCTCGGCCCCAATCAAATGTTACTAAAGACCCATTCTCATCAATAGGATTTCCGTGATAAATTGGCTCTTCAATATACTCAATTCCATCCTCATTGATTCTTGCCCTTTGCAAAGTTTTTGGAAGTGTGTGGTACCAAGGGACAGTAAACACATGAGCACCGCCAGGCTTTAATACACGCTCTATTTCTTTAAAGGCTTTGTTTGGTTCCATTACATGTTCAAAGACATCTTGAGTAATGAACAAATCAAAAGATCCATTTTGGAAAGTCATGTTTTCTAAGTTCTCGCATCTAATCCCTTGAAAGTATTGGCCGAGAGGATAGTTTTTAAAGTATTGAGAGTATGTATAGTTTTTGCAGTTTTTTATTAGTAGTTGAGTTGTAATCCCCCCAGGTGAGGATTCGTGAATATGATAGGAACCCCATTTCGGAAAAAATGTATTTAAAACATGAATTAAAGCTCGCTGCCTTGGTATAGAGTGGCATGTAGAACATAAGTAGTGATCTCTAAGCCAATCGTTATGCTCTATAAATGTAGTTTCCTTCTCACAAATAACACAATATCCGTTATTATGTTTCAAATTACCTTCCACATGACATCACTCCTGTGTAAAAAATGTATATGGCACATGCGTCAATAATTAGTGAATTCAAAGAGGGTAGGTGAAATTTAGGGAATCTATAACAGTAAAATTGGTAGAAGGGAATAATTAGCAGGGGAGAACCCCTCTCTAATTAAAGTTTCACTTTATGCTATGCGATACATTCGCTTTTATTCATTGAAGAATGTATCAATTTAAAATATCCCTTTCGTGTACGGATACATTTCAAAGTCTTGTGCATATATTTCTGTAACTAACGCCATTGTTTCTTCATCATAAAAACTTTTATATGTCGGAAAGCGAGGGAAGGTGGCATCTGTAATGCTGAGCTCTGCATAGCTTCCTGTATACATCATTTTATGAGAGCGATGATGATCTGAATTTGTAAGTAGCGCTAAATTAGATTTAACTAAATCATACGTGTGTTCTATTTTGGTGATTTGTGTATTAAAATCTTCTAAAGGAATATAGTGTTGGATGAAATTTTCTTCACCCGGAACGTATTGCTGACTAAAATGTATGTCCATTGCTACGGAATTGGGACCTAATGCTCGAACGTAATATAAAAATTGTTTAAATGATATTCCTCGGTTACTATATTTGTCATTATATAAATACTGGCGGATACTTTCCCATTGAGGAATTGCATATGGATTGTCAGCAAGTAATAAAAATGAGCTGACGGCCCTTGTATAGGGATTTCGTACAAGTTTACAAACAGCTTTTTCTGCCGTTAGAAGCCCATTTTGTAACTCTGGTATGTAGTTGGTGTTGTTTTTATATACCCAGAATTCATAGTAATGAATAAAGTCATGGTATTTCTTTGCTTCATTAAACAATCCGATTTGAAAAAAGAACCAATTAGCTAAAGTAGTGCATCCGCTTCTATGGCTCCAGAATAGTATAAGGGGAAAGTCTTTATGGAAATGTGGGATTCGATCTTTATGTAGAATTACATGATTTAAAAGCTCTTGATTTACATTCTTCATACATGTAGTGCTCCTTTTTGAAAGTTTTATTTATGGAGAAGGGGAAAGCTTTTACTAATCCAATATATTCATAGGAATGAGTAAATATTATGAATGTTTTTTCGGACGGTTTAAATAAGGTAGTGATTCTAAAGGGAAAATATAAAATAAAGATAATGAAAATTTATAAGGGGCATACAATTATAAGAGACTCAATAATAGAATTGACTAAGTTTATTTATTTGTATTTCTAGGTGTGATAAGCAAAAATCTTATTACTAGAGAGGATATTATGCGGAAGAATAATTATTTAATAGTAGGTGGAAATAGTTTCATTGGTATTAACCTCGCATTAGGTTTATTGAAAAAAGGCCAAAATGTAAAAGTATTTTCCAGACATATAAATAATTTTCCTCAAAATATTATAAGTGAGGTTGAATTTATTAAAGGTGATTTAGCAAATGTTGAAGATATATATAAAGCCTTAGTGAATGTGGATATTATTATTTATTTAGCTGCAACGTCTAATGTAACAACTTCAATTGAAGATGTTTTCGGAGATATAAACAGTAGCCTTTTTTTTCTTAATTTCATGGAAAGTGCTAAAAATTTCCCCATTAAAAAAATCGTATTAGCATCTTCTGGAGGCACAGTTTATGGTGAACCGGAATATCTGCCTATTGATGAGGAACATCCATTAAAACCACTTTCTCCTTATGGAATAACAAAGGTGTCGCTTGAAAATTATTTGTACTTTTATAAGAAAAAATATGGAATGGACTATGTTGTATGTAGATATTCTAATCCGTATGGAAAATATCAAAACCCGTTAAAGAAAGTTGGAGCAATAAATTGTTTTTTGTATCAGCATCTCAGTAATGAAAAGATTAATATATATGGGAATCCACAAGAGATTATTCGAGATTATATTTATATCGATGATTTAGTGGAAGTTACTATACAACTATCGCAATTAAATCACTTGAAATTTTGTGTGTATAATATAGGCAGCGGAAAGGGTCTCTCTTTAAAACGAATTATAGTAGAATTGGAGAAATTAACGGAAAGAAAAGTGGACTTTATCTGCTATAAACAAAAGCAAGAACACGTTCAAAAAATCATTTTAAATATAGATAGAGTAAGACGAGAATGTAATTGGGAACCGAAAGTGGATTTCAAAAGTGGAATTAGATTAAATAAGCTATGGATTGAAGAGTTCTTATATAGTAAAAAATAATAAGCCATGCCCTACTTCTGTATAAGTAGAGCGTGGTTTATTATTTTATTTCTTTTTTTATTACCCAAAGATCTTGATGTTCCCACCAAAAACCTTCAGTGTATTTTTTGATAATAGGATTATAAGGTAATAATTTAATTTTGTCACATACGTAAGAGGGGCTAACGATCGTTTGCCCGTATTGATGAACATCTAAATCGAGTTGTTCGCTAGAGGGAAGAAACCAATAATCCCGTTCATTTAAAGCGGGAAAGCCGAAGTACTTTTTACTTTGGTATCCATGAGTTGTGAAAATGAATAAGCCGCCAGGGGAAACAGCGTTATACAATGTCTGAAGCCAACGAAACCAAGTTGTATCAGGCATATGAGAAAAAAAGGATAGACAAAAAACGATATCATACGTAGACGAGGCTAATTTTACTTGTTCTGGTTCAGGGTGAGATAATAGAGATGAAGTATGTAATGTGTTTTCAATAAAAGTAATAGCCTCTTCGTGTATATCGCAAGTAGTTATACTTAAGTTCGTTTGCTGATTTAATAAATGACGTGTTACGCAGCCATATCCGGATGCGAATTCTAATAGTTGAATTGGAGTGTCTACAGGAGGATAAAAGGAAGTAATTAAATCCAAGAGTGTTTCTGCTGATTTTCTTCCATCTTTAAAATAATAATCTATTGCTTCTTTTTTAGATGGAAAGACTGGATTTGTGATAAGGAATTGAAAGATATGATCCTCTGGGTGGATATTTGCACTTACATTGTATTTTTGTGCAATTTGAGAAATCAAATGTTTATTTGCCTCTATAAATTCTTTCAAAGAGTAACACCCCTTAAATAATAGTAATGTCTTACAAGAGATACTGATGATAAAGAAAATATATAATTAAACCTTCAAATATGTTTCAAGGTACTTTCTATATGCATACATTTTCTTTTTTGAAATGTCGTCGATAGTAAAGGTGTCTTTAATGAAATTCTGCATTTGTACAACTTCACTGTAATGGGAATATGAATCTTCTGTTCTTGTTACGCTATTTGTATGTCGTCTATGATAGTTTAGAGGTTTTGGATTAAAATAAATGTTCCCCTCTTTAAGGAGAGAAACATAGAAAAACCAATCACCAGCTATTTTAAACTTTTCCAATTGTTTTGCTATTGTTTTTATATCTATGTTTTTAAAAACTACACTTGAGACATTAGGTATGGTGTTTTTGATAAGTAACGTATCTTGTATTTCATCTATCCCTTTTCGGATATAAGAACTCTGCCATTTTTCCTTATCAATATCATTTGTGTAATCCAAATAATGATTGGCCAAGATATTTCCTTGTTCATCTATTTGTTTTGATTGTGTGTAGCTTAAGGCAACATCACTATCTATATGAAACCCTTGTATTACTTCTTCTAAAAATGTCTGATCACATAAGTCATCGGCCTCAGCAATCCAAATATAATCACCGGTTGCTGCAGAGACACCTTTTATCCATTGTTTAAATACAGAACCAGAATTTTTATCATTAATAATTTGCTGAACTTTCAGGTGGTGTTTATTTTCATTTGAGAGCAGCTTTTCAAATATAGATACGCTATTGTCAGTAGAGGTATCGTCTAGGAAAATTAGTTCGTAAAGGGGATAGGTTTGATTTAATATTGATTTAACTCGTTCCGGTAAGTATTTTTCGTAATTATAGTTCGGTACAATGACGCTTATTTTTTTATAATTATGCTCAAGCAAGTTTAATAATTGATAAACGTAATCAAGAAAGTTGAAATCTCTTTCAATAAGTTCTTGGCCAAAGGTCCCTTTTTGTAATCGTAAATCTTCATTCCCGATAAGTTCATATATTTTTTCCAGCATCATAGGTAAGTTTAAATAGTCTACTAATGCGCCGGTTTGTTCCGTAACAACATCTTCAAAACCTCCAGCGTTTTTGAACCCTATAACAGGGACTTTTGTATCTAATGCTTCTAAAACTACGTTTGGAAAAGGATCTTCTCTTGAAGTTAATAAATATAAATCAGCACCGGCGTTATATAAACCGATATCTGGAGTTGGGTCCACTAATGTGAAATGTGCTGTATATCTTGGGGAGATTGTATTAAAAAAATGAACATCTGTTTTCCCAACCCAGATAAAATGAATATTCGTATGCATCTTTCTTACTGAGTAAGCAATAAGTGAGAATAAATCTATTCCTTTTCGATGATCAGCGAAACCTACCCCCAAGATGATTTTGCTATCGAGAGGCAGATTGTGCTTTTTTCGTAAATCGCTTCTCGCTTGTGCAATATTTTTCTTATAAGGATTATGGTTGAACAAGCCCTGAGGGAGAATGTGGCATTTTTGATGATTTAATTGGGTAATTGTACGGAATTTTTCATACACGTATTGTGAAGGGAAGACAATTTTGTGAGCAGATTGGGCAATGTTTCTTGCTTTTCCCTCCGCAGAGTACTGTTGTATTAAATGCGGCAATTCATGTATTAATGAAATAACTTTAATATTATGTTTAGCTAGTAATGCAACTATATCACCACTTATGACGGTACTACATATGGCGATGGTATAGTCTTTTAATAATAACTTCTTTATTAATAATTCGACTTTTTCTTCCGTTGGGTAGTCTTCCTCTAGGCAATAAACAGGACCATACTTTTGAAAATCGTGGATTAAAATACCGGTTCCAATAGAAATAATTGCGACGGAGTAATGAAAATTTTCTTTAAGGGCTTTAATAGTATGTAAAGAAAGCAGCTGTGCTCCGTGGAAATGGGCATCATGGGATACATAAATGATTTTCTTATTAGCATGCATTTCATAACGCCTCCTAATGTAATTAGATTTTAGTAAATGTACGATGTATTTATAATTCCTAGAGAGAAGTGGTAGGAGATAATTGTGAATGTAACCGAAATAAAAAAGCTACTTTTAATATATATTTGTGTGGCTTGATATTCATTCTTTATAAAGTAGAAACTGTCGATTATAAAAATGACTACACTAGTTTATTAATCTTTAGGGAAGGAGTATAAAAAACTTTATAATTTATAAAATAAAAAGGATAAAAAGTATTGACGATTAGAGTACAGAAGTGTAATATAGAACAAGTCGCCGATGACATTAACGTCGAAAACGACAAACGAAATGAAAAACTTAGTTGACATTGAAAGATGAAAATGTTAACATAAGGAAGTCGCAAATGAGCGACCGAGTAGTTCTTTGAAAACTGAACGAAACAAACAACGTGAAACGTCAATTTTTATTTTAGATGCTAGACAAACTAACTT
>NZ_VEPX01000031.1:0-9244 GCF_006349665.1 Bacillus sp. CD3-5 | reverse complement strand
CCTCAAGGTGCTCAAGGTAACACAGGTGCTACCGGTGCCACTGGACCTCAAGGTGCTCAAGGTAACACAGGTGCTACTGGTGCCACTGGACCTCAAGGTGTTCAAGGGAACACAGGTGCTACCGGTGCCACTGGGCCTCAAGGTAACACGGGCGCTACCGGCATAGGAGTTACCGGACCTACTGGACCTTCTGGTGGGCCTCCTGGACCTACTGGACCTCAAGGACCGGCGGGTGCTACTGGTGCCACTGGACCTCAAGGCGTCCAAGGACCAGCAGGTGCTACTGGTGCTACTGGACCTCAAGGCGTTCAAGGTAACACGGGTGCTACCGGTGCTACTGGACCTCAAGGCGTTCAAGGACCAGCAGGTGCTACTGGTGCTACTGGACCTCAAGGCGTTCAAGGTAACACAGGCGCTACTGGACCTCAAGGTGTTCAAGGTAACACAGGCGCTACTGGACCTCAAGGTGTTCAAGGGCCAACGGGTGCTACTGGTATAGGAGTTACCGGACCTACTGGGCCTTCTGGTGGGCCTCCTGGACCTACTGGACCTCAAGGTAATACAGGTGCTACCGGACCTCAAGGTATTCAAGGGCCGGCGGGTGCTACTGGTGCCACTGGACCTCAAGGCGTTCAAGGACCGGCGGGTGCTACTGGTGCCACTGGACCTCAAGGCGTTCAAGGGCCAACGGGCGCTACTGGTATAGGAGTTACCGGACCTACTGGGCCTTCTGGACCTAGCTTCCCTATAGCAACAATTGTTGTAACAAACAACATTCAACAAACAGTACTACAATTTAATAACTTTATCTTCAGTACTGCAATTAACGTAAATAATATTATCTTTAATGGCACAGACACAGTTACAGTTATCAACGGTGGTATTTATGTAATTAGCGTATCCATCTCTACAACTGCACCAGGATGTGCGCCACTCGGAGTAGGAATTTCAATAAATGGAGCAGTCGCAACTGACAACTTCTCTTCAAATTTAATAGGCGACTCACTTTCATTTACTACAATCGAAACATTAGCTGCAGGAGCAAACATTTCTGTCCAATCTACTCTTAACGAGATTACGATCCCTGCAACAGGAAACACTAACATTCGTCTAACTGTATTTAGAATCGCTTAAATTTCACTATTTATTGTTTATAGCAAATAAAAAAAGAGCGAGAAATTTCGCTCTTTTTTGTTATGTACAATAATTCATTACTATTCTAATTCAATTGAAACATTTTTTTGTGGTACGAATGTAGAAATTGCATGTTTATAAATAAGCTGTTGCTTACCTTCTGTTTCCAGTAGGACTGTAAAATTATCAAATCCTTTAATTAATCCACGAAGCTGGAAACCATTTAATAAGTACAGCGTAACAAACGTATTCTCTTTACGGAGTTGATTTAAAAACTGATCTTGAATATTGATTGATTGCTTCATGTCGAATCCTCCTCTTTTTCTCTACTTACTATTATTCGACTTTAGTTGTAGCTTTCCTTCTATGTATCGTAAAATTTCTGACGTTTTTTCACCGTCTGTAACATCAAACCATGTGACATCCATCTTATTACGGAACCACGTTAATTGACGTTTTGCATAACGACGTGAATTCGTCTTTAATTGTGATACCGCTTCTTCTAAAGAGACACGATCCTCAAAATAATCATATATCTCTTTATACCCAATCGCTTGAATAGATTGACAATCTCGTATCCCTCGATTATACAACCCTTCTACTTCTTCTAATAAACCTTGGTCCATCATTATATCAACTCGTAAGTTAATGCGATCGTATAGCATTTCACGATCCATTGTCAAGCCAATTAAGGAAACATCGTATAATAACTCGTTTTCTTGTTTTTCAAGTTGATCACTCATTTTTTCACCCGTCGTGTGGAAAATTTCTAACGCCCTAATGACACGGCGTACATTATTTGCATGAATACGCTCAGCGCTTTCTGGGTCTACTTCCTGTAATTTCTTATGTACATATTCCACACCACGTTCTAATGCTAACTTTTCCATTTGTTCTCGGTATATAGCATCACCAGCATCATCCGTAAACTGATAATCGAATAAAACAGATTGTATATACAGACCAGTTCCACCAACGATAATCGGCAATTTACCACGCTCTGTAATCTCGCGAATATGCTTACGAACACGTTCTTGAAATTCGGCAACCGAAAATGATTCTTCCGGATTTTTTATATCAACCATATAATGTGGAATTCCGTCCATCTCTTCTTTCGTCACCTTTGCGGTTCCAATATCCATCGTACGATAAATCTGCATGGAATCTCCACTTATAATTTCACCATTTAACGCTTTGGCAAGATCAATACTTAACTTCGTCTTCCCAACAGCAGTTGGTCCAATGATGACAGCAACTTTTTCACGTTGCACTTCTCCCATATCATTCAACTCTCTTTATGTAATGTACTCCATCTATTGATTATACCCAATCTTACCAATTTTAACGGCATGATTGCAAGTTCTTTCATTACGGTACATGAAATTATAAATAAAAAAGAACATAGTTTGTCCAATTCCGCATATATATGATTAAAAATACCTTCGAGAGGATGAGTTAACTATGAAACAATCCACTATCAATTTTTCATCTTTGACAAAAGACCTCATTTTAGCTACTGCTACAAAAGAACACAATTGTTCACAAGAAGAATTATACTTCGCCTTAAATTGTTTACTACGTTCTTTTCATTCTGCTCTCCAAGAAACAACATTACATCTAGAAAATAAAGATACAGAGTATATACAAAACCAATTTTGCAGCGCATATAAAATTATTACAGGTAAAACTATTTATCCTTTTCAATAATCCATAAAAGGCGATTGCTTACATACTTTCAAGCAACCGCCTTTTATATTAATACATATATACTACTCTATAACTTTCACTTTTACAGATTTGCGCCCCCAGCTATTCGCACTACCATCTGAGCCAACTAAAACATCAATACGATTTCCTTTAATCGCACCACCAGTATCTCCAGCAATCGCTTCTCCATATCCTTCTACCCATACTTTTGATCCAAGTGGAATTACTTTAGGATCAACAGCAATTACTTTCATATTTGGATTAGCTGTTAAGTCATGCCCCATTGCAGTTAATACACGACCACCATACGAACCATTCTCACTCGGATCTGCTGTATATGCTGTCGCTTCTACCGTTATTTCACGTCCACTAGTCGGTGCACTTGTTTCATTAGATTTCGCAACTTGTTTCGTAGTTGACTGCTGTTTTGCCACAGGTTTACTTGATTCTACATTCTTAACAGATTCTTTACTCTTAGCTACTTTATTACTTTTAACCGGCGTATTTACTCTTTCCGGCGCTTCTTCTTTCGTTGCAACTTCTTTCTTTTCAATCACTGGTGCCGTTCCTGTTAAAAATGGCACATGAACATATCCTGTTTTTCCATTATAGTCAAATTGCAACCATTCATTTTGAACTTGATTTGTCGTTTCAATTACATCATTTTTATTCAGTTTTCCAAGAATTTCTGAGTCAGTATTCGCTCCAGCGCGAACATTTAACACACCCGCCGTTACATAATATGTACTTTTTGTAAATTCAGCACTTACAAACGCTTCTTGACCATTTAATTTAATTTTTGTCCATCCGTTTTCTGTATTTACAACATCTAATTTATTTCCACTTAACATTTTACCTACAAGCTTAGACTCTACAGTTGGGTTTTCTCTAACATTTAATACGTCTGTTGTTACAATCGTTTCCGCTTTCGCAGAACCTGCAAAAATCCCAAGACCAAAAACTGCCGCCGTTGCTATACCTAATAATTTTTTCATGAATAGCCTCCATTTGCTTTGTTTTCGTATTTTTATTATAGCAACGGATTTTTAAGATTTTTAGAAAACACACAATTACAAACCATTCGTAATATACGATTAATGAGCTGTAACATAAATTTCCATATTAATGAATTACATTTCCTATAGAATTTCCAATAGTTTTCATATATTTTCCACATACAAGCACCAGAATTTTTTTCCAGAAAAAATTACAGTATTACTTTTTTGTTACAAAAAAATCATATTTCATTACATCTTTTACCAAAATTCATCATTCTCCAATTATCAACCTCCTTTTTTGTAATAAAAAGGAGCAGCTAATAAAAGCTACTCCCTTTACACGTATTATTTAACTTTCTTTTTCCAAATTCCCATCATAAGAGCAGAAACAACTGCCCCTATCAATATCGAGAAAATATATAACACTGGTTTATTTACTAAAGCGATAACAAACAATCCACCATGCGGTGCTGGTAATGTAATTTGGAATAACATTGATAATGCACCTGCAATACTTGAACCGACAACACAACTGACAATTACCCGAACCGGATCTGCTGCTGCAAATGGAATCGCACCTTCTGTAATAAACGATGCCCCCATAATATAATTTGTTAAACCAGACTTACGTTCCGCTTCTGTAAACTTCGATTTAAAGAAGGTAGTTGCTAACGCAATTGCAAGCGGTGGCACCATACCACCAGCCATAACCGCTGAATGCACCCCAAAGTTCTTCGCTTCTATCGCAGCAATACCAAACGTAAATGCTGCTTTATTAATTGGACCACCCATATCAATTGCCATCATCGCACCTAAAATAAGACCTAGTAATATAGCATTTGTACCGTTCAAACCATTTAACCATCCTGTTAACATTTCATTCAATGCTACTACAGGCGGAATTACTACTTTTTGCATAACAACTCCTGTAATCAATAATCCAAAGACTGGATATAACAAAACAGGCTTAATTCCTTCTAACTGTACTGGTAACCCTGAAAATAATTTTTTCAATCCTAAAACAACATATCCGGCTAAGAAACCAGCAATTAATCCACCTAAAAATCCAGCATTCGCATGTGCCGCTAAAAATCCTCCGACAACACCAGGCATAAAACCAGGACGATCAGCAATAGAACTAGCAATAAATCCTGCTAAAATTGGTACAAGGAATAAAAATGCCCCTGTTCCCCCTCCTCCAATAGACATGAACAATTCAGCTAAAGGACCTTCTGCTTTTATACCACCAAACGAAAACGCTAGCGCAATTAAAATCCCGCCACCAACAACGAATGGAAGCATATTACTTACGCCGTTCATTAAATGCTTATAAATTCCTAATCCATTTTCTTTCTCCGTATTTTCTGCCTTTCCATCCTCTTTTACACCTTTAAAGATTGGTGCATCCTGTTTTACAGCACGATTAAGAAGTTTTTCAGTTTTTCTAATCCCGTCAGCGACTGGCACTTGAATAACATGTTTACCAGCAAAACGATTCATTTCTACTTGTTTATCTGCCGCAACAATTATAGCTGTTGCGCGTTCAATATCCTCTTTCGTTAAACCGTTTTTTATACCTGTTGATCCATTCGTTTCAACTTTAATTGCAATTCCTAGCTCTGCTGCTTTTGCTTTCAAGCTATCTGCAGCCATATATGTGTGAGCGATTCCAGTCGGGCAAGCTGTAACAGCTAATACATACGGTTCATTCCCTTCTGGTTTTGCAACTTCAACCTCTTCTTCTTCTTTTTCATTTTCTTTTTCATCAAATAAACGAAGAAGTTCTTCTTCATCCTTTGCTTCTAACAATTGCTTACGAAACCCTTCATCCATTAATAGTGTAGATAGGCGTGATAACGTTTCTAAATGCGTATTATTCGCCCCTTCACTTGCAGCAATCATAAAAAATAAATGCGCAGGTTGTCCGTCAAGCGATTCATAGTTGATACCGCTTACACTTCTACCAAAACAAATCGCTGGTTGCTTAACAGCTTTTGTTTTCGCATGAGGTATAGCAATCCCTTCACCAATGCCGGTTGTACTTTGTGACTCCCGCTTTAAAATAGCTTCTTTAAATTCAGCTTTACTATTTAAACGATTTGCCCCGTTTAATTTCTCAACTAATTCATCTATGACAGCTTCTTTATTTGAAGCTGTCAAATTCATAATAACTGTATCCCTTTTTAATAGTTCTGTAATTTTCATATGTTGCTTCCCCCTATCGCTTAGTTACAATTACTTGCGACAATAATTCTTCTACTTTTTCCTTTTCACATAAATCAGCTGAAAATGCTGTTGCACTCCCTGTAGCAACGCCATATTGAAATGCCTTTTCAATATCTTTTGTCTGTTCATATTTACCTACAAATCCCGCAACGAGAGAATCTCCAGCCCCAACCGAATTAATTACAACACCTTTTGGAATAGTTGCTTCATATATACCTTCTGCCGTAAATAATAAAGCCCCATCTCCGGCCATTGATACGATAACATGCTCTACACCTTGTTCAATTAATTTTCTTCCATACGGTAAAATATCTTCTGCTGTTGAAATTTCTACTCCAAATAACTCACCAAGTTCATGATGATTTGGTTTTATTAAAAATGGTTTATTTTTAACTACATGTTGCAAGGCACTACCACTTGCATCTACTACTACACGAATGCCTTTTTCAGCTCCGAACGCTGCGATTGATTCATAAAAAGTAGTTGGAATAGACGCTGGTACACTTCCAGCTAGTACAACACAATCTCCCTTTTGCATACTTTCAATTTGTTTCATTAATTGTTCAAATTGTTCCTTAGTCACACTAGGTCCTTGCCCATTTAATTCTGTTTCTTCTTTCCCTTTTATTTTCACATTAATTCGAGTATCTTCATTTACTTGGATAAAGTTTGTTATTACACCTTCCGTCTGTAATACATCTTTAATAAATCGACCGGTAAATCCACCAGTAAATCCTAGCGCTACATTTTCAACACCTAAACGATGAAGAACACGAGAAACATTAATCCCTTTCCCTCCAGGAAACTTCATATCTTTTTCTGCTCGATTTACTGCGCCTAACTCTAAGGAATTAACTTGTACTATATAATCAATAGATGGGTTTAAAGTTACTGTATAGATCATTGTTTATCAGCCTCAATTACATTGGTTTGTCTTTTATATTTTTCTAAATCAATTTCTAAATGGTTTGTAATAATATTCGCCTCTTCAACGTTGGCAATTTTCGCAAACGCAACTTCCGAAAACTTACTTTCATCAATTAAGAAATATCCTTCATTTGCTAATGTTAATGCCATTTGCTTTAAAAGCGCCTCTTCCGGATCTGGTGTTGTAAAACCAAGCTGTTCATGTGCACCATTCGCCCCTAAAAAACATTTATCAAAACGATACTTCTGCATACTTTCCTGTGCCATGGCACCGATTAAAGCTTTCGTCCTACTCTTCATCATTCCGCCTAGTAAATAAGCACGAATATTATTTTCAACTAAAGCTTCAATATGCATAAGTCCATTCGTAACGACAGTAACATCCTTATTTATTAAAAATGGAATCATTTCAAATGTTGTACTTCCTGCATCTAAATAAATGCAATCACCTTGTTCCACAACGCTAGCCGCATACTTCGCAATTTGTTGTTTTATCTGAATGTTTTTGGATGATTTTTCAACCATCGTCGGCTCCTGTCCTTTTCCTGTTAAAACAGCCGCACCACCGTGAACTCTTTTTAATAACCGTTGTTTTTCCAATTGCGCTAAATCACGACGAATTGTTGATTCAGAGCTCGCTGTTCTTTCCACTAATTGCTGTAATTTAACAACCTTCTGCTCTTTTACAAGTTGCAATATCATTTGATGACGTTCAGGAGTTAACATTTTATTCACCTCTTCTTTGATTACAGTATAATGAAAACGATCACAAAAATCAACCATAAACATTCATAAATAACCAAAAACAATCACAAACAGTTATAAACAGTTATAAACAACAAAAAGAAACCCATTTGATTGTGATATCAAATGGGTTCCTTTACTCGCTTCACTTATAGGGAAGCTTTATATATGCTTAAAACATCGTCTTTATTTAATTTTTTAAAGTTACCAAATTCGCCATTAGCCATCGCTTTATCCACCATTAAATCAATTTCATTTTCTCCAATAGCGTAATCAGATAACTTTACTGGTGCCTCAATTGAAGTCCAAAATTGACGTAAAGCCTCAATTCCTTCTAACGCAATTTCTCGATCAGTCTTTCCATCTGTTTCTACATCGAATACACGAATAGCGAACTGTTTAAAACGACTTACATTTTCATCTACAACATGCTTCATCCAGTTCGGGAATAGAATCGCAAGGCCACCCCCGTGTGGTATGTCATGAACCGCAGAAACTGCATGTTCAATATTATGAGTTGCCCAGTCTCCTTTTACTCCCATCGCTAAAATCCCGTTTAACGCCATAGTACCGCAATATAAGATCGTTTCTCTATGCTCATAATTTTCTAAATCACTTAAAAGCTTAGGAGCTGTCTCAATTACTGTTTTTAAAACAGATTCACAATAACGATCTTGTAATTCTGTATTTGTTCCATGATGGAAATATTGCTCTAATACATGTGACATAATATCTACCATACCGTAAATCGTTTGATCCCTTGGCACAGACGCAGTATGGAGCGGATCTAAAATTGAAAACTGAGGGAAAGTAACTGGGCTACCCCAGCCATATTTTTCATTCGTTTCCCAATTTGTAATGACAGAACCAGCATTCATTTCAGATCCTGTTGCCGCAAGCGTAAGTACGGTACCAAATGGTAATGCCTCATTGGCAAATGCTTTTTTCGTTACAATATCCCATACATCTCCATCATATTTGCTACCAGCTGCAATTGCCTTCGTACAGTCAATTACACTTCCTCCGCCAACTGCTAAAATGAATTCAACACCATTCTCTTTACAAATTTGAATTCCTTTCTTTACAGTTGATACACGTGGATTCGGTTCAACACCTGTCAATTCAAATACTTCCGCATTTATATCCTTTAAAATAGAAATTACATTATCATAAATACCATTTCTTTTAATGCTGCCTCCCCCGTATACGAGAAGAACTTTTTTACCGAACTGTGGAATTTCAGTTTTCAATTGCTCTAATTGACCTTTACCGAAAATAAGTTTCGTTGGATTACGAAATACAAAATTTTGCATATCCCTTTACCATCCCTTCTATATAAAAAGCAACTATACTTTTGTATACCATATTTTTTTCATTTTACAAAAATATTTGCCTAACGAAAAAATCTCAGCCTATAGGCTGAGATTTTTTTCAGGCTGTGGAGAAAGTCTTTTCCACAGCCTGTTTTTGTGTCTGAACCTCTTTTTATGTGTCAACACTGATAAAAA
>NZ_VEPX01000030.1:0-10235 GCF_006349665.1 Bacillus sp. CD3-5 | reverse complement strand
CAGCATTCTAAGCAAGACAACTCGGAGCAAAATCAACAGCAACATTCCAAGCAAGACAACTCGGAGCAAGATCAACAGCAGCATTCTAAGCAAGACAACTCGGAGCAAAATCAACAGCAACATTCCAAGCAAGACAACTCGGAGCAAGATCAACAACAACACTCTAAACACAACAACTCAGATCAAGGGCAGCAGCAACAAAATTCTAAAGGTAATAGTATTTATGATTTTACGAAACCAGAAAAAGAACATATTCATTCTCTACAAGATTTAATAGAGAAGCTCAAACAGTCTAGTGATTTTGTTAATTATCACACATCTGACGATGAAACGATGCCTTATTGGATTTCTTACTATCGTCCTTCGCTTGATGGAGAGAAATTACAAAAATATTTAATGCCCACTCTTTTAGAACGACCTTGTGCTTCACTAGAAGAGCTAAAAGAACATATTCCAATGAGTGGCATTACAATTACGAACGACTTACAAAAAATTGAAGATATGGTTTTAAAGGGGCATGCGATTATTCAGTTGAATCAGAAAGATCAAAAATGTATGCTCGCAAATATTGCAATTGATAATTATCGTGCACCAACTCCTCCTTTAAATGAATCGACTGTTATTGGTCCGCAAGAAGGTTTTGTAGAGGATATTGATACAAACATAAATTTAGTACGAAAACGTCTTCCTGTTTTAGATTTACAAACAAAAGAGATGATTATCGGTGAGTTTTCCAAAACAAAAGTTGTCATGATGTATTTAGACAACCTTGCTGAAAAAGATAATGTTGATTTTCTAGAGGAGTCTTTACGTGCTCTTGAATATGATCAAATTAATGATAGTGCTTATTTACAAGAATTGATGGGAGAAAAGTCGATTTTCCCTCTCTATATCAATACAGAACGCACTGATAGAGTTACAAAAGCACTAATCGATGGGAAAATCGCTATTTTTGTGGATGGCTCTCCAAGTGTTTTACTAACACCTGTATCCTATTTCGATTTTTTCATTTCCCCAGAAGACTATAACGTCTCCTGGATGTATGCTACATTTTCAAGGGTTTTAAGATTAATTGCCGTTCTATTTTCAATTTGCGCTACACCGTTATACGTTGCAGTTTTAAATTATCATTATGAACTCATTCCGAGTGATTTACTTGAAACTTTAATTTTATCAAGGGCGCAAGTACCATTCCCGCCTTTAATTGAAGCACTCTTTTTAGAACTCGCAATCGATTTACTGAGAGAAGCTGGCGCGAGGTTACCGATGAAAGTTGGTCAAACGCTCGGTATTGTAGGCGGTATCGTAATTGGGCAAGCATCTGTACAAGCTGGTTTAACGAGTAATATTTTATTAATTATCGTTGCCTTATCAGCACTCGCCTCCTTTATTACACCTATTTATAAAATGGGTAATGCGGTTCGACTACTACGTTTTCCTTTTCTTATGTTTGCAGAAATAGGCGGATTGTTCGGGATTTCTCTTGGATTTATCTTTTTATTTACTCATCTATTTAGACTTACTTCCTTACGTAAGCCGTACGCTTTGTTTTATCCGACAAGACAACAGTCTGTTAAAGACTCTTGGATTCGTTTTCCTTTAACAATGATTGATACACGGGATGTACAAGCAAGGCCACAACATGTAAAAAAAGCAGCGAAAGGAATTTCAACAAAACATAGATCAGACTTTGATGATTAAGAAATGAGGTGCATTCGATGAGTAAAGTTCAAGAAAAATATCAAATATCTCCTATTTTCGTTTTCTTCTTAATTCACGGTGCACAGTTCGGTGCTGGCGTTCTCGGCTTCGCTCGAATCACCGCAAAGGCCGCTGGATACGACGGCTGGATGGGCGTTGTAATCACAGGACTCTGTATCCATCTTCTTATATGGATGATGTATTTTTTATTAAAAGAAACAAATGGAAATTTAATTGATTTACAACGACAAACGTTTGGAAAGTGGATAGGGAATATCTTTAATATCATCTTTGCAGCTTATTTTTTAATCGTCAGTATTTCGGTCATTCGAACGTATGTTGAAATTATTCAAGTATGGATGTTCCCAACTGCTTCCACGTGGATGTTAACACTCTTTTTATGCTTAGTTAGCTATTACATTGTCTCTTCTGGATTTCGTGTCATTACCGGTATTTGCGTCATCTCTGTTGGTGGTACATTGGGATATTTATTTTTAAGCTTATTCGTTTTGAAATATTCACATTGGGAGAATTTACTGCCTATATTCACACATTCTTTTTCAGACATTTTAAAATCCGCTCAAGTGTCAATCTACAGTATGACTGGTTTTGAGATTTACCTCATGGTGTATCCATTTGTGAAAAAGCCTATGCAATCTCATAAATACGCTCAGCTTGGAGCACTATTTTCAAATCTTCTATATGTATTTAGCACCCTTTTAGCCTTTGCATTTTTTAGTGAAAAACAATTATTAAAAACGATATGGCCCCAACTTTCTATGACCCAAGTCATTCAATTACCGTTTATAGAAAGACTCGAATATATTGCAATTTCAGGCTATGCACTCGTTATTATTTCAAGTTTTATCCTCCCTTTATGGGCAGCAACGAGAGCAACACATGAAATATTCCGTGTAAAACAAAGAGGTGTTTTAATCGCTTTTATGTTTATCACTCTCATTGTTTCACAACTTTTAACAAACAGACACGATATTAATAATTTTATTAGTAATGCATCAAAGGGGAGTTTTTGGCTTATTTATGTATACATCCCAATCCTATTTATTATTGTGTGGGTGAAAAGAAAATGGAAAAAATCAAAAGCACAAGCAAATTAATACTGATTTCTTGTATAACATTCTTCAGTCTAACTGGGTGTTTACAAAAAAATATTATCGATGATGTACAACTTATTCAAGGAACAGTATTTGATGTTGCAAAAGATAAAAAACTAAAAGTGACATTCGTTTGTCCCATTCAGAAAAAAGGAAATAAAGTTCAAGTTTTTGAAGGCACCGCAAATGCGGTAAAACAAGTAAAAGCTGAAACATCTTTAGAGTCTTCTCAACCATTTGCTAGTGGGCAAATGCGTGTCGCTCTATATACGATAAGACTTGCCAAAACAGGAATGTCTACTTCATTCGATACATTACTTCGAGATGTAAACATAGGGAACGCTTTATATGTTGGTTTATTAGAGGGGAATGGTACTGAACTTTTAAAAGGCAAATATTCGACTTCATACAACGTTGCAATTTATATAAAAAAGTTGTTAGAACATAATATGGAGACCGGTCCTTTACCAACAGATAATCTGCATGTAGGAGCATTCCGTTATTATCAAGAAGGGCAAGACTACTATATTCCCATTCTAAAGAAGCATGGTGATAAAATAAAAATCAACGGAATTGGTCTTTTTAAAAAGGATAAATATATCGGTAAAATCGCAGAAAAAGATATGTTCATCTTTAAAGGACTATTAGAGAAACATAAATTAGATTCACATGAATTCAAAACGGATTCCGCGTACGTAATGATTAATAATATTCGTTCTGTTCCAACTTACGATATAAAAATTAAAAACGGGAAGCCTTCTTTTTTCATTCACGTTCATCTTGATGCACGTATTCAAGAACTATCGAAGCAAATTAACTTAGAAAATAACAAGAACACAAAAAACATTGAAAAAAACATCCAAAAACAATTAGATAAACAAGCTGCTAAGTTAATTAAGCAACTTAAGTCTTTAGGCGTCGATCCGCTCGGGCTAGGTGCTAAATATAAGCAACATTATCGCCCATTCAAGTTAGAGGAGTGGAAACAAATGTACAAAGATGTTCCAGTTACTATAAAATACACCGTAAATATTACAAATTCTGGTGTAATTGAATGAGAAATGATTGAACTCCTCTCTCCAGCATGATACAACGGAAAGAGGAGTTTTTATTTTAGATAGAGAGAGAAGATATTTATGGGGGAGCTTATGTCTAAAAAATTAGTAAAGCCTATTTTAAATGGTATTTTATTTCTCGGCGTCTTTTTATTTGCTCATACATATTTAAAAAATGTTTCCTTCACACGTTATTTACTTGTCGTTATACCAATGTTGCTCGTTGGTATGTTTGGCATCGACCTTATTTTATCCATTTTAATAAAAGAAGAAAAATAACGAGCAGGGCCGTCCCAAAAGTATTCCGGGATGGCTTTCTTTTATTAATGGGTTATGTTTTGTCGTTTATTCGATATAGTCTTTCCCTATCTTAACTAAAAGCTAAAACTTTTGGACAGTCCCTTTTCATTTCATAATCACCCTATGTTACAATGAGATTCGGACAAAGCGAGAAAGGATGAAACAACATGACAAACGAAAAAGGTTTAGATAAAGGGTACGAACTTGTTGCAAAAATGCATAAAGAGTTCGGACACCCTGTGACAAATACTCCAACAAAACTAACAGAAGAACGTGCAAAAATCCGTGCGAGTTTTATGCAAGAAGAGCTAGAAGAATTTCTGGAAGCAACGACTGTTGAAGATCAATATGATGCACTAATTGACCTTATTTATTTTGCATTCGGAACATTTGCCGAAATGGGCGTACGTCCTGATAAAGGATTCGAAATTGTAAATAACGCAAACATGGCAAAACTATTCCCTGATGGAAAACCTCGATTCCGTGAAGGCGACGGCAAAATTCTAAAACCAGAAGGCTGGCAAGCACCAGAACCACAACTTCGTGCTGAAATCGAACGTCAACGCCAAGAAGCTGAAAAAAACTGCTAGGATTTCCTAGCAGTTTTTTATTATGTCTTTTTTTCTGGCAATCATTAATGACCCACGTGTCCCGCATGTCCTGCAGCTCCACTAATGCTAGCCGCTCCTGCTGCTGCCCCCGCTCCTCCTGCTCCAATTCCACCTGTCCAAGGAGAAGATTGTTGTTGATACTGTTGGTATTGTTGGTGTTGTTGGTGTTGTTGGTGTTGTTGGCCTTGGTAACCTTGATGACCTTGGTGACCTTGGTGACCTTGATGACCTTGGTGGCCTTGGTGACCTTGGTGACCTTGGTGACCTTGATGAGTTTGATAAAGAACAGCCTGTGGATGTATATGATGGTGTCCGTGGTGATGTACTTGTTGTTGATGATGTCCATGTTGACCTTGGTGACCGTGGTGACCTTGGTGGTGATGGTGTCCATGTTGACCGTGGTGGCCTTGATGGTGATGATGTCCATGTTGACCTTGGTGACCTTGATGGTGATGATGATGTCCATGATGTCCATGATGGCCGTGGTGACCTTGATGGTGATGGTGGTGATGTCCATGTTGACCGTGAACAAATTGCGGATACCCACCTATTCCTCCAGCTACAACACCTACTCCTGGTACCGGAAATCCTGTCTGCACTCCTCCAACAAAAGAAGGAAATGTAGTTGGTGCTCCTACTGGAAATCCTCCTGTTACTGTAGGCATTCCAGCCCCTGATGTCGAAAAACCTCCCATTGATGTCGGCATTCCAGTTTGTATGCCGGCTACTGATGTTGGAAAACCTCCTGCTGCTCCATCCATCCAGCTCGGAATTCCACCGTATCCTTGTTGGCCAGCCCCTCCCATTAACATCATTTGTTCATAACTATCCGATCCACCTCCGAAAAATCCGTGTGGTGCATTATTGTCCATCCCTTTCATTCCTTTCACCTCTTCTACTCATTTTAGCCTACCTTTTTTATCATATTTCCTATAGAAAAATAGGTGTTTGTCTGCATGGGAATTCCGCTCTTTTATTTGTACGTAATGGAATAATTGAAAACTTAGACTAAGGTAATCCAGAAATTATTTTCTACACAAAAAAGCTCAGAGTATAAATCCTCTGAGCTTTTTTGAATGAATTAGTTTGCAACAACGTTAACAAGTTTTCCAGGAACTACAATTACTTTACGAACTGTTTTCCCTTCAATTTGGTCCTTAATTGCTTCAAGTGCAAGTTGTTCCATTTCTTCTTTTGATGCGTCTTTACTCATTGTTAGTTTTGCGCGAACTTTACCCATAACTTGAACAACGATTTCAACTTCATCTTCTACAAGTTTAGACTCATCAAATGTTGGCCAGCTTGCATATGTGATTGTTTCATTGTATCCAAGTTTGCTCCATAGCTCTTCCCCGATGTGAGGTGCAACTGGTGCAATCATTTTTACGAAACCTTCTACATATTCTTTCGGAAGTGTTTCAGCTTTGTATGCATCGTTGATGAATACCATCATTTGAGAAATCGCTGTGTTGAAGCGAAGCTCTGCATAGTCTTCTGTTACTTTCTTCACTGTTTGGTGATAAGCTTTTTCAAGCTCTTTATTTGGTGCATCAGTAATTTTCTCACTTAATTCACCATTATCTTGAACGAATAGACGCCATACGCGGTCTAGGAAACGACGAGCTCCGTCAAGACCATTTTCAGACCAAGCGATTGAAGCATCTAATGGTCCCATGAACATTTCGTATAGACGAAGTGTATCTGCACCGTGGCTTGCTACGATATCATCAGGGTTTACAACGTTACCTTTTGATTTACTCATTTTCTCGTTGTTTTCACCTAGAATCATACCTTGGTTGAATAATTGTTGGAACGGCTCTTTCGTTGGAACTACACCGATATCGTATAATACTTTATGCCAGAAACGAGCATATAGTAAGTGAAGTACAGCGTGCTCTGCTCCGCCGATATAAATATCAACTGGAAGCCATTGTTTTACTTTTTCAGGATCTACAAGTGCTTCGCTATTGTTTGGATCGATGTAACGTAAGTAATACCAGCAGCTACCAGCCCATTGTGGCATTGTGTTCGTTTCACGACGACCTTTTTTACCAGTCTCAGGATCAACAACATTTACCCACTCGTCAATGTTAGCAAGTGGTGATTCACCTGTACCTGAAGGACGGATGTTGTCTGTTTTCGGAAGAACTAATGGTAATTCTTCTTCTTTTACAGCTGTCATTGTGCCATCTTCCCAGTGAATAACTGGAATTGGTTCACCCCAGTAACGTTGACGGCTGAATAACCAGTCACGTAGACGGTATGTTACTTTTTGATTTCCTGCGCTCGTTACTTCAAGCCATTCAATCATTTTTGCGATTGCTTCTTCTTTATTTAAACCATCAAGGAATGCTGAGTTTACGTGTTCACCATCACCTGTGTATGCTTCTTTCGTAATGTCTCCGCCTTTTACAACTTCCTTCATTGGAAGATTGAACGTTGATGCAAATTCATAGTCACGCTCATCATGAGCTGGAACTGCCATTACAGCACCTGTTCCGTAAGTTGCAAGAACGTAATCAGCGATCCAGATTGGTAATTTCTCACCATTTACTGGGTTAACTGCGTAAGCACCAGTGAATACACCAGTTTTCTCTTTCGCAAGTTCTGTACGCTCTAAATCACTCTTCATTTTTACAGAATTAATGTAAGCTTCTACAGCTTCTTTTTGTTCAGCAGTTGTAATATCAGCAACAAGTGCATGTTCTGGAGCAAGTACACAGTAGCTTACACCGAATAATGTATCAGGACGCGTTGTGAAAACTGTGAACTTCTCGTCTGTACCATCGATATTGAAGTGTACTTCGGCACCTTCAGAACGACCGATCCAGTTACGTTGCATATCTTTTAAGCTTTCTGGCCAATCAAGCTCATCAAGATCTTCTAATAGACGATCTCCGTAAGCTGTAATTTTTAACATCCACTGTCTCATCGGACGACGCTCAACTGGATGTCCACCGCGCTCACTCTTACCGTCAATGATTTCTTCGTTTGCAAGTACTGTACCAAGTGCTGGACACCAGTTTACAGGTACTTCATCAACGTAAGCTAAGCCTTTTTCAAATAGTTTTAGGAAAATCCATTGTGTCCACTTGTAGTAGTTTGGATCTGTTGTATTTACTTCACGGTCCCAATCGTAAGAGAAACCTAATGATTTAATTTGGTTACGGAATGTATTAATATTATGCTCTGTAAATTCAGCTGGGCTGTTTCCAGTATCAAGTGCATATTGCTCTGCTGGAAGACCGAATGCATCCCATCCCATTGGATGAAGAACGTTATATCCTTGCATACGCTTCATACGAGATAAAATATCTGTTGCTGTATAACCTTCTGGATGTCCTACGTGTAAGCCTGCACCTGATGGATATGGGAACATATCTAGTGCATAAAATTTTGGTTTTTCTGTCTCATCTGGCGTACGGAATGTTTTATTCTCTTCCCAGTACCCTTGCCACTTCTTCTCAATTTCTTGATGATTAAAGCTCATGAGATACCCTCCTTGAAATTCTATTTATTTTCACCGCCCAAAATACAAAAAACCTCTCATCCCTAGAAAGGGACGAGAGGTTATAGATTCCCGCGGTACCACCCTAAATTAATGTACAAATATACATTCGCTTAGATCCGTAACGTGGATTAACGGCAATTGCTACTATTAATTTCACAACTGCAACTCAAAGGCGAGTTCATAACGAAACGTGGATTGACTTGCACCGACCGTCAACTCTCTAAACCAGCTTCTATTACTACTACTCCTTCTCACTGTTATTACACATATGAGTTAATTTGAACTACCCTCCACTTCGTATCTCTAAAGAGCTTACTTAAAGCGGGGCTTCTCGGTTAATCGTTACTTTTAATAACTAACGAATTCGTCTTAAGACAGCCGAGCTATCTCCCTTGTTCGAAAGGTTGTTTTATTTAAATATATTCTAAAACATGTGAACATGTTCCGTCAAACTAAACTGCAATTTTTTCTTCAACTGTTTCTTCTACTTTTACTCGTTTATCATAAATACTCGTTGCGATAAGCGCTACTACAAGCATTACCATGATTGCTATAAACAATACTTCCATATTGTATAAATCCACAATTGCTCCGCCAACGACCGGCCCGAACATTTTCCCTACAGTCGCCGCACTATTTACAACACCTTGATAAAACCCTAACTTATCTTTTGGCGCAAGTATATTTGCAATTGTCGGAACCGCTGGCCAAACAAATAACTCACCAATTGTTAATGTTACCATCGCAACGAGGAACATCGTAAATTGCTGCGCTTGACTTAATACAATGAATGACACTGCAAAAATAAGAATCCCAATCATAATTTGTTGTTTTAACGAACGCCTCATCCAGCGAATTAACATACTAACTAGTGGCTGTGCACAAACGATCATCGCTCCGTTTATCGTCCATAATAAACTATAGTGACGAAGACTAATATTTAACTCTTGCATATGTGTTGCAATTGCTCCTTGCCACTGTACGTATGTAACCCAGCATAAAGCATATGCTACACATACGATAAGAAGTGCTTTGAATCCAGGTGTAAGCGACCAACCTTTTTTCGTTTCAACTTCTTTTTGCACTCCTGGCTCTTTCTTATCTTCCATACCACGGAATCCAATAAAAGCAATTAAGAAGAATACAAAGTATAAAATAAAGTTTGCTAAGAAAATATAATCAAAACGATACGATGCAACTAATCCACCACACGCTGTTCCAATCGCAATACCAACGTTTTGTCCAACGTACATCGCATTAAATGCTCGTCTTCCGCCCTCTGGCCAAACCGTACCAACCATCGCATACATCGATGGGAAGACCATTCCAGAACCAAAGCCGATTAACGCTAGCCACACAACATATAACGGCCAACCGTGGAAGAACACAAGACCTAAAATCGATACGAGTGTAATGACAATCCCTACTAAAGTTGATTTATAACCGCCCCATTTATCAAATAAAACACCGCCGAGCAAGTTTCCGATTACACCAGTAAGCGAGTTGATCATTAATACCATTCCGGCCACAGATAAAGATTTCCCTAGGTGATCATGCAAATAAATTGTATTAAAAGGCCATAAAAAAGAAGCACCCGTGACATTAATAATCATCCCAGCTACTAATAGCCATACTTTCCTTGGCATAGTCTCCCCTCCTATTCTATTTTTTCGTTCATCTATAACAGTAAAATTGTAGTCGTTTTTAAATAGGAAGGCAACTGATTAATAGTTGATGAAATTCAGATAATGGTTTTGCGGTAAATGAAATCATCTTGATTGCCACTTGAAAATATATCAGCGATTTTGGAAATATATCGGCGCAACTCGAAATATATCAGCGATTATCAAATTATATCGGTTCCATCAAGAAGTCTGTGTAATTTGATAAGGCCCAATACATTGGTTTATCCAGTATGAATTTATAATGATTTGGTATGTGA